>JBKOZS010000229.1:0-14311 GCA_046726015.1 Acidobacteriota bacterium
CAGGTGTTTCATGCGAGCATGTCCACCGACGTGATCGAAGTGGGCCTGGGTCGTGAGGATGTATTTGACGTCCGTGACCTTGAAGCCGAGCGTCCCGATGTTGCGCGCGACGATGTCGGCATTGGGTTCGACGCCGGTCTCGATCAGGATCGAGCCGGCCGGAGTGGCGATGAGGTACGACGCCAGGTCCTCTGTGCCGACGTAATAGACGTTGCCGATGATCTTGAACGGCTCGATCGGCCGCGTCCATTCGGCTGGAAAGTTCTTGTTGGCCTGAAGTGCGAGGCAGAACGCGAGCGCCATGGAAACCAGCAAACCCATGGCGGGTAGAGTAACCGGCTCAGGGCTCAGGGCTCAAGGCTCAAGGCTTTGACTCAAGGCTCACGCTGGCTTACGGCCCGAGACACATCAAATCCTGAGCCGCCATGAGCCATGAGCCCTGAGTCGTGAGCCGCTTACAGCGCGCGAAGCGCCACCATCGGATCGACCGACGCGGCCCGCCGTGCCGGAAGCAGGCACGCCAGGACCGCCACCATCAGGAGGACAGTCGAGACCGCGAGGAACGTGAGCGAATCGGTCGGCTGCACTTCGAAGAGCAGCGTCTGCAGCACGTGCGTCAGCGCCAGCGCACCCGCCATGCCAATGACGAGGCCGATCGCGACCAGCGTGAGCCCTTCCCTCAGCACCATGCCGAGCACGCCGGCACGTGGCGCGCCAAGTGCCATGCGGATGCCGAACTCCTGCGTCCGCTGGTTGACGGAGAACGCGATCACTCCCGCAATGCCCGCGGCGGTGATGATGAGCGCGAGCAGCGCGAAGATTCCTATCAAGGACGTCGTCACGCGCGGCTGCTCGATGGAGGACGAACGAACCTCCGCCAGCGTCCGGAAGTTGGCGATCGGCAGTTCCGGGTCGTGCGAGTGCCCCATGGCCTTTACGTCGCGCGCGATCTGCTCCACCGGCCGCGTCGAATGAACGACCCACGTCGTGCTGTTCAACCCGAATTGCCGCAGAGGAACATACACATCGTCGCGCGGCGCCTGCCCCAACTGTTGCCGGACGTCCGCGACCACGCCGACCACGGTGAGCCAGATCGGTTCATTCGCAGCGTTGGTACCGCCGGAGATGCGGGTGCCAATCGGGTTTTCGTTCGGCCAGAAGTGACGTGCGGCCGACTCGTTGATGATGACGACCCCGGGCGCATTGGGCGTGTCCCCGCTGTTGAACGCGCGCCCGGAGACCAGCGGTTGCCCGAGGGTTTTGAAGTACTCGGTGGTCACGATCCGGAAGTCGACCTGCGGGGGTTGTACGCCCGGCGGCAGCGGTTTGGATTCGCGACGAAGGCCGTTCGAGAACGGTCCGCGCTCGTTCAGCGGGAAGGTACCTCCACCCGCTACTTCGGTCACGCCTTGAATCGCGCGGAGCCGCGTTTCGAATTCAGCCCAATAATCCGAGATCTTCTGGTTGCGCACCTGGCGGTCCATGCTCAGCGGAAACTTGTCGAAGCTCATGTCGGCGCGCCAGGTGACGAGATTCTCGGTCTTGAACCCCGGGTTCACCGACTGCAGATTCATCAGGCTGCGCAGCGTGAGACCTGACGCGATCAGCAGCATGAACGACGCCGCCACTTGCCCGACAATCAACGCGCTCCGGAGTCCTTGATTCACATGGGTCGATCGACCGCCGTCCCGCAGCGCCGGGGCCACGTCGAAGCGCGCTGACCACGCGGGGACGCTTCCAAAGATGAGGCCCGTGAGCACCGACATGCCAAGCGTGAACAGCAACACGTTCTGATCGATGCTGATTTCGATCGCCCGGCTTGTGTAGCGCTCCGCGTAGGTGACAAGCAGTGTCTTCGTTGCCGAGGCCACCGCGAGACCGAGAAGGCCTCCCGCCACCGCGAGCAGCAGGCTCTCTGTGAGCAGCTGCCGTAGCAGACGCTGACGGCTCGCGCCAAGCGCGGCACGAACCGAGAACTCACGCTCGCGGCGCACCATGCGCGCGAGCAGCAGGTTCGCGATCGAGGCGCAGACGATGAGCAGCACGAATCCGGCGGTGCCGAGCAGGATCAGCAGTGTCGTCTTGAAATTGCGCGTCAGATCTTCCTTGAGCGGCGTTGCCGTCGTGTGAAAATTCGTGGACGGATAGTCGTCCGGAAAATCCTTCGCCATCTGCGCGGCGACGATATCGAGATCCGCGCGAGACTTACCAAGCGTGATGTCCGGCTTGATGAGCGCAAAGGCGGTCTGCATCAGGCGCGCGCGCCGATTATCGATGGTGCGCTGACTCGAGCGGAACGGGCACGCCGACGTCGGCATATAGACATCGACATCCAGCGGATACTGCGGCACGGCCGGCAGTACGCCGATGACCGTGTGCGGCCGGTCGTTCATCCTGAAAACCTGGCCGACCACTTTCGGGTCCGCGCCAAAGCTCCGTTGCCAATACTTGTAGCTGAGGATGAGCACCGCCGGCGCGCCGTGCGCTTCATCTGCCTGGACGAAGTTACGGCCGTACATCGGCGACACGCCGAGCACATCGAAGAAATTCGCCGATACCACGCCGGTCGAGAGACGCTCGGGCTCCGCGCGCCCGAGCAACGTGAAGAACATGTTGTGGAACTCGACGACATCGCTGAACGAACGGGCCCCCCGATAGTCGCCAATGTCCTTCGGCGAGAAGCCGATGTTATTCGCGACGGTATCTCCCTGCCCCTGGCGCAGCACGACGATGCGATCGCCGTTCTTGAAGGGGAGCGGCCGCAGCAACACACCATTCACCACGCTGAAGATCGCGCTGTTCGCGCCGATCCCCAGCGCCATCGTCACCATGACGATCAACGCGAAGCCGGGATTGCGGCGGAGGTTGCGCACGCCGTAGCGGATGTCCTGCGTAGCGGTTTCGAAGAACCGCGACAACCACGTATCACGCACATCGTCTTTGATCCCGGCGACGGGGCCGAAGACCTGCAGTGCGGCCCGCCGCGCTTCGAGCGAGGTCATGCCGGCTTTCAGGTTCTGCTCGATGAGCATGTCGAGATGGTACTGGAGCTCGACGTCGAGCTCCTTCTCGAGACGCTCGCGGCGGAAGAGCGATTTCAGGCGGATGGAGAAATGCCGCATCATCTGTGCTCCCGTGGCTGACGGTCGGTCAGCGCGTCACTGGCCGGCCAATACCCGGGCGACGGCATCGGAGAGGCGCTCCCAGTTGCGCGTCTCTTCGGCGAGCTGCTTCTTGCCATCGCGCGTGAGCTGATAGAACTTGGCCTGCCGGTTGTTCTCCGAATTGCCCCATTCCGCTTCAATCAGGCCCTGCTGCTCGAGCCGATGCAGCGCGGGGTACAGCGAACCCTGGTTGATCTGGAGCACGTCGCGCGAGAGCTGCTGGATGCGGAGCGAGATTCCCCATCCGTGCATGGGTCCCGTCGAGAGCGTGCGCAGGATCAGCAGGTCGAGCGTGCCCTGCAGCAGGTCAGACTTTGGCGCCATCGATCCTCCTGTCGATTGTCGACAAGAGGATAGTGGTGCTCTTGTAGATTGTCAAGGGGAGCCGCTCGCTTTGCGATCGGCGTGCCGATGTCCGAGGTCCGAGGTCCGAGGTCCGAGGTCCGAGGTCCGAGTGTTGCGGCTACTCGGTAGACTGCTTCTTCATGCCCTCGGCAGGATCGGGACCCGGAGGGATGATGTGGTCGGGAGCAACGTGTTCGTCCGCAATGTCAATGTCTCCCTCTTCCGTGGCCTTTTGAAACGTCGGGTCAGCGTGGCTCCCGCCTTCGCCACCGACCTCGGCGGTCACTGGCAGTCGTTCATCTCGATACTTCGGCGCGTCAGCCATGGCGACCCTCCAGCGGCTTGTGAGCAAGGCGCACGCCAACCGTGTGCTATCGTCGCTTCCGATGTCGTTTCGATGGGTTGCAGCAGCCGCTGCGCTTGCGATCCTGTCCGGGTGCTCAGTCAAGGAGGCAGGTATCAACAGGATGGCGTCGGCGCTTGCGGCCAGCAGTGCCGTGTACGACTCGGACAACGACCCCGAGTTTGTCCGCGCGGCGGCACCATCGACGCTGAAGACGATCGAGATGCTGCTGTCGCAGTCGCCAAACCACACCGATCTCCTGCTGACGGCCTGCAGCGGTTTCACGCAGTACTCTTACGGCTTTCTCCAGGTCGAAGCGGCCCTGCAGCAGGGCAACGCGACGGCGGCGCGCGAACTGCGCGACCGTGCCAGCCGCATGTATCAGCGGGCCAGGGGCTACTGCCTGCGCGGTATTGCCGTGCGCCACGCGCGCATCACACAGGAGGCCATCGTGCGTGACGCCGCGGTCCTCGACGTCACGACCGTGCAGGACGTTCCGTTTTTGTACTGGACCGGGGCGGCCTGGGGCGCTGATCTCTCACTGGCCGACGATCAATTGAAACGCATTGGCGAGCTCGTGGCGGTGCGCGCGTTGCTTGGACGCGCGAAGACGCTGGACGAAGCCTGGCAGCATGGTGCGATTCACGAAGCGCTGATTGCGGTCGATGGGCTGCCGAGGCTTCTGGGCGGCTCGCCGGAGGCCGCGCGTGCAGATTTCAACCGCGCCATCGAGTTATCGGAGGGACAATCGGTGTTCGCTTACGTGACGATGGCGATGACGCTGCCCGAGGGCGCGGAACGAAAGAAGCTGCTGGAACAGGCGGTCGCGATCGACGTGCAGAAAAGTCCGGTGCGCCGGCTGACGAACCTTATCGCTCAGCGATACGCGAAGGCGCTGCTTGGCGCTGCGCGCTGAGGCTGACGGGCCGGCCGTTCACGGTCTGGTACTCGTACGCCACTTCCATTTGCGCGTTCCCGGCGAACTTCACCTTTGCGGTGGATTCCGTGGCAACGGGCACGCGCACACCACCAAGGCGCGCATAGTGGCGAACGACATTGACGAGACTTGTCCAGAAGGAAGGATTCTTCGAGAGGCGGCCTTCGACGCGCAGCAGATCCCCTCCGTCGGGGCTCAGAACCATCTTGCCCTCGACGAGTAGCACGTCTTTACGGCGGGGTGTAATTTGCACCACGTGCGTGCCGTCGGTGTCGCGCCCGCCTTCCTCAAAACTGTAATTCTCGGACGTCAGGTCGGCGCGGTCGGTGTCGCCGCTGCTGACGAGTTCCTGCTCGCGTTTGAGCACGCTACGAAGGACTCGGTTCCGGATCGTGTCAGAGCCTCGCTCGCTGACGATTTCAAAATTGAATTGCCCGTTCTTGAGCTCTGTCCACGCGTCGAGCCAGGCTTCCTGGTTCAACTTCTCGCTCCATGCGTGCATCCGGCGGAACGCGCGGTAGGAGCGGAGGGGTTCTTCCTGGTGGGAGAAAAATCGCGCCGCGAGAAGACGTTCGGCATCTGGCTCGGCGTTGACGGGCACGGCCGAGGCAGCCAGTGTGAAACCGAGGACCCATAACCCGGCGATTCGTATCCTCCTCGACCTCTTTTGTGGCCGACCGGGTGCCGGGGTTAATGCTCGCGACCTCATCACCACACTCGGGGAGTCTGGAGTCGCAAGAACCGTGCTAACCCGGCCACTGGAGAATCTCAGCCCATCAGCCGCCGCAACGCCTCGAGCGTGTCTGCCTCTGAGGCAGGCTTGTCACGGCGCCATCGCAGCATCCGCGGAAAGCGCACGGCGATGCCGCTGCGATGACGCGTCGACGGCGCGATCGCCTCGAATCCGAGCTCGAACACGTGCACCGGGTCAACGACCCGCACGGGCCCGTGGCGCTCGCGCGTATGCCGGCGGATCCATCGATCGAGCTCGTCGATCTCCGCGTTCGACAGGCCGGAATAGGCCTTCGCAATCGGCACCAGCTGATCGCCGTCCCAGACACCAAACGTGTAATCGGTCAGCAGGCTCGCACGGCGGCCGCTGCCCGGCTGCGCGTAAATCAGCACCGCATCGATCGTCAGCGGATCGATCTTCCATTTCCACCAGTCGCCGCGCTTGCGGCCGACGCCGTAGGCGGACGATCGTCGCTTGAGGAGGAAGCCTTCGACGCCGCGCGCGCGCGAGTCGGGCCGCAATGTGGCCAGCGCATCCCACGTCGGCTCCTCGACCTCCGGAGAAATCCTGAGGACGGCTTGATGCGGGACGAGCGGCAGCAGTGACGCGCGTCGCGCCTCGAGCGGCTCGCCGCGCACGTCACGTCCGCCGTGTTCGAGCAGGTCGTATGCCATGAAGACGACCGGAACGGCGCGCATGATTTGTCCGAGCTGACGCTGGCGTCCGATGCGTTGCTGCAGCGCCGAGAAGGGCATCGGCCGTCCTTCGCGAAACGCCAAGACCTCGCCGTCAATCACGGTGCCGTCGGGGAGATGCGTCGCGGCCGCGGCAATCTCCGGGAAGCGCAGCGTAATCAACTCTTCTCCACGCGACCAGAGCCAGGTCTGTCCAGCCCGCCGCACCAGTTGCGCGCGAATCCCGTCCCATTTCCACTCGACCAGCCATTCGTCGCGCGGGCCGAGCGGGCCCGGAGGATCCTCGAGCGGAGATGCGAGGAAGAACGGGTACGGCTGTGACGGATCGGCACCTCCTGTCGCAGGCGCCACAACCGTGGCAAACCAGTCGGCGGACGGAGTCCAGTCTCCCATTAGCCGCGCCGCCACGGTCGTCGTGTCGACGTCCGCGGCTTTCGCGAGCGCCCGCACGACCAGCGTCTGCGCGACACCGACACGGAATTCGCCGCTGAGCAGCTTGTTCAGGATGAAACGCTCGCTCCGGGGCAGTCCGCGCCACCATCGCATGACGTGCTCGCGTTGTCCGGCCGGGTCCATCTTGCCGAGCGGCAAGAGCCGATCTTCGACCCACGAGGCGAGCGGAAGTTCGGGCGCCAGCGCTTCGGGGGGCAGTGCGTCGAGCAGCAGCGCGACGAGCTCCGCACCGTCACCAACGGCGGCATAGCTCTCGCTCACGAGCCATCCTGGAACACCGGTAAGGATCTCCGCCCACTCGCCAAGCGCGGCGTAAGGCACAAGCCGCTTCAGTCGACGGCCGGTCAGGAAATACACCGCCCACGCCGCATCGCCGGGTGGTGCAGTACGGAAATACTCGACCAGTGCGGCCACCTTCGCGTTGGTGGAGGTGGTCCGGTCGATGCCATCGTAGAGTGCGGCGAACCGCTTCACGGCGCGGGCTCCGGTTCCGTCGCGAGCTCGCCCGCCTCACCCTCGAACGCCGTACGCAACGTGCCGGTTTCAAGCCCACGCTCGGCCAGGAACCGCGCGAGCACGTCCGACCAGCCATGCGTCACGAGCACGCGCGACGCGCCGGTCTCGTCAATCGTGCGGAGCAGCGATGGCCAGTCGGCATGATCGGACAGTACGAACCCGCGGTCGAACGCGCGCTGCCGCCGCACGCCGCGTATGCGCATCAATCCCGATGCGAATGCGGTCGACGCGTTGGGCAGTCGCCGCATCCAGGTCGTGCCACGCGCCGAGATTGGCGCGAGCACCAGCGTCCGCGCGAGCGCTTTTCCGCGCGTCCCCTCCGCGATGCGCTCAGTGGCGGCGAGTGCGACACCCGTGTCTCGATATGCCTCCGTCATGCCGTCCATCGCGCCGTGCAGGCGGATGGGTTCGTCAGCACGTTCTCGGAGTTCCGCAAGAATCCGCTGCGCCTTGCCGAGCACGTAACAGAACAGAACCGACGGTTGTTCCGCCTCCCGGTTCAGATGCCACCACTCAACGATCTCGTCGACCACCGACGCCGGAGAATCCCACGTATAGACTGGCAGCCCGAAAGTCGCTTCGGTAATGAACGTGTTGCACCGCAGCGGCTCGAATGGTGCCGCGGTTGGATCGTCAGCACGCTTGTAATCTCCCGACACTACCCACACATCGCCGCGGTGTTCCAGGCGGATCTGCGCGGATCCGAGGATGTGCCCCGCCGGATGGAACGACACGCGGACGTCGCCGATGGTAAGGGGCTCGCCGTATTCAACCGTCGCGACCGCCGCCTCAGGGAGCCGGCGCCGCAGCACGGTCGCACCGGGCGCGGCACACAGATAGGCGGCCGATCCCGGATGCGCATGGTCGCTGTGCGCGTGCGTAATCAACGCACGGTCGACCGGCTGCCAGGGGTCGATGTAGAAGTTGCCCGCCTCGCAGAACAGGCCGCGCGCTGTGTCTTTGATCATGCGTGCGTCGGGTGCGGGGTGCTAAGGTGCAAGGTGCTTGGGTGCACGGTGCGCGGGTGCACGGTGCTAAGAGTAGCGCGCACCTTTTGGATCCTGCGCACCTTCCGCATCTCGTGGACGCTGAGCCACCTCCGGCACCTGGCGCACCTCCGGCACCTGGACCTCTGGCACCTGCACCGTGCGCACCCAGCGCACCTCTCGCACCCAGCGCACCCCGAGCACCGCGAGGACACTGCCGAATTCAATCCACATGACCGGTGCCGGAACGAACCAGCGGTGGCCGTGCTTCGACAGCTCCCACACGATGTAGACGGGAATCGCCGAGTAGGTCCAGACCATCAGCGGCAGCGTGGCGCGCGTGAAGAGGAACGGCGTGAAGTACAGGAGATACCACGGATAAATCACCGGCGCGCAGGCGAGCGCGACGGCCATCGGCCAGGCCCACGCGGCGGGATCGTCAGCGGGACGCCGCCACCGCATCCTTGCCGCCACCGCGAGACCTGCGAGCACAGCGATGGCTGCCGCGCCTTGCGGATTCGCCAGCGCCGCAAGCCCCTTGAACAGCGGACCGTTGAAGCGGATGAAGGCGACGACGTTGGGAACCGCGCCGAGGGGGAGCGCGCCGGCAGAGGAGAAGGGCAGGTACATCGCAAGCAGGACGAGACCCCCCACCAGGCCATCGCGAATCCGAATGCGCTTCCAGAAGAGCGGCACCAGGACGATCGGGAGCAGCTTCGACGCGACGGCAATCACGAATGCGATGGCGGCACGCATGCCGCGGCCGGTGCTGAGCATCCAGGCAGCGATCGCGATCCACAGGGCGCCAAGCGCGTCGATGTGACCGCTGTGTCCCACTTCGAGGATGACGAGCGGATTCCACGCATAGAGGAGCGCGAGCCATTCCGACCGTTTCGTGTCGCGGAGCCACGCCAGCAGCACCCAGATTGTCGCGAGATCGCAGAGGACCAGCGCGAGTTTCATCGCCCGCGACGATTCATGGATCGTGACGACGAGCCGGAAGAAGAGCTGCGCGGCCGCCGGATACGGCGTTTGTGCGCGGCGGCTCGGCATCATGCGCGTGTCGTCGGTGTGCGTGTGCTGCATGTCCGGATCGGCGGGGCGCACCATGAACGGGTTGTAGCCGAGCCGCTGCACGCGGCCGTCCCAGAGGTACCGCACCATGTCGTTGTCGGCGCCCACGCGCGGGATGACAAGCGGAACGCGAAACGCGACGGCGAAGAGGAGCGCGATCGTCAGCAGGCGCGCGCGGCGGCCGTTGGGTGCTCGCCAATCGAGGGCATCGGAGGTGTAAAGGATCCGGCGGAGCAGCAGCGCGTAGACGAGGCACGGCACCGCGGCAAAAACGAAAAACCACGCGGACCCGAGAGTGACCTGCGTCGCCGCCAGCGCGATGAGCGAGGCGACCGTCGCGGTCCCTCCGTAACGTATCAGGGAAGACAAGCCGCGATTATAAATCGCAGGAGCAGAGATCAGATTCCACGTCAGCTCAAGGCGAACCGAGACCGGCCGACGGCGATAAATCGCGAAGGGCACGAAGGCACGACGATCACGAAGACCCTAACGTACGGATTTCTCTTCGTGCGCTTCGTGGCTTCGAGATGTTCGTGGGTTGCCCGTCGGGCGTGTCACGAACTGGCGGTCGAGGGTGTCGAGGAAAGTGGATCCCTGCTGACCTATCGTCGCACGCACGAAGTACTCGTGCCCGAGCAGTTCGCGCGCCGGTGACTCCGTCAGCCAGGTGAAGGCGCTCTCGTCGCTTACCTGCGTGCGATGGCATCGCAGCGCGGCAATCTTCTGCACCGCATACGCGGACGCATCGACCACCAGCGTTGCGGCAGGCGCGCAGGCTCCGAACGCGTCGGGATCGAGCGACCACAAAGACACGTTCGCCGGCGCATCCGGGTTGGCCTGCGCGGCCTGGACGACCCGTGTCATCGCGCCCGGAGCGAAGACGACATAGAAGAGCGCCGGGGCGGACGGGCCGAACTGCTCGACAGCCTCGGTGACGCGTTCGTGAACGGTCACATGATCGGGGTGCCAGTAGAGCCCGTCGGGTCCGAACGTAATGATGACGTCAGGTCTCAGGTAGCGCATGGCGTCCGTGATGTCCTCACGAAGCTGCGCGTCGTCGACGTCGCTGAGCGATCCGTCCGGATGGCGGAGCAGCACGACATCTTTGATCCCAAGCCGCCGCCCCGCTTCGTGCAGTTCGTCCCGCCGGATGGTGCCCAGCGGCGCCGTTTCGTTGCCGCACCCGGGCGCGCGGTGACCCATTTCGCCGCGTGTCACGCAGAGAAGCGACACGCGGATCCCCTCGGCCGCACACCATGCGAGTGTCCCTCCGCATGCCAGGGACTCATCGTCTGGATGCGCGAAAATCGCGAGCAGCCGGCGTTCGCCGAGCAAACCCGTGCGACGCTTCACGCGCGTGTACCTGCGACGGAACGTAATCGGGCGCCGCGCACCTGTTCGATCGCTCGTTCGTACACCGTGACGTATTCGTCGACCATGCGCATTACGCCGAAGCGTTCGACAGTCCGCTGCCTGACCCGACGACGGTCGAGCGCGAAGACGCGCGATAGTCCATCCAGCAGGGCCTGCTCGTTGGCAAAGATCTGCCCCGTGACCCCCTCGTCGATCACCTCTCGTACTGCGCCGCGATCGAGCGCGGCCACTGGCGTGCCGCACGCCATGGCTTCGGCAAGCACCAGGCCGAACGGCTCGCCGCACTGAACTGGATAAAGCAGCGCCCGCGCGCCGCCAAGGAGCTCCACCTTCTTCGCGTGCCCGACTTCCCCCGCGTAGATGACGCGCTCGCCGTCGACGAGCGGCGCAATTTTCTCGCGATAGTATTCGTCTTCCGGAGCGGCCAACACGATCCTCAACCCCGCCCGCCTGGCGATATCGATCGCCTGCAGCACGCCTTTGCCGTCCGTGAAGCGTCCGAGGAAGAGCACGTAGTCGTCGGCGCGATCGCGAAAGATGAAGGCGTCGGTGTCGATGCCGTGCAGCACGGTGCCAACGACGTTGAGGCCTGCAAGCAGGCGCATCTGCTCGCCGGAGATCGCCACGAACGGCGCTTCGGGATAGCGGCTCCACAGCCGGACTTCTTCGGGACTTGGCGAGTGGTGCAGCGTCTGGAGCAACGGCACCGCACACAGCCGTGCGTAGCCAAGCGACATCGGGTAGTAGGCCGCCTGGAAATGAATCACGTCGAATTCAGCAGCGCGCTCGACCGCGGCCGCGAGGTTGAGCATCTCGTACAGTTCCCATGGCCACATCGACTCGTCGTGCCAGTAGCCATGCGAATAGACCGCTGACAAGCAGGCCGAGGTCTCCGTGTCGCCGGTTGCGAAGAGGGTGACATGGTGACCGCGCCGCACGAGCCCCTCGGTCAGGAGCCAGGTGACGAGTTCGACCGAGCCGGAGCCCGCCGGCGGCAAGGCGGTGGCGACCGGCGCCACCTGCGCGATTCTCAAGCGCGTCACGACACCCTCTCGATCAACGTGGACAGCACGGTTGTCGCCTCGAAGTGCTCGCGCGCGATGTCGAACGCGCGCGTCGAGTGATACGCGTAGTCCGCATCGACGCGCGCGATGGCGTCCGCCGCTTCGTCTACTGTCGCGAACGCGAGCAGCCCTTCCCCTGACGGCAGGGTCCGCGTCCACGCGGTGTCCTGCACGATGGCCGGCCGCCCGGCGGCGAGATAGCACGCGGTGCGATCGCTGAACCAGCCGCAGCGCGTGACGACGTACGTGTGCTTCGCCACGCCGAATTCCCCGCGCGAGGAGCGAATGAAGTCGCGGTAGCCACCGGGCGTCCGCGAGATGTCCATTGCGGGCACCGTTGACCAGCCATGCTGCTCGAGCAGTTGGCGGGGACCATTGATGGCAAGCTCGAACCGGGGTCCGGTTCGCGCGGGAAGATCGACGAAGCGCAGGAATTCGACATCCTTGTGGCCGCCAAGATCGCCGAAGCTCTCGATCGTCCAGCTCATGACCGTCGTGTAAGCATCTCGCCGCGGCCGCTCGCAGGATCGCCACAACGACGTCACGACCGGTTGCCATGTCTTGTCCCACACGAACTCGCCGGTGGGGACCGGGCACGTCTCGGTTCCGATGTTCGAACCGAACGTAAACAGGTGGCTGAATCCGCGGAAGAACGTCACGTACCACGCGTCGTTCTTGGCGATGGACAGTTGCGTGAACGCCGGATCGGAATCAATGAAGATGCGCCGCGGGATACGCGCGTATTCATCCCGCCAGCACCATGTGCCGCCCGACAGGTTGATAAAGAGGTCAGCGGTGCGCGCGTACTCGGCCACGCGCTCGCGAGCCGCGCCATGATACGACCCGTCGTAGTTCACAAAACTCCAGGCATTGCCCAGGCCGTGCGGCCGCAACGCGGCGTCGATGTAGCGCAACCCGTACGACGGATCCAGCGCGCGGGTGTTCTGAACGGGATCGTAGATGCACTCCCCGGTGTCCTCGACGTAGAAGACCTCGTGGCCGAGCGCGCGCAACCCGAGCAGATACATGAGCGAACACCACGTGACTCCGCCGAGCGGATAGCGCCCGATGATGCCGGCAAACAGCACCCTCACAACGCCTCCTGCGTCAGCTCGTCGATCGTCAGCGGTTCGTCGAGCGATCGCCCGACGACCAGCCGCTGCCACATGCGACGATACAGGTCGCTCGTGCGGAGAATGTCCTGATGTCGCCCGCACGCCACGACCCGTCCGCGGTCCAGCACGACAATCCGGTCCGCGTCGCGAATCGTCGACAACCGGTGCGCGATCACGATGGTGGTCCGCCCGGCGCGCAGCCGCTTGAGCGCGTTGAACACGATCTCCTCGGAGATGGCGTCGAGCGACGAGGTTGGCTCGTCGAGAATCAGGATCGGCGCGTCCTTCAGCACGGCCCGCGCGATTGCGAGGCGCTGCCGTTCCCCTCCCGATAAGCCGCTGCCCGCCTCGCCAACTTCAGTGTCGTACGCCCGGTCGAGGCGCGCGATGAATTCATCCGCGTGCGCGGCAATCGCGGCACGGCGAACCTCGCCATTGGAGGCATCGAGCCGTCCGTAGCGAATGTTCTCCGCGATGGTGCCGCGGAAGAGGACCGGATCCTGGAGTACCAGGGCGATCCGCTCGCGGAGCGCGCGCAGGTCGTATTCGCGCACGTCGGTCCCGTCGATGCTGACGCGACCGGACACGGGATCGTAAAAACGCGGGATGAGACTGACCGCAGTGGTCTTTCCCGCACCGGTCAGCCCGACGAGCGCCACCAGTTCGCCCGGATGCGCCTCGAAGCTGACCTCCTCCAGCACGTCCGGATGCCCGTCGTATCCGAAGCTCACGCCATCGAACTGAATGTGTCCGCGCACCTGCAGCCGATCGGCATCGGATCCGAGGCCTGATCCGTGTGATCCGTGCGATCCGCGTGATCCGTGGCTAAGTTCCCATGATCCGGGACCGATTTCCGGTGATCCGTGGCTTGGTTCGGGTTTGAGTGCAAGCGTGCGCCTGACGCGCCGGGTGCTCGCGAGCGCTTCCTGCAGCGATCCCGACGTGTGCGCAATCGCCGACAGCGGGCCATACACCGACCCGAGGTAGGCAATGACGACGAGAAGCGAGCCTACGGTCAGGGTTCCGCGCAGCACGTGCAGGCCGCCCACCCACAACACGAGCGTGGTGCCGAGGATCGTGACCGCGGTGATACCGAGCGAGAACAGCGACTCGTCCCAGGTCAATCGCACACGCGCGCGCATCGCCGCGCTCGCGCGCGTGGTGAACCGTTCCTGCTCGTAGCGCTCGCGAGCAAAGCTCTTGACGACCTTGATCGCTGCAAACGTCTCGTAGAGGCGCTCAGACAACGTCGATTCGAGTTCCTTGACGCTCTCGGCACGCGTGCCCAGCGGACCGGTGTATAGACGCACCAGTGAATACAGGAACGGCACTACGATCAGTGCCAGCAGCGCCAGCACGGGATCGAGCGTCACCAGGATCGCGAGCATGACGACCAGCATGAGCGCGGCGGACGCCATCGGGAAAAGCCCGGTCATCACCAGGTTGTCGATGCAGTACGCGTCGGCATCGAGGCGATAAACCGCATCGCCCGCGCTCACCGTGGTGTGATGG
>JBKOZS010000230.1:0-20105 GCA_046726015.1 Acidobacteriota bacterium
GCCTGACGGCGCTCCAGCGCGAGCCGCGCGTGGGCAGAAGCCGCGATCAAGTCGACGACGGCGAGCGCGTCGCGCTCGGTGGCGGACGCAAGGAACCACGCGCTCGTCGCAACCGCAACCCCGACGTTGACCATCTCCGCCCGGCTCGTCATGTCCGGACGATCGAAGTTCGTGTGGTAATAGCGGTCAGTGAAGTGCCAGTTCAGCAGTGACGGGATGCCCGCCTCACCAAACGCCGTGTGATCGCTTCCACCTTCGTAGGGGTTGGTCCTGACGACCCACGGCGTGTCATGCGCGCGGCGCAGGCACATTGCGAGATGCAGATCGTTCAGCAGGCTCCCCTTCAGCGACTCCGCCTTGACCTCGCCGGCGCCCCACGCCGTGTGCGGATCGGACGGCCGCACCCACACGGCCGACGGGTCGGGCTGCTTCTCGAGGAGGAACGTTCCGCCAGTTTTCGACGTGTCCTCTCCCGTCATGTCCAGCGCGAACATGTACTGGACCCGCTTCGCCTCGTCCGGATGTTGGGTCAGCCAGGTGCGGCTGCCAATGACTTCGTCCGCCCAGATGAACGTCAGCGTGCGACCCGGAGGCGGCAGCGCCTCCTCGCGGATCCCCTTCGCAATCGCGGATGCCAGCGCCGCGAGCGTCGCGCAACCGCTGCCGTTGTCGTTCGCGCCGGGCTCCTGCACGTGCGCGACCATGACGATGCGCTCGTCCGGTTTGGTCGTGCCGGGAATCTCGGCGATCAGCGAGCGGCTCGGGCCGTCGTAGAACTTCGACTGCACGGTGACCTTCACGCGCACCGGACCCGTCTTCAGGCGCTCGCGCATCCGTGACGCCGCTCGCAGAGTTGATTTGAATCCAAAGGCCTTGCGGGCCTCGTCGTACGGCACGCTCCCCCACTGCAGCACATCCCACTGGTCGGCGGCGATGAACCGCGTGGGATCCCCCGGTCGAATGTAAGGAGCAATGGCAGTCGAGAAGACACCTATGGCCCCTCGCGTGCGAACGGCCTGCTGCCACAACTGTCCGACCGGCGCGGAACCGAGCACGACTACACCCTTCACGTCCTTGCCGTCGTAATCGGCGGGATTGCCACCGTTCCCAACGTCCACGAGCGGCGCTTCAACACCGCCTTCCGGTGTCGAGAACGAGTTGATGCACAGCGACACGCGATCGCGCTCGCGCGAGAGCAGGACCTCCCCGCTGTCGGCAAACGCCACGGTGCCCACCTGGTAGTCCCATCCCTTGTTACGTGGCTGAAACTCCTCGATACGCGTCGTCACGCCGGTGGCCTGCAGTCGCTGCTGAATGTGATCGACCGACGCGTTGAAACCGGGATTCGCCGCGATTCGCCAGTACTGATCCATGAACCGCACGATCTCCATCGCGGCATCGCCATCAACACGGGACGCGAGCGCCATGTATGCGCGCTCCGCCGGAGCCGGGAGCGTCCAAGCCGGCGGCTGATACTGCTGGGAGGACTGTCCGCCAGGGACGAGAAGAAGAAGGACGACTAGCCCTGCGGCGCGCACGGCACACCCGAAACATCGAGCAACAGCAGGACGCCTGTATCTTGTATCGCGGCGACCGGCGCTCGTCGGCCGGGGCACTGGCAGGCAGCCGTCTTCACGACGTCGTGATATTGACGCGACAAATCAGCTGGAAGATACCCCACCTTCTCGCCGTTGACGAGGACGGCGACGGCCGTCAGGTTGAATCGATTGTCGGGCTCGGCCGTGAGTGTGGCGGTGAACTTCGATGGCAGCCGCTGAATCCGTCCGACATACGCCAGGCCCGCCGCAACCGGAACGTGAGTGAGAGGATCTGCAGCCATTCGTGCTCAGATTTTGGGCAGCGTGACGCCCCGCTGCTTCAGGTACTTGCCCTTCTTGTCGGCGTACGAGACCTCACACGCCTCGTCACTTTGGAAGAAGAGGACCTGCGCAATACCTTCATTGGCGTAAATCTTTGCCGGCAGAGGCGTCGTGTTCGAGATCTCCAGCGTGACGTTCCCTTCCCACTCCGGCTCGAATGGCGTGACATTCACGATGATCCCGCAGCGCGCATACGTCGACTTGCCAAGACACACCGTCAGGACGTCGCGGGGAATGCGGAAATACTCGATCGTCCGCGCCAGCGCGAAGGAGTTGGGCGGGACGATGCAGACGTCGGTCTTGATGTCGACGAAGGACCGTGGATCGAAACTCTTCGGATCGACCACGGTGTTGTTGATGTTCGTGAAGACCTTGAATTCGTCGGCAACCCGTATGTCGTAGCCGTACGACGACAACCCGTAGGACACGATGCCGACCCGCACCTGCCGATCCTCGAACGGCTCGATCATGCCGTGCTCGAGCGCCATTCGCTTGATCCACTTATCGGACTTGATTGCCATATATGCGTGCCGCGGAAAGACGGAAGACAGAAGACGGAAGACGGTAACTCAACGTCTGAAGAACATCATCGCCAGCGTCAGGATCACGCTGAGCAGGATCGAGGTTGCCAGCGGGAAGTAGAACGTGCTGTTGCCGCGGCGAATGACGATGTCCCCGGGCAGACGGCCGAGCGGCAGACCGAGCATCACCACCACGCCGACGAGGGCGATCAACAGCCCGATCCCGACGAGCAGTTTTCCCACGCATCTCCCGCGCTATCGCGCGAGCTCCTTGCCCGGGAAAAAGTACCCGAGCTCGAACGCCGCGGTCTCGGGCGCGTCGGAGCCGTGCGTGGCGTTGTTTTCGATTGAGGCGCCGAACTCCTTGCGCAGCGTCCCGGCATCCGCCTTCGCCGGATCGGTCGCACCCATGAGTGTGCGCCACTTCTTGATCGCGTCGGGTGCCTCGAGCGCCATGACGATCACCGGGCCCGACGACATGAAGGTGGTGAGGCTTGGGAAGAACGGCCGCTCGCGGTGTACCGCGTAAAAGCCTTCGGCTTCCTTTTTTGACAGGTTCAGGAGCCGCATGGCACGGATGGTGAATCCGGCATCTTCGATGCGCTGGAGGATTTTGCCGGCATAGCGCGCTTTCATGGCATCCGGCTTGATGATAGCGAGAGTGCGTTCAGCCATATCCAATCGATTATATAAGGTGATGCGTATGAAAGGACAACAGCAGGAAGCGCCCGATCAGCACGAAGGGGCCGTCGAGGGCGATCGTCCGACCGATACACCACAAATGGGAAACCCGAACGCCCCCGCCCTCGACGAACAGGGACTGCCGGAAGACTGCGATCGGATCGCGGAGGATGTGCTGGGCGCAAATCTCGACAAGACGCAGGGGTAGATCCGCGAGTCCTTAGTCCTGAGTCCCCGAGTCAGTAGTCCCGTGTCCTCAGTCGCGAGGCCCGCGGGCTACCTGCTGGCAGTTGTCGTCGTTGCCGGCTTCCTCAAATACTTCTCGTACCAATCCAGGTAACGCTGCAGACGGTCGACCTTGTAGCTCGGGATCGTGATCCCGTGATACTGGTTCGGATAAATCACCAGTTGCGTGTCGATGCCCAGGCTGCGCAGTGCCTGGTACATCTGCTCTCCTCCGACCAGCGGCACGTTGAAGTCCTTGTCGCCGCCAAGAAACAGCGTCGGCGTCTTGATGCGATCCGCGTGGAAGAACGGATACGAGATCTTGATCCAGAGATCCTGCGCCTTCCAGGGCGGCCCGATTTCGTTCTCGTACTGCGTGATGTACTCGTCGACGCCGTACATCGACAACTGCAGCGCGCTGCCCGCGCCGCTCGTGGCCGCCTTGAACCGCCCGTCGGTCGCGATCGTGTAGTCCGTCAGGATCCCGCCGTAGCTCCAGCCACCGATGCCAAGACGAGCGGGATCCGCAAGGCCGACCTTCTGCACGTGATCCATCGCCCCGAGCAGGTCGACGACCTCCTTGTTGCCCCAATCCGCGAAAATCGCTTTCTGGTACGCGCTGCCGCGGCCGTTGCTGCCGCGATAGTTAGCCGCGACGACAACGTAGCCGTGCGCGGCAAACAGCTCGCGCTCGAAGCTGAACGAATGCTCGTCCTGGCCGTTCGGCCCGCCATGAATGCGCAGCAAAGTGGGATACTTCTCGCCCTGGCGGTACGTCGGCGGCTTCACGAGCAGGCCGTGCACCTCGGTGCCGTCCTTGCTCGTTGACGTGAACTCCTCGGTCGTCCCCAGGATGATCTTCGACAGCCACTCGTCGTTCTGATGCGAGAGCTTGCGCAGCTTGCCGGATTCAAGCGCAGCGGCTTCGGGCGGTTCCGTTGCCGTTGCGGCCAGGACAGCGAACGCACCATCCGACCCGGCAGACGAGAGACTGCCCACGACCCGCTGACCGGAGACCAGACGTTCGACGCGACCCGAGCTGATGTTGATGCGTGCGGGATACTGCGAGCGATCGTCGACAACGACAACCGTGAGCGACGAGCCGTCGGCCGACCAGATAGGCTGACGGATCGGGCGATCGAGCGATTCCGCGAGCAGCCGTGGCTGTCCTCCTGTCGCCGAAATCACGGCAAGCTTGTTCTGGTTGTACGCCGAGAACTTGACCTCTTCACCGGTGAGATACGCAATCTGCTTCCCATCGGGACTCCAGGCCACGCGCCCGTTGCCGTCCGACGCGGGGGAGGTCGTCATCTGCCGCGGCTCCGCGCCGATCTTGGCATCGACCACGTAAACGTCGGTGTTGTCGTTACGGTCGAGATCCCCCGTCCCGCGCTTCGTGACAAACGCGATCCGCGTTCCGTCCGGCGACCACACCGGCAGCTCCTCGTTGAAGCTCCCCGGCGTGAGAATGTCCGCCTTCTTCGCTTCAACGTCGAACAAATACAGATGCGTCCGCTCGTTGCGCAGGTACCCGCTGACGTCTTCCTTGAAGTGATAGCGATCGACCACAATGGGCGGCGGCGTCTTTTTCTTGTCCGCCGGCGTCTTGTCATCTTCTTCCGGGTCGCGCGGATCGGGCACGTTGACGACGAGCACGAGCCGCTTGCTGTCTGGCGACCACGCGTAGTCGGAAACGCCCCCTTTGATGTCGGTGAGCTTCACGGCCTCGCCCCCCAGGCGATTCAACAGCCAGACCTGGCCTCCCTTCGCGCCTTGCCGCGACGAGGTGAATGCGAGGTACTTGTTGTCGGGGCTCCACCGCGGCGTCGTTTCGCCCTCGGGCGTCGACGTCAGCTGGATCTCCTGTGCGCCGTCCCAGCTCGCCATCCAGATGTCGGAATCGTTCTTGTCCGTGTCCTTGACGGCCCGTGACACGACGTACGCCACCCACTTGCCGTCCGGCGAGCGTTGTGGATCTCGCACATCCTTCACGTTGTAAACATCGTCCACCGACAACGCGCGCTTCTGCGCGAGAGCCGGACTGGCAGCAACCGCCAGCACGATGGCGGTGAGGGGCAGCGCCTGTACGAAGAGCTTCTTCATCGGAGGGATTCCATGATTTCTTCCAGCACATCGGGACCCGGCCGCACCTTGTCCAGCGGCAGCGTGGAGAGCGGCTCGTCCACCAGGTTCAGGAGCGTCACGAAGTCATCCTTGTCCGGTTCCACATAGAGGATACCGGTCGCGAATTCGCCGCGGCGCGACGTCTCGTGCAGCAGGCTCATTGCCGCGAGCTTGTCGGTCGGGTCGTAATCCTCCGCGATCTTCTTCAAGTACAGCCGCGACCCATCGTGCATCGTGACTTCCTTCGTCGTGCCTGGATCGTATTCGACGCTGATGTCCTCGAAGAACGGGACGAAGTTGATGTCGCCGAGCACTTCGTCGTGCTCCTTCGCGTACGCGTAGCTCTTGGTCGAGCCCTCGTGATCGTTGAAGGTGACGCACGGCGAGATGACGTCGATCATGCACGTCCCGCGGTGGCTGAGCGACGCCTTCAGAATCGACTGCAGCTGCTTCTTGTCGCCAGAAAACGACCGCGCCACGAACGACGCGCCGAGCTGAATGGCCAGCATGCACGAGTCGAGCGGCTGCAGATCGTTGACGATCCCGTTCTTGAGCACGGAGCCGATATCGGCGGTCGGCGAAAACTGTCCCTTCGTCAGTCCGTAACAGCCGTTGTCCTCGATGATGTAAATCAGCGGCACGTTGCGCCGCATCAGGTGGACGAACTGGCCGATCCCAATCGCACCGGTATCGCCGTCGCCGCTGATTCCAATGGCAATCAACTTCCGGTTGGCGAGCATCGCGCCGGTGCCGACCGATGGCATGCGTCCGTGGACCGAGTTGAACCCGTGCGAGCCGCCAAGGAAGTACGCGGGGCTCTTGCTCGAGCACCCGATGCCCGACAGCTTGATCACCTGCCGAGGGTCGACGCCCATTTCGAAAAACGCCTCGATGATCCGCTCCGAAATCGCGTTGTGCCCGCATCCGGCGCACAGTGTCGTCTTGCCGCCGCGATACGGCGTCATCTCCAGTCCGAAACGGTTCTTTTTGGCGTCCATTTTTTTGCGCTCCGGGCCCTAAGCCGTCCTACTCCCCTGCTCCCGCGGCAACGCCGGCAGATACCTCAGGCCGGCTCACCACGCGGTCTTTGCGGCCTTCCTGCACGAGAATGTCGTCGGTCACCGAACGCGCGTCGATCGGCAGGCCGTTGTAGTGCAGCACGCTGCGCAGCCGCGAAATCAGTTCGCCGGGGATCTCCATCTTCAGCAGCATGCGCAGCTGCGCGTCGCGGTTCTGCTCGACGATGTAGATACGCTTGTAGCGGCTGATGAAGGCGGCGACCTCGTCGGTGAACGGATATGCGCGCACCCGCAGGTAGCCGGTCGCAATCCCCGATTCGTGCAAGAGCTGATCGCGGCTCTCGTCAATCGCGTAGTGACTCGTGCCGTAGCCGATGATCCCGATCTCCGCGTCCGCGTCCTCGATCACCGGTTTGGGCACGTACTGTTTCGCTGTCTGGAACTTCCGCGCGAGCCGCTCCATGTTGTTCTGGTAATCGTCGGGGCGTTCGCTGTACTGTCCGCGCTCGTTGTGGCCCGAACCGCGCGCAAAGTACGCGGGCATGTTGTCGCCTGGAATCGTGCGGAACGGGATCCCGTCGCCGTCAACGTCCTTGTAGCGGCCCCACTCGCCGCCGAGCCGCGCCAGGGTCGCGGCGTCGAGCACCTTGCCGCGATCGAGTGCCTGCTCGGGATACTTGAACGGGTCCGACATCCAGGTGTTCATCCCGAGATCCAGGTCGCTGAGCACGAAACAGATCGTCTGGAAACGCTCGGCCAGGTCGAACGCCGCCATCGAAAACGTATAGCACTCTTCCGGCGAGCTCGGGATCAGCATGATGTGGCGCGTGTCACCGTGCGACAGCAGCGCGACCTGGCCGATGTCTCCCTGTGCGGTACGCGTCGGCAGGCCGGTCGACGGGCCGACGCGCTGAATGTCGAACACCACACCGGGCACTTCGGCGTAGTACGCCAGGCCCGCAAACTCACCCATCAGAGAAATGCCCGGACCCGCCGTCGACGTCATCGCCCGCGCGCCCGCCCATCCGGCGCCGATCACCATGCCGATCGCCGCGATTTCGTCTTCCGCCTGGACGATGGCAAACGTCGCCTTGCCGGTTTCCTTGTCCATGCGGTACTTCCGCATGTAGCCAATCAGCGTTTCCGGCAACGAGGACGAAGGGGTGATCGGATACCAGGCGACGACCGTGACACCAGCCATCATGCAGCCGAGCGCGGCGGCAGCATTCCCCTCGACGAGCACCATGTTGCGCGTCGTGTCCATGCGCTCCACGATGAACGGATCGCTCTTTTTCAGGTTGGCTTCCGCGTAGGCGAAGCCGGCATGCAACGCGCCAAGGTTCAGTTCGGCGGCCTTGGCCTTCTTCCCGAACTGCTTCCGCAGCGCCCTTTCCATTTCCGGCATCTCGATGGCGAGCAGGTTCGATAGCACGCCGTCGTAGATCATGTTCTTCACGAGGCGCCGCAGTTTCGCATCGGTGCACACCGTGGCCACGATCTTGTCGAACGGCACCGGGTAGAAGATCAGATCGCTGCGGAGCGCGTTGAGCTTGAGCGGTTCGTCGTAGAGCACGGCGCGCCCGGGCTCGAGCGACAGCACGTCTTCCTTCGCCGTCTCGGGATTCATCGCGACGAGGAAGTCGACCTCTTTCTTGCGGGCGACATACCCGTCCTTGTTGGCGCGGACGGTGTACCACGTCGGTAGTCCCGCGATGTTG
The DNA here is from genome assembly GCA_046726015.1 of Acidobacteriota bacterium. GTDB lineage: Bacteria > Acidobacteriota > Vicinamibacteria > Vicinamibacterales > 2-12-FULL-66-21 > QHWT01. The sequence goes on from JBKOZS010000230.1 coordinate 8,169, forward strand.
GAAGGGAACATGTTCTTGCCGGAAACCGGCACGCCCATCTGGAAGATCGACCGGAGGAGTACAAGGTTAGCTGTCTGGCTCCCTGAACCGTTGACGGTCGCCACCTGGATGCTGAAGTCGTTGGTTACCATGGTCAGGCCTTCAGCAGCTCCTTGACGGCCGCGCCGATGTCCGCCGGGCTCTTCACCACTCGGACCCCGGCTTTCTGCAGCGCGTCCATCTTCTCGGCCGCTGTGCCCTTGCCTCCAGCAATGATAGCTCCGGCGTGCCCCATCCGGCGCCCCGGCGGGGCCGTCTGCCCGGCGATGAACCCGACGACGGGTTTCCTGAAATGCTCCCGAATCCACGCGGCCGCGTCCTGCTCGGCATTGCCGCCAATCTCACCAATCATCACGACCGCTTCCGTCGCCTTGTCGTTCGCGAACAATTGCAGCGCGTCGATGAAGCTCGTCCCGATGAGCGGGTCCCCTCCGATCCCGATGCAGGTTGTCTGGCCGAGGCCGTTCCGGGTGAGCTGGTGGATGGCCTCGTAGGTCAGCGTGCCGCTCTTCGACACGATGCCGACGCGCCCTTCCTTGCAGATGTGGCCGGGAATGATGCCGGCTTTCGCCTGGCCGGCGGTGATCAGCCCCGGGCAGTTCGGCCCGATGACGCGCGTCTTCCCGCCGCGGATCGCCGCGAACACCCGCATCATGTCGAGCACCGGAATGCCCTCGGTGATGCAGACGGCAAGCGGCAGTTCGGCATCCGCCGCTTCGAGGATGGCGTCAGCCGCGCCCGCCGGCGGGACGAAGATCACGGAGGCGTTCGCGCCTGTCGTCTTGACACAGTCCGCGACGGTGTTGAACACCGGCCACCCTTCGTGCGTCGTGCCTCCCTTTCCGGGCGTCACGCCGCCGACCACGGTCGTCCCGTAGGCGGCCGCCTGCTTGGCGTGGAAGGTGCCTTCGCGCCCGGTGAGCCCCTGCACCAACAACCGGGTATTCTTGTCGATCAATACAGCCATAAGTGACGTGTCACGATCTCAGCACGAAGGTCTCGAAGGCACGAACACCACGAAGAACGAAAACGGCCAGTTTATTTTCGTCCTAGCGCCACGACCTTCTGCGCCGCTTCATTCATGTCATCGGCGGTCGTGAAGTTCAGGCCGCTCTCCCTCAGCATCTGCTTCCCCTTTTCGACGTTGGTCCCTTCCATGCGGATCACGATGGGCACCGGCACGCCAAGATCCTTGACGGCGGCGATCACGCCCTCGGCCAGGATGTCGCAGCGGAGGATCCCGCCGAAGATGTTGATCAGCACCGAGCGCACGTGCTTGTCCGCCATCAGGATGCGGAAGGCGTTCTTGATCTGCTCCGCATTGGCGCCGCCGCCGACGTCGAGGAAATTCGCCGGCTCCCCTCCCGCGAGCTTGATGATGTCCATCGTCGCCATCGCCAGGCCGGCGCCGTTGACCATGCAGCCCACGAAGCCATCGAGCTTGATGTAGTTGAGCGAGTACTTCGACGCTTCGATCTCCAGCGGATCCTCTTCCGAGAGATCGCGCAGGTCCTTGATGTCGGGATGCCGATACAGCGCGTTGTCGTCGAAGTTCATCTTCGCGTCGAGCGCGAGCAGGTTCCCCTCCTCGGTCACGATCAGCGGGTTGATTTCGAGCAGCGACGAGTCGGTGGCAATGAATGTCTGGTAGAGCGCGGACATGAGCTTCGACGCCTGGCCGATCCGGGGACTTTCGAGGCCAAGCGCGAATGCGAGCTTGCGGGTCTGGTATGCGCTCAGGCCGATCGCCGGGTGGACGAACTCCTTGAAGATGCGTTCGGGTGTTTCCTCGGCCACCTTCTCGATCTCGACGCCCCCTTCGGAGCTGACCATGAGCACGGGACGTTCCGTCGAACGATCGAGCACCAGGCCCAGATAGAGCTCGCGCTTGATCCTGAGTCCCTGCTCGATCAGCACGCGCTGGACCTTCTGCCCCTGCGGGCCCGTCTGGTAGGTGACCAGGTTCATCCCGATCATCTTTTGCGCCGCCACCTGCGCTTCCTCAGGCCCCTTCACGACCTTGACGCCACCGCCTTTGCCGCGTCCGCCCGCGTGAATCTGCGCCTTGACGACCACGGTGCCGCCACCCAGCCTGCGCGCGACGTCGGCGGCTTCGGCCGCGCTGAAGACGACTTCGCCCTGCGGCACGGGCACACCGTACTTCGCCAGGATGGCCTTCGCTTGATACTCGTGAATTTTCATCGTCGATCCTTCAATCATGTGCCGATGACCGGCACGCGATCAAGCGGCCGCCGCGCTGCGGATGGTTGCGCCCCTTCGAATTCAGCAAGTACAATCGCAAGGATCGGAGCCGTTAATGTCGTCATTTCGTGGGGTGTTTACGTCTTCTGTCGGTACCAAGCTGCTCCTCGGCCTCACCGGACTCGCACTCTTCGCATACCTGATTCTTCATCTCGCGGGTAACCTGCTGATCTTCCTCGGGCAGGAAACGTTCAACGAGTACTCGCACAAACTGATCTCGAACCCGCTGGTCGTTCCCGCGGAGATCGGGCTGCTCCTGATCTTCCTGCTGCACGTCTACAAGGCCATCACGAACTGGTTCGCGAACCAGGCGGCGCGCCCGGTGCGCTACGAGAAGAAGGAGTGGGCCGGCTACAAGAGCCGCAAGAGCATCGCCTCGACCACGATGATCTGGACGGGACTGCTGATCCTGCTCTTTGTCGTCGTGCACGTGAAGCAGTTCAAGTACGGCGCGTGGTACCAGATCGGCGATCCGCCGGTACGCGACCTGTACCGACTGGAGGCGGAGGTGTTCAGCGCGCCCGCCTGGGTTGCGCTCTACACGCTGGCAGTTATCCTGGTCGGCTTCCACCTGCGGCACGGGATCGCGAGCGCGTTCCAGTCAATCGGCGCCGACCATCCCGTGTATACGAAGCGACTGGTGGCGTGGAGCGCTGCGTTCGCGATCCTGATCGGCGCCGGGTTCGCCATCATCCCGGTCTGGGTTTACCTGACGCGATAGCAAATGACGGTTCACGGTTCACGGTTTGCAATTCACGACGTATGACGCTTGATTCACGAGTCCCAGGCGGACCACTCGCGGAGAAGTGGGACCGCCACCGGTTCGAGTCGAAGCTCGTCAACCCGGCGAACCGCCGGAAGTTCACGGTCATCATCGTCGGCACCGGGCTCGCAGGGGCATCGGCGGCCTCGTCGCTTGGCGAGCTCGGATACAACGTCAAGAGCTTCTGCATCCACGACAGCCCGCGGCGCGCACACAGCATTGCCGCACAGGGGGGCATCAACGCCGCGAAGAACTACCAGAACGACGGCGACAGCATCCAGCGGCTGTTTTATGACACGGTCAAGGGAGGCGACTACCGGTCGCGCGAAGCGAACGTCTATCGGCTCGCGCAACTGAGCGTCAACATCATCGACCAGTGCGTCGCGCAGGGCGTGCCGTTCGCGCGCGAATACGGCGGGCTGCTCGATAACCGGTCGTTCGGCGGCGCGCAGGTCTCGCGCACGTTCTATGCGCGCGGCCAGACCGGACAGCAGCTGCTGCTCGGCGCGTATCAGTCGATGATGCGCCAGGTCGAGAAGGGTTTGGTGACGCTGTTCCCCAATCGCGAGATGCTCGATCTGGTCGTCATCAACGGGCAGGCTCGGGGCATCATCTGCCGGAACTTGATCACCGGTGAGATCGAGCCCCATGCCGGGCACGCGGTGCTGCTGTGCACGGGCGGCTACGGCACGGCGTACTACTTGTCCACCAACGCGGTGAACTCGAACGTGACCGCGGCGTGGCGCGCGCACAAGCGTGGCGCGTTCTTCGCGAACCCGTGCTACACGCAGATTCACCCAACCTGCATCCCCGTCTCCGGCACGCACCAGTCGAAGCTGACGCTGATGTCGGAGAGCCTGCGCAACGACGGCCGGGTGTGGGTGCCCAAACAGCCGGGCGACAAGCGCCCGCCACAGCAGATTTCCGAAGAGGAGCGCGATTACTACCTCGAACGGCGATATCCGAGCTTCGGCAATCTCGTGCCACGCGATGTTGCGTCACGCAACGCCAAGGTCGTCTGCGACGAAGGGCGTGGCGTCGGCGAGAGCGGCCTCGCCGTGTATCTCGATTTCGCGGACGCGATCAAGCGGCTCGGCGAAAACGTCATCAGGATGCGCTACGGCAACCTGTTCGACATGTATCGCAAGATCACCGACGAGAATCCTTACCAGGTTCCGATGCGCATCTACCCCGCGATCCATTACACGATGGGCGGGCTGTGGGTCGACTACAACCTGATGAGCACGGTTCCCGGGCTCCACGTGCTCGGGGAAGCGAACTTCTCGGATCACGGCGCGAACCGCCTCGGCGCCAGCGCGCTGATGCAGGGACTGGCGGACGGTTACTTCGTCATTCCGTATACGCTCGCGCACTATATCGGAAGCACGCCACTGGCGGCCGTCGCGACAGATCACGACGCATTCGGCGAGGCGGCCGATGCCGTCCAGCGTCGGATCGACAAGCTGCTCAACGCCAAGGGCCAGGAGACCCCGCGTCACCTTCATCGTCAGCTCGGGCAGCTGCTGTGGGATTACGTCGGGATGTCGCGCACAGCAGCGGGGCTTCGCACGGCGCTTTCCGCGATTCCGCAGCTGCGTGAGCGGTTCTGGCAGAACGTGTCGGTGCCCGGCCCGGCCAACAATCTGAACAAGAACCTCGAATACGCGGGACGCGTCGCCGACTACCTCGAGTTCGCCGAAGTGCTGACGCTCGACGCACTCCATCGGACCGAATCCTGCGGCGGTCACTTCCGCGAGGAGAGCCAGACGCCGGACGGCGAGGCGCTTCGCGACGATGCGAATTTCTCGTACGTGGCGGCGTGGGAGTTCAAAGGAGTTGGCGCGAAACCGGAGCTGCACCAGGAGCCGCTCGACTTCGAATACGTCAAGCCGTCGCAGAGAAGTTACCAGTGATGCGAATTACGCTGAAAGTGTGGCGCCAGGCCGGCCCTGACAAGCCAGGTAGACTCGTCGATTACACGGCCGAGAACGTCTCCCCCGACATGTCGTTCCTGGAAATGCTCGACGTCGTCAATGAAGGGTTGATCGCGCGCGGCGAGGATCCGATCGCGTTTGATTCCGATTGCCGCGAAGGGATCTGCGGCACCTGCGGGTTCCTGATCGATGGCCTGCCGCACGGCCCGGTCCGGGGGTCCACCGTGTGCCAGCTCCACATGCGGAGCTTCAAGGACGGCGACATACTGGTGCTCGAGCCGTGGCGCGCGAAGGCCTTTCCACTGGTCAAGGACCTGGTCGTCGATCGCAGCGCCTTCGATCGAATCATCCAGGCCGGCGGGTACACGTCAATCAACGTCGGCGGGGCCCGCGACGCGAACAGCATTCTCATCGGCAAGGACACCGTCGAGAAGGCGATGGACTCCGCTGCCTGCATTGCGTGCGGCGCGTGTGTCGCGGCGTGCAAGAACGCGTCAGCCGCGCTCTTCACCTCGGCCAAGATCACTCACCTGTCGCTGCTCCCGCAGGGCCAGGTCGAGCGCTACACACGCGTCGTCAAGATGGTGGACCGGCACGATGCCGAAGGGTTCGGCAGCTGTTCGAACGAGGGGGAGTGCGAGGCGGTCTGCCCGAAGGAAATCCCAATCACGAACATCGCGCGGATGAACCGCGAGTACTTCAAAGCCACGCTATTGCGTGGGAGATGACGCGTGCCTGGGTGCTGATCGACGCGGCGACCTACACCTTAATCACATCAACGAGTTCTTTCACCGCGCCGGCGGATTTCCTGAGCGCGGCGTCCTCTTCTGGCGTCAGCTTGATCTGAATGATCTCCTCGACGCCGCGGGCGCCGAGTTTCACCGGGACACCAACGAAGAGATCGTTGAGCCCGTATTCACCCTTCAGGTAGACCGAGCACGGGACAATCTTCTTCTTGTCCTTCAGGATGATCTCGACCATCTCGGCCGCGGCTGAACCGGGCGCGTACCACGCGCTGGTGCCGACCAGCTTGGTGATCTCGGCGCCGCCGTCGGCCGTGCGCTTCGAAATCGCTTCGATCCGTTCCTTTGACATCAGCTCGGTGATGGGAATGCCCGCGACGGTCGAATAGCGCGGCAGTGGCACCATCGTGTCGCCGTGGCCTCCCAGCACGAACGCGTGGATGTTCTCGACGGAGACGTTCAGTTCCATCGCAATGAAAGTCCGCATCCGGGCAGAATCGAGCACGCCCGCCATGCCGATGACGCGCTCGCGCGGAAACTTGCTCAGCCGGTAGACGGCCTGGCACATCGCATCGAGCGGATTCGCGACGGGGACGATGATGCAGTTCGGTGAGTACTTCACCACCTGCTCGGTGACCGACTGCATGATCTTGTAGTTGGTCTGCAGCAGATCGTCGCGGCTCATGCCCGGCTTGCGCGGCACACCCGACGTGATCACGACGACGTCGGAGTTGGCGGTCTCCTTCCATCCCGCGTCGTCAGCGCCCGCGCCAATGATCCGTGAGTCCGACTGCTCGATCGGGCCGGCCTGGTAGATGTCGAGCGCGACACCCTTCGCCTTCTGATCGGCAATGTCGATGATCACGACATCCGCGAGTTCCTTGTCGGCGATCGCCCGTGCAACCGTCGCGCCGACGTTGCCAGCGCCACCAACCACCGTCACTTTTCGATTCATTGACCGTGGCTCCTTACATATTCCCAATTACGGCATCGGCGAACTGCGAGGTCTTCAACTCCTTGGCGCCTTCCATCTGGCGTGCCAGATCATAAGTGACCTTCTTCTGTTGAATCGTCCGCTCGAGTCCTTTCTCGATCAGATCAGCCGCCTGCGGCCATCCCAGATATCGAAGCATCATTACGCCGGACAGGATCACCGAGCTCGGATTGATGACATCCTTGCCGGCATATTTCGGGGCGGTGCCGTGCGTGGCTTCGAAGAACCCGATCTCGTCGCCGATGTTCGCGCCAGGCGCCATGCCGAGACCGCCGACCTGCGCCGCGCAGGCATCGGAGAGATAGTCGCCGTTGAGGTTGGGCGTGGCGAACACGTCGTAGTCCGCGGTGCGCGTGAGCACCTGCTGGAACACGCTGTCGGCGATGCGGTCGTTGATCAACACCTTCCCGTCGCGCGAGGCACCATTCGACACTTCGTCTTCTGTCACGATGCGATCGCGGAACTCCGCCTTCGCGACCTCGTACCCCCAATCGCGGAATGCCCCTTCGGTGAACTTCATGATGTTGCCCTTGTGCACCAGGGTGACGGTCTTGCGATTGTTGTCTATCGCGTACTGGATCGCCATACGGACGAGCCGCTTCGATCCGGTTTCCGAGATCGGTTTGATGCCAATGCCGGAGTCGGGCCGGATGCGCTTGCCCATCTCGTTCGCGAGGAACTCGATGACGCGCTCGGCCTGCGGTGTGCCGCGCGCCCACTCGATGCCGGCGTAGACGTCTTCGGTGTTCTCGCGGAAGATCACGACGTTCATCAGTTCAGGGCGTTTGACCGGAGCGGGCGTCCCATCGAAATACCGGACGGGACGGACGCAGGCGTAAAGATCCAGCACTTGACGAAGCGTGACGTTCAAGCTGCGAATGCCACCGCCGACCGGCGTCGTGAGCGGCCCTTTGATCGCCACCCTGTACGCCTTTACCGCCTCGAGCGTATCGTTGGGCAGCCACTCGCCGTGCTGATCCTTTGCCTTCTCGCCGGCAGGCACTTCGAACCACGCGATCTTTTTCTTGCCGTTGAAGGCCTTGTTGACCGCCGCGTCGAACACGCGCACGCTCGCGTGCCAGATGTCTGGCCCGGTGCCGTCACCTTCTATATAAGGAATGATCGGATCATCGGGCACGATGAGCCGGCCGGCCTTGCGCGCGATCGCGGTGCCGCTCGCCGGTGCTGAGAGAATTGAGAAGTTCGGCATTAGGTCACGTCCCCATGCTGGCGTTACGAGTTCTTCACAGAAACTGTGGAAAAGGTTGTGGAAAACCCAGGTCCAAACGCCGGTTGCGCCGCATCAAAATTGATGATTCCACGCTTTGCACCACTATGGTGCGCGGGAGGTGCAACAGCCGCGCGCTAGGCCGCGCCCCAAACGCGACATTATACTGTGAGCCACACGTATGCACATCGTCATCGCTGATTCACTTCCTTCGAGTGCGTCGGACGCACTGCAAAGCGCCGGATGGAGCGTCGACGCGCGCGCCGGCCGCAAGGCGGACGAACTGGCACGCGATCTCAAAGACGCGGACGCGTTGATCGTTCGCAGTGCTACGCAAGTCACCGCTGATCTCATTGCCGCCGCGCCAAAGCTCAAAGTCATCGCGCGAGCGGGAACCGGCGTCGACAACGTCGACGTCACGGCCGCGAGCGATCGCGGCATCCTCGTCATGAACGCGGCTGGCGCCAACAGCATCAGCGTCGCCGAACTGGCCGTCGGCTTGATGCTGGCGCTATCGCGCATGATTCCCGCCGCCGACGCGTCAATGAAAAAGGGCGTGTGGGACAAGAAGCGGCTCACCGGTGTGGAGCTCCGCGGTAAGGTCCTCGGCATCGTTGGGTTCGGGCGCATCGGTCGAGAGGTGGCGGCGCGGGCGCGTGCCTTTGGCACGGAAATCATCGCGCACGATCCCTTCATTCCATCCCGCGCGGCAGAATCCATTGGCGTGCCACTCGTCTCGCTCGATGATTTGCTCGCGAAATCGGATTACATCTCGCTGCATCTCCCGTCGCTGCCGGAAACTCGTCACCTGCTCAACGCCGAGCGGCTGTCAAAAACTCGGCGTGGCGTCAGAATCGTGAACACGGCGCGTGGAGAGCTCATCGACGAAGCGGCGCTCGCCGCGGCCATCGAGTCCGGTCATGTCGCGGGTGCAGGGCTCGACGTGTTCGAGATGGAGCCGCCAACCGACGATCGATTGACCAGGCTCCCGCAGGTCATTGCCACTCCGCACATTGCTGCGTCGACCGTCGAGGCACAGGAACTCGTCGGCGAGGAGATCGTCAACAGCGTGCGCGAGTACCTGGCCGAGGGAGTGATCAGAAATGCCGTGAACTTCCCGTCGATTCCCGCGGAAGAATATCCGCGGCTGCGCCCGCAGCTGCAGCTCGGAGAAAAGCTCGGCAGACTGATCGCGCAGCTGTTGCCGAAAGCGCCGGAATCGATCGGGATTCGCTATTACGGCCCACTGACCACGAAATATGAAGGCGTGATCGGCAGCGCCGTGCTCGCGGGTCTCCTGTCGCCATTTCTGGATACCAGTGTTACGCCCGTGAACGCTCGAGCGCTCGCGGCCCAGCGTGGGCTCGAGGTGATCGAGTCGCGCAGCACGCGGTCACGCGACTACGTCAACGTGATCTCGGTGAAGCTGCGGGCCGGAGGACAGGAGCGCTGGGTCGAAGGCACGGTATTCGAGCCGTCGAGCCCGCGCGTGGTCACGCTCGACGAGGTCGACATCGAGGCGCCGCTCACCGGCACCGGCGTCCTGTTCGCCAACGAGGATCGTCCGGGGGTGATCGGCAACATCGGGACGACGCTTGGAAAGCACGGCGTCAACATCGCGAGCTTCGCACTCGGCCGGCGCGAAGGTGGCGCGGTTGGCATGATTACGGTCGATGAATCGGACGGTCTTGAAGCAGCGGTCGCGGAGATTAAGAAGCTGCCCGCGATGCGCGAAGCGAGAATCGTGCGGCTGTGATCAGCGTAGCGCCAGCCGGCGGAGGCCGCCGGTGAGGGTGTCTTCGAGTTCTATTGCGTCGAGGCCGATCGTCTTCACCTTGTAGCGATCGGCGAACGACTGCCCTTCCATGACAATGTAGAGCTCGTCACCCGCGCCGCCAATCACGGCGGTGCGGTGGATGCCTTCGAAGGACGGCTCCTCGGCAATGCCCATCAACACCAAAGGGGGTACAGGCACGACCGCCGGCGTTTCGCTCGTCACGACCGCCGGGTCTGCAACAGCAGCCGTGACCGCTCGCGGACGCGCCGCCCTGGGCTGACCGAACGCAAATGGATTTCGCGGCTGTGCGTCAGGAGTCGGTGCTTGTGCCAGTCGCTCGCGCAAGCGCACCGCCTGTTGTTCGACTTCCGCCGCCAGCGACCCCGGACCCGACGTCGGAGCGGAGTGCGGACGATCGCCGACCGGCAGAGCATCCTGCTCGGGCGTACTGCCGGCCACGGCAAGCCAGGCAATCAGCAACGCCCCGCCGCTGACGATTGCCGCCGCTCGCGTGAAGGTCATGTCGTCTCTCGCAGGCGCACATAGTACCACGGACGGACACGGAAGAACACGGATCGCGTGGCGTGTTGTTCCCAGAGGCACACCATCGAATCCGTGTCATTCCGTGTCCGTCCGCGGTTGTGGTAATATTCGTCGTGCCCCCTGTTTCCCACACCGGGCCTTCTCAACAATCCAGGATTTCAGTCTCCGCAGTCGCCATCATCCCCGCGAGGTATCAGTCGTCGCGTCTTCCGGGGAAAGCGCTCGCTGACATTGCGGGCCGGCCGATGATCGAACACGTCTATCGGCGTGTGTCGGAGGCCTCTTCCGTTTCCCGCGTCATCGTCGCGACCGACGATGCCCGGATTCGCGCGGCGGTCGAGCAGTTCGGCGGCGAGTGCGTGATGACATCCACCTCGCACCAGAGCGGTACCGATCGCCTCGCGGAGGTTGCGGCGGCGCTCGAGAACGACATCATCGTGAACGTGCAGGGAGACGAGCCGCTGCTCGAACCCCGCATGATCGACGCCGCGGTCGCGCCGTTCGGGTCCGATCCCGACCTCTTGATGAGCACGTTGCGAAAGCGCATCACGGACCCCGCCGAACGCCACAATCCAAACGTCACGAAGGTCGTGGTCGATCGCGACGGTTTCGCGCTGTATTTTTCACGCGCTCCGATTCCGTTCACGCGGGCCGGCCAGCCGGAGGCGCCGGCATGGCGGCACGTGGGGATGTACGTCTATCGCCGGGCGTGCCTGCTGCAACTCGCACGGCTGCCGCAGACCGCACTCGAACGCGCCGAAGCGCTCGAACAGCTGCGCGCGCTCGACTACGGCATCCGGATCAAGGCCATCGAAACCACCTACGACACCGTCGGGGTCGATACACCCGAGGATCTCGAACGCGTGCGCAGGATCTGCGACGCAGCCGTGCGGACGGCGTAACTGACAAGAGGGGATCAGACACCAGCGATGCAACAGCAGGCACATACCAGGCCCGTCAAGTACATCCTCGTCACCGGCGGCGTTGTATCGTCGCTCGGCAAGGGGCTCGCCGCCGCGTCGATCGGCGCGTTGCTCGAAGGTCACGGTTACAAGGTCGCGCTGCAGAAGTTCGATCCCTACATCAACGTCGACCCCGGCACCATGAGCCCTTACCAGCACGGTGAGGTGTTCGTCACGGACGATGGCGCCGAGACCGATCTCGATCTCGGGCATTACGAACGCTTCACCAACCAGGTGACCACGCGAAACAACAACTGGACGACGGGAAAGATTTACCTTTCAGTGATCCAGAAGGAGCGGCGCGGCGAATACCTGGGACGCACGGTCCAGGTCATTCCACACATCACGAACGAGATCAAGGACGCCATTCGCACCGTCGCGCAGGGCGTCGACGTCGTGCTCGTCGAGATCGGCGGCACGGTTGGCGACATCGAGAGCCAGCCGTACCTCGAGGCCATTCGCCAGTTGCGCCAGGACGTCGGCCGCGAAAACACGCTCTACATTCACCTGACGCTCGTGCCGTTCATCGGCGCGGCCGGAGAGCTCAAGACGAAACCTACGCAGCACAGCGTCCGCGACCTGCGCGCGATTGGTATCCAGCCCGACATCCTGCTCTGCCGGACCGACCGCTTCCTGGATCAGGACCTCAAGCGGAAGATCGCGCTGTTCTGCGACGTCGATGAAGAGGCGGT
>JBKOZS010000231.1:0-21808 GCA_046726015.1 Acidobacteriota bacterium
AATTCCACGCGACCGCATCGCCCGGTACTTTTCGGCCGCCGATGTGTTCGTTCATCCGGCGCTGATCGAAGCGGCAGGAAACGTCGTCCTCGAAGCGCTGGCCTCAGCGTGCGCCGTCGTCGTCACCAAATGCGGTGGTCCTGCCGAGTACATCCGAGAAGATGACACTGGATTGATCGTGCCGCCCTCGGATCCTGCGGCTCTTGGTGCTGCGCTCCGTCGGCTGCTCGGGGACGACGCGCGGCGGCAACAGATGGGTATGTGCGCGCGACGTTCGGCGGAGACGAGCTACAACTACGCGCGTATGATCCGTGACTTGTCGACAGTGTACGAGGAGGCGCTCAACGAAACCGCAGTTCAGGCGCGCCGCTCATCGTCGTGTCGTCCGTCCGGCCTGGCGCCTCCCGCCGCATAGATCCGGCGGTGCCTCAGCTAATCCATCCTGCCATCTCCGATCGCATACGGCACCACTATCCGATCGGAGATAACCCGCGCGACTCTAGATGAACGATCTCTACGCGATCATCGACGGCCTTCGTCGTCCGTGGCGCGTGACCTGCTCAAAAGCGTGGGCGAGTTGCAGAACACTCAACTCGCCCCGATGACGCCCGACAATCTGCAAGCCGATCGGGAGCCCGGATGTGGAGAATCCGGAGGGCACCGATATCGACGGGTTCGACATCATCGTCACATACCAGCACGATCGCATCCAGTCGATGTAGGTCGTCATCGCCGTACCTGAAATTTCGCTCGGATACGGTGTGTTCACATCGAATGGCTCGACTTGTGTCACCGGCAGGATGAAGTACGCGTAACGCTCGAAGAACTGGCGGCTCTGGTTGAACATGTGAGCCTGCCGCGCGAGCGCTCGGCTGATCTCCGCCCCTGTGGCTCGCTCCGCTTGTTCCACTTCGAATTTGATCGTGTCCTTGACCCATTCCGGTCGCTGGCGGACGAGCGGGGCATACCGGGCGTGGTTGGCGACATAACGAAGCAGCGGGAACGCTTCGTCAATGCCGGTGAAGTCCGGCTCCGCATCCTCGACGATGCAACCGAGATCCTCGAAGACCTTCCGATTGCCGTCGACGACGCGGCGGATCTCGGGCTCGAACGGAATACCGCCAAGCCCGCGCCACCAGGCGATCCGAACGCCTTTGAAGTCCTTCCCGAGTGGCGCCCGAAACGGCGCCGGATCTTCCTGGATCGAGAGGGGACTTCGAGGGTCGGGTCCGGCGATGGCACTGAGGAACAGCGCGACATCGGCGACGGTTCGGCCGATCGGTCCACTCACCGAGAGGGGCGACCACGACGTGGAGTCACTGATCACGCGGCCGGGCGACGGTCGCAGCCCGACAACGTTGCAGAAGGCGGGCGGGTTGCGAAGCGAGCCGCCGGTGTCGCTGCCGTCGGCGATGGGCAGCATGCGAGCGGCCACCGCGACGGCTGCGCCGCCGCTGCTGCCACCGCATGTTTTCGTCACGTCGTACGGGTTCCGTGTCGCCCCGAACACGGTATTGAATGTCTGCGAACCGGCGCCGAATTCCGGTGTATTCGTCTTGCCAACCGTGATCGCGCCGGCCGCGCGCATCTTCGTCACGATGAACGCATCGCGCGTCGGGACGTTGTCGCGGTAGAACGGCGACCCGAGCGTCGTTCGAATGCCTGCCGTGTCCACGAGATCTTTGTGCGCGACTGGCAGGCCGTGCAGCACTCCGATCCGCTCGCGACGCATGATGGCATCGTCGGCCTTCGCCGCGCCTGCCATTGCCTGTTCGGCCACCAGCGTCACGATGGCGTTGACCTTCGGATTGATGCGTTCGATCTGGGCCAGGTGCGCGCTCATGACCTCGCGCGCCGAGACCTCCTTTCGCGCTAGCCTCGCCGCGAGTTCGACGGCGCTCATTTCGCAGAGCTCTTGTTGCGGCTGCCGGGATCCCCGTGAGGAGATCTCCGTGACGCCGAACGGACTGAGCACCGTGTATGCCGCTCCGGCGGCCACGGTCGTGTTGAAACGTCTGCGGCTGATGAAGGTGTGTGGCTGTTCGGAACTCGACTCCGACGAATCGTGATCTCTCGACAATGTCTGACTCCCGTCGCGCGTGCCGTGAGGCCGCTACGCGTGAACAGTCTTCCAGTACAAGTTGTACCGCTCGTGCGCGAGCCGGTAGTAGGGCGCCAGCTCCACGTCGCTCGGGCGTCCGATACCCGCCGTTCGGAATATCAGGGGAGGCCCCGGGTCCTGCCGAATCCTCTTCGGCAACGTCGCCGGATCTCCGACCAGCACCGGGATCGGCACGGCCGCGTTCAGCATCTTCCCTGACTCGCGCTCGTTCACGATGATCTGGTTGCCAGAGGCGAGGCCTTCGCGACCGAGGCGGCCGGCGAGAACGATCGGGCCGTAGACGAACGCTACTACGTCGGTCGTGCCCGGCAGTGGTTCGGCGCGGAGCGTCATCGGCAGACTGACCTCGACGACATCGCCGGTGCGCCACTCGCGGTCGATGCCGACGAAGCCAGTCGACGTGACAGCGCTCTTCCAGCGACGGCCGTTCACATGCACCTTCATACCAGGACACCAACCCGGCTGCCGCACGTTCAACGTGGCACGCACCGGCCGTTCGACGGTGAGGGCCAGACGCGTGCTCTGGCCCTCGGGAAATTTCGTCGTCTGCCGTAGCGTGAGCCCCATCTCCTCCCAGCGGACGACGGAGGAAATGAAGAGAGTGATCCAGAGCGCATCGGGCCCGCGGAAGTAAATTGAGTCGCCGTATTTCGCGTGGTTCTCCATTCCGGTGCCGGTGCAGCACCAGAATGACCGTTCTGGCGTGTGGAAGAGTCGTACGTATCCAGGCCGCGTCGCCTGGAAATACGTCATCATTCCGGACTCCGGGTCCTGAGAGGCGAGGATGCCGTTGAAGAGCGCGCGCTCGTAGTAATCCGCGTAAGCGGCAGACGGCGCGTCCTGGAACAGCAGCCGCGTGAGCCGCATCATGTTGTGCGTCCCGCACGTCTCCATCGTCTTGGCGGATGGGAGGTGCTCAGGGAAATCGGCTGTCGGGAAGAAGTGCTCGTTGTCGCCGTGCCCGCCCGTGATAAACGAGCGCCGGCGAACGACCGTCTGCCAGAAGAAGTGCGCCGCGCTTCCGTATTGGGTGTCGTTCGTCAACTCCCAGAGCCTCTGGAAGCCGACAACTTTGGCGAGCTGCGTGTTGGCGTGCAGGCCGTCGAGAGGATCACGCGAGTCGGCCAGGGGCACCAGCAGCGCCTGGTGGCTGAACCGACGCGCGAGCGCCAGGTATTTCGACTCACCCGTCAGCGCCGACACGTCCGCGAGCACTTCGTTCATGCCGCCATGCTCGGTGTCCAGCATGCGCTGGAACTGCTCCTCGGTCATCGACGCGGTTGCCGTGGCGGTCCATTCCGCGAGCCTCGTCAAGACCTGGATGGCCTCTGCGCTCCCGGCATGAACATGCGCGTCGCGCAACCCGGCAAAGATTTTGTGCATCGTGTACCAAGGGACACCAACGAATCGGCGGCCCGCCACGGCATTCTCGAGCTGCGTCGCGCCATCAGGAAACGCACAGACAAGGCCAGTGCCCGCCGCCTTCTGGCACTCGAGCAACTCGCCGACGATGTAGTCAACTCGTTCCTTCATCCGTGCATCGCCGGTTGACGCGTACATCAGCGACACGGCCGTGAGGTAATGACCGAGCGTGTGACCGTGGCAGCGGATTTCAACCCATGGTTCTTCGGATTCCCATCCGCCGTAAACCGCCGCCTTCGGCTCGAGACCAGCATTGACCCTGAAGTTGTGCAGCATCCGGTCGGGCTGTAGCGACACGAGGTAGTCGAGGTCGCGCTTCTGCGCGTCGAGGAACAGGCCGTCAAGCAGGCGTATGTCCTGGAGCGGGAACGATGACAGCTTCCCCGAAGCGGTGCCGTAAGCGCGGCCTTCACCGGCCGCCGCGGCGCGCGCGTTGACGAGGACCATCGCGGTGCTACCGCCGAGAAGTCGCAGCAGTTCTCGCCGTGTCATGGCCGAATTGATGCCCTCGGCCCGACACTATAAGTCATTGACAGGGAGCGAGGGATGACGTCAGGTCAATCCGATCCGCTCGTCGTGAAGTATGCGAAAGCCGCGCACTCATCGAGCGCACTGGCGTTCGAGGATCGGCGTGAGGGCCGCTTCGACTACTTGCGCTTGGAGTTGACCGGGCTCTCGGAGTCACTGCCCGCCGCGGAGCGGCGCCTGGGCCGGCGGACGGCCCTCACCTTCCCGCTCCGTCCCCCTCCACAGAAAAACTGATCGCCGCCATCGGACTCGAGCCCCGAAACGGTTACACCGCGCGGCATCTCGATCCTCTCGAGAACCTCTCCTGTTCGCGGATCGACTCGGCGCAGATCGCTTTCGTCACCTTCCCAGGTGCCGTGCCAGAGATCTCCGTCGACCCAGGTGACGCCCGTGACGAAGCGGTTGGACTCGATCGTGCGAAGAATCGTCCCTGTCTCGGGATCGATTTGATGGATCTTCCGGTCGCGATACTGTCCCACCCACAGCGTGCCTTCGGCCCAGGCGAGCCCGGAGTCGCCACCGCCGCCGGGCGCCGGGATCGTGGCGAGCACACGGCCGGTCCTGGGATCGATCTTCTGGATGCGATCCTCGGCGAGCTGAAACAGGTGCTCGCCATCGAAAGCCGTCCCCGCGTGTGCGGCGACAGGGATCGAGCGCAGCATCTTGCCGCTCGCGGGGTCGAAGGCGTTCAACGTATCTCCGGCAGCGAACCACACGTGCTGACCGTCATACGTGACGCCATGCACGTGGTCGACACCGGAGAAAGGTCCATACTCGCGAACGATCTCGGCAGCTGATCGACGCATGCTGAGAAATTTAGTCAATCGGCAGTGGAGCGGGGAGTAACAAGGTCGTCGTGAATCCCGCCACGGGCGGGGTCATCCAACGACGAGCGCGCCCGCGACCGAACGATTGCACCTTGCCTGCGGCTACGAGCGAGTCGAGCCCTCGCTCCCGCTCGTGGACAGTCCGCAAGACAGGTGAGAAGGGCGTGGGATCGCGCCCCGCGAGCGCACGCGCCGCGGCGGTGATTAACGAGTCCATCGGAATCCCGCCACACTTGTCACTCCCACCCGTCGATGCCCAGCGCTAAGACTATTTCATGAAGAAGGAGACAGGAGCGATGACGAAGCACATGACCGGGACACGTGAAGAGTGGCTCGCAGCGCGGCTCGCGCTGCTGGAGGATGAGAAGGAGATCACGCGGCGCAGCGACGAGCTGGCGCGGCGGCGGCAGGAGCTGCCATGGGTGCGGATCGACAAGGAGTATCGATTCGACACCGACGAGGGGAGCGCCTCGCTGGCGGACCTCTTCCGAGGGCGCTCGCAGCTTCTCATCTACCACTTCATGTTCGGCCCCGACTACACCGCCGGCTGCCCGGCCTGCTCGGCGATCGCGGACGGCTTCAACGGGTTCGCCGTGCACCTGGCCAACCACGACGTGATGCTCTGGGCGGTGTCGCGGGCGCCGCTGGCGAAACTGCAGGCGTACAAACGGCGGATGGGGTGGACGTTTCCCTGGGCGTCCTCGTTCGGCAGCGACTTCAACGCCGACTTCAACGTCCGGTTCACCGAGGAGCAGCAGCGCGCGGGGGGCATCGAATACAACTACCGGCGCGAGCCGGCGCGGCGCGAGGGTTCCGAGAGTCGAGACTCGGGAGCCGTCATCTTCGCAGCCATGTCGGGAACCGACGCAGCGACGTACACGCGCGAGAGGCCGGGTATGAGCGCGTTCGTGCTCGAGGACGGCTTCGTCCACCACACCTATTCCACCTATGCGCGCGGACTGGACGGTCTCTGGGGCATGTATCAGTGGCTCGACCGCGCACCCAGGGGCCGTAACGAAAAGGACGTCTGGTGGCGCCGCCACGACGAGTACGAGAAGCGCTGAGCGCCGTCGAGGCCGTCATCGCGCAACCTGCGAACCGGGAGATACCACGCATGACATCCGAGCGAGGTTCCCAGCATGTGTTCTTCGGCGTCTCAGCGCTGCTCTTCGTTGTCAGCGGCGTGGTCACGATCGTCTGGTGCGCGTCCATGTCGGCGATGGGCGAGATGCCGATGCCGGGCGGCTGGTATATGTCGATGACGTGGATGCGTGCTCCCGGACAGACGTGGCCGGTCGCCGCGGCGTCGTTCCTTGGCATGTGGATCGTGATGATGGTGGCGATGATGCTGCCGGTCCTGGTCCCAATGCTGCGGCGCTATCGCCAGGCCGTTGGCGGAACCAGCGAGATGCACCTCGGTCGGCTAACCGCGCTCGTGGGCGTCGGTTACTTCTCCATCTGGACCGTGTTCGGAATGGCCGCTTTTACGCTGGGCGTCACGCTGGCGGCGATCGCGATGCAGCAGCCGGCGCTGGCGCGCGTTGTACCGATCGCGATCGGTGTGGTGGTGCTGATCGCGGGCTCCCTCCAGTTCACCGCGTGGAAGGCGCGTCACCTTGCCTGCTACCGGGAGGCGGGCCCGGCGCGCGAAACTGCGCTGCCGGCCGACGCCGGCACTGCCTGGCGATCCGGCGTGCGTCTCGGACTCCAATGCAGCCGCTGCTGTGCAAATCTGATGGTGATCCTCCTGGTCATCGGAGTCATGGACTCTCGCGCGATGGCTGTCGTGGCGGCAGCCATTACCGCCGAACGTCTTGCACCGGCCGGTGAGCGCGTCGCGCGAGCCATCGGAGCCGTCGTCGTCGGGGCAGGAGTGTTTTTGATCGCGCGAGCAGCCGGGCTCGAATGACGCATCCGTCTGCCGTGGTGCGGCATGACGCACTGCGTCATGCGCGTCGAACGGTTCGCCACCCATTGACTGATGACGAAGCAGGACCGCTCATGTACCACGTCTGGATGGACAGGACGTGAGCGGTCCGGCCGTGCGTTCGTCGCCGTGCGTGCTATTCGCGTACGGCTCACGCCGCCGGCACCGCGACGGCGAACTGCTCCTCGAGCGCCTTGGGGGCTCGCAGGAATAACTCGCCGATCTGTCGCGCCGTCGGGTCGGGAAAGATCTCCTCGCGTCCGGCCTCGAGTCCGTCGAGGATGGCGTGCGCCGCAACCGCCGGCGACGTCTTGTCAAGGGCGAAGTCGCGCGCCATATCCGTGTCGATCGGACCGGGATATACGCCGGCGACGTAAATGCCGAGCGGCCGCAGGTGCGCACGCGTCGCCTGCGTCACAGAATGGAGCGCCGCTTTCGACGCGCTGTAGGACGTGATGACGGGGAAGTTCACGAAACTGACGGCCGATCCGATATTCGCCACCGCGCCACCCGGCTGCCGCGCGAGCACCGGCACGAACGCCTGCGTCACCGCGAGCACACCAAAGACGTTTACGTCGAACTCCTCGCGCCCCGCGGCGATCCACGATTCATCGGTCAGGTCTCCGCCGAACTTTGACAGGACGCCGGCGTTGTTGACGAGGAGCCTGACATCTGACGCTGCGGCCGCTGCCGCGCGCACTTCGTCCGGCTTCGTCACGTCGAGCTGGAGAGGGACGATGCGGCCGTGGCCTGAAGCCACGAGATCCGCGAGGGTGTCGAGCTTCCGGGCGGTCGCGTAGATCTTTGACGCGCCGCGCGCCAGCAGGGCTTCGACGAGCGCACGGCCGATGCCGCGGTTGGCGCCCGTGACGAGCGCGGTGGTGCCGGCAGTTCGAATGGACGCAGAGTGAATAGACATGGAACCTCCGTTGCTGACGGGGTGGATGCGAATCAAGCAACTGGTATGACGCGCTGAACAGACCGGTCGGTTCAGGAACAGCCTTGAGAGTAGACCGACCAGTCTGTATATTCAATATGTGAGGAAGAAATCCCCAGCGAAGCCCATCCAGGCCGACGCACCGCCGGGCGTCGGTGAGCGGATCCTGTCCACGGCCAGCGACCTCTTCTACCGCGAAGGGGTGCGGGCGGTCGGGATTCAGCGCGTCATCGATGAAGCAGGGATTGCCAAGGCGTCGCTTTACGCACACTACGACTCGAAGGACGATCTCGTCGCTGCGTGCATGACGCAACACGGCGATGCCATACGGTCGGCGCTCGAGGCGCGCCTCGCGGCGCCGGGACTGGACGCGCGCGGGAAACTGCTCGCGCTGTTCGACGCCCAGGTCGAGAACATCGCAAGCCCGGAATTCCGGGGTTGCCCGTTTCTCAACGCCAGTAGTGAAATTGCCACTCCCGGCCATCCCGCGAAACGCGCGATTGCGGTTCAGCGGGAGTGGCTGCACCAGTTGATGGCCAGGCTGGTCAGGGACGCCGGCGTCGCTTCTCCCGAGCAGGTAGGCGGGGCGCTGGTGGTCCTGTTCGACGGTGCCTCGTCTTCGTCACTGGTGGACGGCAATGCCGCAGCCGCGCGCCACGCCCGCTGGGCGGCAGAGCAGATTCTCAACGTTCACCGGCTGCCGCGACCGGGCGCGAAAGTCGGCCGGCGCCGCCCATCGCGCAAGCGATGACGCCGGACGCTTTCGGTTCACCAGTGTTCGGTCCAGCCCGCGCGCTCGAACTCGCGCAATCGTTGGCGTGCGGCCTCGAGCGCGTGAGCTCGTGTGTCGAACTCGAACGTGGCCAGTGTTCGTCCGTTTCGCGTGAACGTCACTCGCCATCGGCCACCGAGTCGAGCGAGCGTCGCATCGATCCATTGGCCGCGCCTGCGCACGCGCCAGATCCGGCTGTCGAGTGGCGGATCGTCCATCCCCTTACGTCGCGTGAACTCACTCCGCCCTGCTACCATCCGCCATTTCGAGCCAGTCCAATTCCTCTTCCATCTGATGAAACGCATCGTCGCCGATCTCGTCGCTGTCACGCATCGCGAGAACGGCCCGGCGTGCTGCCTGGAGGGCTCCACGATGGATTTCGCTGTGTGCGGATCGTCTGAAGCTGCCTGGTTCGGAATCTGTCATCGGGGGCGACAGGTGCGTCGCGAACTCCTGCCGGACCGCTTCGGCGAGCGGTGAATGGTCATGCTCGAGCGCCGCAAGTCCCGCACGCAAGGCGCGTTCACGCGCGGCACTCAGTTCGCGGCCGACCGGATCCTCATCACTTAAATTGAGCGCTCGTAAGAGAGCTTTGAGCGTCAGCCCTTGCAGCGTCAATGTGCCGAGCACGACCGAGAATGCCGTCAGCACGATCAGGTCGCGATACGGGAACTCCGGGGGTAATGCCAATGCCGCGGCGAGAGAAACAATGCCCCGCATCCCGGCCCACGAAATAACCAGGCCGCTCCCAACCGTAGGCCGTAGCATCGGCCGTGGCGGATGAAATCCGAATCGCCGGTCTCGCCATCTGATGACGGCATTGAACGACATGTGCCAGGCGAGCCGGACGACGACCACCGTGAGGAGGACAGCGCCGGCGACCCGGAGGTACTGCCCGCGGGCCGCCGGGTCGAGGCTCTCCAGTATCGGTCGCAGTTGCAAGCCGATGAAGATGAACGCGAGGATGTTCAGCACGAAGACGACCGTCTCCCACACCGCGTAGGTGGGTATGCGTATCCGCGCGGGTGTGCGCGCCGGCGCTGAGCGCGCCACGGTAATCGCGTAGCACACCATCGTCAGCACACCTGAAAGACCAATCCGGTCGGCGAGAATCCAGACGCCGAAGGTGCTGACGAACTGAAGAATGATGGAGGTCGGCACGTGCTGCACACGTCCCAGCAACCGCAGGAAAATCCATCCGAGCACCGGTCCGGCAACCAGGCTGCCGGCAACAGCAAGCAAAAAGGCTGGCGCAACAGACGCGATGGAGAAGCCGCTTGCGGCGACGGCGCCAACGGCAAGCCGATAAATCAGCAGGGCGCTGGCATCGTTCAGCAGGCTCTCGCCTTCGAGAATCGTCAGAATGCGTTTGGGCGGTCTTACCTGGCGGAGCACGGCGGTTGCGGCAGCGGCATCCGGCGGAGCGACGACGGCGCCGAGCGCAATTGCGGGCGGCCATGGCATTGCTGGTATCAGCGCGCGGGCGACCACCGCGACGGCGACGGTCGTGAAGCCGACCGCGAATACAACCAGGCCTGTGACCGGCGCCCAATTGTCCCTGAGATCCCGTGGCGATGCATCGTACGCGGCATCGAGTAGTACAGGTGCGACGAAGAGCGCGAGCGCGAGCTCGGGAGGGACTGATAGCGAGGGCGCGCCTGGAAGAAACGCGAGCACGGCACCGCCTAACGCGAGGAAGACGGGGTACGGCGCTCCGACGCGGCGGGCAAGTGCAGCCACCATGACGGCCGCGACCACCAGAACGAGCAGTGCCTCGAGTTGCCTCATGTCGCCGCGATCGACGCGATTCTAGCGGAAACGCATGGAGTGCGGATGAGCCACAAGGTCGCCCCTCCTGCTCGCGGCACGACTCGTGCCCCTATTGAATGAGCGATCGCTTCTCCGCTGATTCTTTGAACGAATCGTCGTCACGATGACGTGTGACCACGAGATGTCGTGAGCCAATCACGACGTTTCGACATTCCTCGTTCGCTGTTGCGCGATAGCATCCGTGCCAGTGCTCCTGCGACGACTCGCCCGTCTGGTTCTTGTCCTCGCCGGCCTGCTCCTGATCGGCCTCGCGGTCCTGCACCTGCCGGCGGTTCGCGGTCGTGTGCTCGATCGCGTGCGCGGTTATGCGGAGCGCGATTACGGCGTCGTGTTGCATGCCTCCAGTCTTGGATACAACCTGTTCTCGCGATCGATTGAGTTGCGCGATCTGTCGGTGGCGTCCACCGCGGCCGGAGATCCGTTCCTGCAGGCGGAACACGCGGTGGTCGTATTCGGCCCCGGGTTGTTCCGGGGCAGGGCGATCGTCGATCGCATTTCTCTGACCCGTCCCCGCGTGACTCTCGTCAGGTACGCCGACGGCACAGTGAACCTGCCGCCCTCACGAAACGGCGCGCAGCAAACAACTCCGCTGCAACTCGGCACCGTATCGGTGACCGCGCTGATCGCACGGCTGGACGATCGACTCGCGCAGCGCTCGTTCAGCGTCGGGCCGTTCGATTTGTCAGTGGACACCGGCGCGACGTCAAGCGGACCCGGCCGGTTCGGGCCGGGTGAGTTCACGGTCCGGGCAGGTGACATTCAAACCTCTGGCACGATCGCGGGACGGCTGGCATTCGACGGCAGCCGTGTGCGGGTCGACGAACTGACGGCCGAGACGAGGGAAGGCCGTATCGTCCTTGCCGGCTGGGCGGACGTGATCGGGGAACGCCCCGCCGTCTCGTCGCGCATCAGCGCAACGGTCGATCTCCCACGGACCGCACGCCTCGCGCGTGTCGACGCCCACGGGTTGTCTGGTCGTCTCGAATTCACGATCGACGTGTCGGGCGTGCTTGCCGCTCCCACCATCACGCTCGCCGTGTCGAGCCGCGACGCCGCGTATGCGCCGGTGGGATCCGTACGGCTATCCGGCCGCTCATCGTTCGCCGCAAATCGCGTGGTGATCGACGCGCTCGATATCAACTCTGCCGCGGGTGTTCTTCACGCTGAAGGCGACATCGCACTGAACGAAGCGCCCAGTCGCATGGCCGTGCGCTGGTCGAACCTCCGCATCGACGATCTCGTGCAGCTGTTCGGCCATTCTCTGCCGATGCGATCCGGCTCGCTCGCCAGCGGTTCGGGGACCCTTCACTTCGACACGCGCGATTACGACGCGCGCGCATGGTCCCGTCTTCGCGCCGTAGCGACCACTACGGTGCAGCCTGTCGCGAACACGTCAAGGTCCGACGCGCTAGCCCTGTCTGGAAACGCCGACCTGCAGCTCGATCGGGGCCGCTGGTCGTTGGGTCACTCGATACAGGCGCGGCGTGCGCAGGCCGTGCTTTCAGGCAACATGACGGGCCACCTGGTGGACAGCGAGGACCCGCTCCGATCGACGCTCAGTGGCCGTTCGCGCCTTCGCGTGGCTGACATTGGTGCATTGGCGCCGCTGATGCAATCCGTGGGCGTCACACTGCCTCGCGACGCGATCCAAGGATTGGCTGGCTCGATGCTCGCGACGGTCGATCTCGCGGGAACGCTCGAGAAGCCGATCGCGCGCATCGATCTTGCCGCGCGTGACGTCAGGACGGGTTTGTTGCAGCACCCGGGCGCGCTCGACGCGCGGATGTCGCTGGACGCGAGCGGCGTAAGAGTCCAGCAAGCGCAAGCCGTCACAGGTACGACTTCGTTGCAGGCCGTCGGCCATTATTCCTGGCGTGGACCCTTTGATGCTCATGCCGAGCTGACACAAGGAGATGTGTCCGAAATCGCCAATCGATTTGGTGTGCCCGTGACCGTGACCGGATCCGCTCACCTGGACGGGACGATCTCGGGAGCGCCTTCCAATGCTCAAGCCGTGGTTGCGCTAACCACTCGCGATCTCGCCGTCGAGCAGGTCGCGGTCGGAGCGGTCACCGCGAAAGGAATGTTGAAGCTCGTGGACGAGGGTCCAATGACGTTCGATGTCGCAGCCCCGGATGTCGGCGCTCGCGCGCAGTTCGAGATTCTCAATCGCGCCGGCTATCCCGTGTCGGGGGAAATCACGCTCGAACATGACGAGGTCGGCGCGTTGATTCCTCCACGATATCGTCAGCAGGTTGGCGATCTCTCCGGGAAGTTGTCGGCGACGGCACGGGGCTCCGGGCACCTTTCAGATCCAACAGGCCTCAGAGGCCGTGTCGACCTGCGATCCCTTGATGTGATGGCACGCGGCACTCGCCTCGTCCTGGCTGCCCCCGGCGCCATCACCGTGGCCGAGGATCGCCTCTCCACGGAATCCGTAGATCTTCGCGTCGGAGAGCGCACGCGTGTCACGCTTGGGGGACAACTGGGTGCCACCGCGCCCACGGAACCTCTCCGCTTCCATCTTGACGGCCCGATCGCCGAGTTGATCGACATTGGTTCACGGACCGCGCTGGTCGCGCCAGTGGCGGTCCGAGGCGATGGAACAGCAACGCTCGACGTGACCGTCGAGGGCACGCTTCACCATCCGCAGCCCCGCGGCAACCTCGTCGTGCGATCGCCATCACTCGCGTACGGGACGCTGTCGCCGGTGACCAGCGTGGCGCTTGACGCGACCATCGATCCAACGCTCATTACGCTGCGTACGCTCACGGCACAGTGGCAGGGCACATCGGTCGGCGCGCAGGGCACACTACCATGGCGAGTCGTCGTGAGCTCGTTTGACGGCGCTCACGAACGCACGGAGCAATCGTCCCGCCTGGCGACCTGGCTGGGTGCGTTGCCGCCGGAACCGGCGCGCGCGACGTTGACGGTCCGAGCGGACAACGTGACGCAGGCGGCGCTGAAGGATCTCGTCGCGACCGAGCGTCTGCAGGAGATCAGCGGGAACGCATCCGTTACGGTCGCCGCAGACACCGATCGACTGTCGCTCGATCGTGTTCGGGCAACCGCCGTATTCGATCCTGCCTCGGTGACGTTGGCTGGAGTGCCATTCACGCAGAGCGTCCCGACGCGCCTCCGGCTCGAGAGCGGTCATGTGCGGATCGACGATTTCAAATGGACCGCCGCAGGCAACTCGATCGTGGCGTCTGGCGGAGCGAACCTCACCGCGGCGCAGCCGTCGATCGAGCTCGGGGTCGCGGGAGTGCTCGACCTTCGTGCCGTCGGCGCGTTCGCGACCGGCGTCGGCACGGGTGGCACCGCGAACGTCGACCTCACCATGACCGGTCTCGCCAACAATCCCGACATCGGCGGCCGCATTACGATCGCGGATGGGGAACTGCAGGTGGACAGCCCGCGGCTCGCCGTCTCGGATCTCGAGGGGACGCTTCAGATCGCGGAAGGCCGCAAGCTCACGGTTTCGCTCGCCGGCATGGCGAACACCGGGAACGCCACCCTCGACGGCACGATCGATCTCGCGGACCTCGCTGCGCCGCTCGGCAAGTTGCAGTTCACCGGGCGCGGCGTCGCCATGGAATACCCGTCTGGCCTGCAGACCGAGTCGAACGTTGATCTCGACCTTGCGCTCGGCGCGACAAGCTCGACGCTCGGGGGCCGCATCGACGTGCTCGGCGGCACATACGGCGAGGCACTCGGGCTCAGCAGCCAGCTCTTGAATCTCTCTTCGAAGAGTGGAATTGCCCGGAGCGCCCCGCCGCCGGATTGGATGTCTCGCCTTCGGCTCAATGTGCTCGTCGCGACGACGACCGACGTGCATATCGACAACAACTACGGACGTCTCGATGTCGGTGGATCGTTCCGATTGATAGGGACTGCGGCCAGCCCTGGCGTGGTTGGCCGCCTGCAGGCTGCCGATGACGGCGAGATCTTTTTGGCTGGCAACACGTATCGCATCGAACGGCTGGCGGTCGATCTGACGAACCCTCGCACCATCGCACCGGAAGTGAACTTCGCCGCCCAGACGAGAATTGGCGACGCGCCAATTCGCGTCGAGCTGCGTTGCCCCGCGACCGGACCGTGCGACCGAAAGGTCACATCGCTCGCCTCGAACATCGATGACAAGGAAGCTGAGGCCCGGCTCCTCGGAACGGCGGGCGGCGCGGCTTCGGCAGGGCAGGGCGTCGCGCGGCTGCTCTCCGGCGAAGTCCTCGGCGTGTTGAGCCGCTCGGTCGGCCTGGACACGCTTCGTCTCGAGCAGGGAGCCGAGCGCCGCGACATCTTCGACGATCCAACGTTGATTTCGGGCGACGTCGATCCGGCAGCCCGACTGACGCTCGCCAAGCGGCTGGGATCGAACGTCGAGCTGGCCTTCTCTCAGAACCTGGCCGACGACGGGTTCACGTGGATCACGAGCTACCTCGGTCCGTATGGCTTGTCGTGGCGCGTGCTCGTGCTCGACGATCAGAGCCGATCGTACGAGTTCCGCCACGAGCCCCCGATCGGCGCCGCGCGAACGCTCCGGCGCCCCCGCCCTCCGGGGCCACGCATTGACGCCGTCACGATCGTCGGCGCCACCGGGTTTCCGGAGCGCGAGATTCGCAAGCAACTGCGGCTGACCGAGGGCGATCGGTTCTCGTTCTCTGCCTGGCAGCGCGATCGCGATCGACTCGAGCGCTTTTATCACTCGCAGGGATTCTTGGAGGCGCGGATCCGTGCGCGCCGGTTGGCGGCCGAACGCATTGACAGCCAGGGGTACAACGGGTCTGGCAAACCCGCAGACGACAGGATCCTGCTGGAGTATGCGATCACGCGTGGAAGCGCAACGCAGCTGATCATCAACGGCGCCGCGCTTCCGAATGCCGTCCGCGATCGGATCGTCGGGCACTGGGCGACCGCGTTATTCGATGGCTTCCTCGAACGGGATGCGCGCGCGATCGTGCGGGAACACCTGTACCGCGAGGGCTACTTGCACGCGACCGTAACGGCAGCTGTCGCATCCAGCGCGTCGCGCGATGTGAAGACGCTGACAGTCGATGTCGTTCCCGGTTCAATCGTCCCTTCCCGGATCGACTTCAACGGGAACTCCGCACTGCCGACCGGGCAATTGCTGAGTGTGGTGAGCACGGTGGACCCTGTCGCGGCCTGGCTCGATCCCGGTTCGGTCAAACGGCTGCTCGAGGATCACTACCGTTCCGAGGGGTTTCTCGCGGCGAATGTTTCGGTCGGCAGTCCCGAGACTCGAAACGGCACGTCCGTCATCACGATCGACGTCGTTGAAGGATCGCCGTACTCAGTCGGACAAATCGAGATCAGCGGAATTACCGGGGTGCCGGAACAGGACGCACGCGAGGCGCTCGCCACCTCGACCGGCGATCGATATCGGCCGGCGAACGTGGCGGAAGGCGTCGAGCGCGTCAACCTGCGGCTGAGACAGGCGTCGTACCTTGCGGCGAGCGTCGATGTCGGCACCCGCGTGGATGCCGCCGCAGCGCGGGTCGACGTCGCCGTCCGCGTAACGCCTGGCCCCCGCTCGATCCTTCGCGACGTCGTCGTCCAGGGCGGCGACCCGAAGAAGCCGCTCGTCGCCCGGGCGATCGCGCTCGAGGCCGATGCGCCGCTCGATCCGGCCGCAATCACCGAGACGCGGCGTCGGCTCTACGACCTCGATGTGTATCGAAGCGTCGACATCGAGGTCCAGCCGCTCGCGGCCGCCGCCACGGAACCGTTGGACAGGACCCGGCTCGAACAGGACGTTGTCGCCAGGATCGCGCTCGAGGAACGTCCCCGTTACCGATTGCGGTATGGCCTCGCTCTCAGCGATGAGTCGGTGGGACCCGACGAGCGGGATCGCCGGCTTGGCTTCGCGGCTGATTTCGAGAACCGCAACATCTTCGGCCGCGGCGCGACCGCAGGGCTGTCGCTGCGCCTCAGGAGCGATCAGCAAGTCGGGCGCGTCACGCTGGGATCACGTCGGCTGTTCACGCTGCCGATTCGGTCGACGGTGTTCATCGAACGCTCGCGTGAGCAGTTGAACCCTGAAGGCGCCTTCCCGATCACGTCGGATATTACGTCCCTCACGGGTGAACAGGCGTATCGCGTTCGTCGCACCATCGAATTGCGCTACGGGTATGGCATCGAACGGAACCACACGTTCATCCGCTCGGAGGACGCTCCCTTCGACCTGATAGTGCAGCTTGCTCGACTGACGACGAGTGGCTTGATCGATCGTCGCAATGACGCCTTTGATCCGGCGCGTGGCTGGTTCGTGGCCTCGACGCTCGAGCTCTCGAGGCCGGGCCTCGGCTCGGATTTGAGCTTCCTGAAGGATTTCGCGCAGTACTCCCACTTCGTCCCGATTGGCAGCAAGGTGGTGCTCGCGTCAGCCGCTCGCCTCGGACTCGCACGCACGTTCGACGACGAGCTGCTCATCCCGACCGAACGCTTCTTCGCCGGTGGAGCGACGAGCGTGCGCGGCTATCGAGAGGACGACCTGGGGCCGCGCAGCATTTTTGACGATGCTGACGGCGGTTATGGGTTGCTCGTGTTGAATAGCGAGGTGCGTTTTCCGGTCTACCGTTGGCTCAAAGCCGTGGCGTTCGCCGATTTTGGAAACGTCTTTCCGAAGGTGAGCGAGATCTCGTTCAGCGACCTTCAGATTGGGATCGGGGCCGGTGCGCGATTCGACACGCCGTTCGGGCTGATTCGACTCGACCTTGGGATTCCCGCGAATCGGCGATCGTTCGATCCGCGCTGGCGGATCCACATCGGCCTCGGGCACGCCTTCTGATACCTCCGTTTTCTTCGTTGCTTCGTTTTTGAGATCCGTTCTCTTCGTCACCCTTCGAGTCCCTTCGTCACTCTCCGGGGCGCCGCTCATCTCCCGCGCACGGTTCGCATGATCGATTGAACGGCCGGCTTCTCGGGCGCCTCCGGGGCAAGCTTGAGGAAGTTCTCGAAGTACACCGCCATTCGATCTACGCGCCTGACCTTGTAGAACGCCATGCCAGCCTCGTAGTGGGCGTAGGCCATTTGCGGATCGAGCTCCGCGGCCTTCGCAAACGCGTCCGCCGCCTGCTGCTGATCGTCGCGTGCCGATTCGACGGCTCCGAGCTGGTATTGGGCCTGCGCGGAATTCGCGTCGAGCTCCACCGCTTTCTTGGCTGACGCCTCCGCGGCGTCCAGGTTGCCGTCGACCAACGCCGTGCCGGAGCTGCCGATCTCTCTCCAGGCGCTGCCTTCCGGCGCCCCCGCCAACATGCCGTACGCCTCCTTCGCTTCGTCGTTCTGACCGAGCTTTCGATGTGCGAGCGCACGAATGTAGATCTGATCCTGAGGCGCATCCGGTCGCGCCTTGACGTTGTCGACGGCCTCCTGGTATTTGCCAGACTCGAACAGGCTCTGCGGCGTCGCATCTTGTGCGAGAGCCGCGACGGACACGCTCAACATCAGTGCGATGAACATGGTGGCACCCTTTCAGGCGACAGAGGTGAACTGAGCGTTTCGCACGATCCTGCTGTCGGGCGGCGCGGGACGCAAGCTCAGGCGGGCACGCCACGACATCTGGTGGGCGTGGCATCCGCACACGAGTGGAGTTCAGCGCCCTACTGAATGGGGCGAGCCATGTTCCAGACGTGCATGACGGCATAGCTGCGCCACGGCCGCCACGTCTGCGACAGTTCTTCCGCCTGCCTCGCGGTGACGCCGCCGAGCTTCTTGCGCACGGCGATGTCCTCCTTCGGGAACGCGTCAGGCCAGCGAAGCGCGCGCATCGCGATGTACTGCGCCGTCCATTCCCCGATGCCCGGCAACTCGGTCAGACGTTTGATGGACTCGTCGGGGCGATGGTGAATCCCGCCATCAAGGGAGAGGTCACCGGACCCCTGCACCTTCGCCAGCGCAATGATGCTGCGAGCGCGAGCGGCCACGACGCCGAGCCTGGCGATGTCGTTGACGCTGGCTCCCGCCACGCGCGCGGCGGAGGGGGTCAATCGATTGAGTTCGGGAAATGGCGTGACGATGGGCTCGCCAAATGCTTCGACGAATCGACCCGCGATGGTCGTCGCGCCCTTGACGGTGACCTGCTGGCCGAGAATTGCCCGCAGCCCCATCTCGAATCCGTTGAAGGCGCCGGGCACGCGCATACCGGGGTTCGCTTTCACCGCTCGGGCCAGGCGCGAGTCTTTCGCGAGCTGTTTCGAAATCATGTCCGGGCGCGCGTTGAGATCGAACAAGGCGCGAACGCGGCCCAGGAGCGCTGGCAGCGCCGGCGTCAGGCTGTGCGTGAATTCGAGCATCAGCGCGTGCGTCTTGTGCGACGGTGTCACGCGAATCCAGCCCTTCGCGTCTCCGAGACTGACGGTGCGCCCGTACGAGTCCGCGGTGATCCACTCGATGCCGTTGAGGGCGCGCGCTCCCAGGAACGCGAGCACGCCTTTCCAGTCGTAGGGAGGTCGATACGAGAGTTGCAGAGTGGACGTCGTACTGTCGCCGATCGGCTCGACATCCTCAGTCGCCTTTTTGCGCAAGCGCGTCGGCGGCATCCTGTAGCGGGTGCTGAACGCGTCGTTGAACCGGCGCACGCTCGAGAAACCGCTGGCAAATGCAATATCGGTCACTGGCAGCGACGTATCCGTCAGCAGCTGTTTTGCCAGCAGCAGGCGGCGCGTCAGCAGCAGCTGGATCGGCGGTACGCCGAGTTCCTTGTGAACGATGCGTCGAATCTGGCGTGAGCTCAGTTCGAACTGGTCGGCAATCTGTTCGAGCCCGGTCTGCTCGTCGAGGCGGCCCTCCTCGAGGCGTTCAACGATCAACTGCGCGATGCGCTGCGAGTCGTCGACCGGTGCGCTGCCAGGCGCAAGCTCTGGCCTGCACCGCAGACAGGGCCGGAAGCCGGCGTGCTCGGTCTCCTGGGCGGTGCTGAAGAAGCGGCAGTTTGCTTCCTTCGGTGTTTTGACCGGACAGATCGGCCGGCAGTAGATGCCGGTAGACGTCACGCCCACGAAGAACACGCCGTCGAACCGTGAATCCCGTGCGGCGAGCGCCTTGTAAAGTCTCCGTCGATCCTGATCCATGAGAGCACCGTATCTGGTTGCGCCCCGAAACGCTAGCCATTTTCGGACATGATACCGCGTCTGTGGTGATGTCCGAAAATGGCGAGTGTGTGCGAGGCGAAGACCGTATCCTCTCTGAAGAAACGGAGCACGCTCATGACCAACACGAACAACGAAACGCAGAAGCGCCACGTTTACAAATGGATGGACTCCCCGGTTGGGAAACTGAAACTCGTCGCGACCGACGAAGGCCTGAGCGGAATCCTGTGGGAGAACGAGCGCCCGCGCCGTGTGCGCCTGAACATCGAGGCGGAGAACAGCCGCCATCCGGTGCTCATCGAGGCCGAACGGCAGTTACAGGAATACTTCGACGGCCGCCGCAAGGCGTTCACCGTCAAACTTGATGTTGCCGGGACGCCATTTCAGCGAAAAGTGTGGAACGCCCTGCTCACGATCCCGTTTGGAGAGACGCGATCCTACGGACACATCGCGCGACAGATCGGCAACCCCGACGCCATGCGCGCGGTCGGCGCTGCGAACGGCAGGAATCCGCTTTCAATCGTCGCGCCATGTCATCGCGTCGTCGGGTCCACCGGCAAGCTGACCGGGTTCGCCGGCGGCCTCGCCGCCAAGGCCTACCTGTTGGCGTTGGAAGGAGCACCTCGACGGCGCGCCCAAAACTGAGCGCGTGCGACGGCCGCGGGCTTGGCCGTCAGCGCGTTGCGGCCGACGGGCGAAGTTACTTCAGAAGCACCCGCTTCACGTACTCGGCACTATCGGCCACGCTCCGCAATGGATCGTGCGTGAAGTTGCCTCCCTGCTCGACGAAGAAGTGCTTCATGCCTGCCAGCGAGGCATCCGGCCAGATGCGCGTGAAGTCGATCGTGCCATTCCCGACTTCGGTGTAGTCGCGACTGGTCTTGTGCATGTCCTTGACGTGCCACATCACGTAGCGGCCAGGCTGCCGCGTGAACCACTCGTGCGGAGTGAGCTTCGATCCGTGGGCGACCCAGTAGAGATCCATCTGCAGCTTCACGAGCGCGGGATCTGTCTCCTTGAGGATGATGTCGTAGCCGATCTGCCCGTTCTGCTCGACGAACTCGAAGTCGTGGTTGTGGTATGCGAGCTGCAGCCCGGCTTTCTTGATCGGCTCGCCGATCACGTTCAGTCGATCGGCGACCACCTTGAAGTTGTCGATCGTTCGGAACCCCTCGTCGACGAACGGCCACGTGATGTACGCCTGCCCGAGCGCATGCGCGCCCTCGATGCAGCGATCGACATATCGCTTCAAGTCGTCGACGTTGGACACGAACCGATTCAAATCGTAGTGGCCGCTGGGCGTCGTCAGGTTGTTGTCTTTCAGGACCTGCGCGAACGCCTTGACCGGAAGTCCGTAGTACCCGATTACCTGAGGATCGAAGCCATAAGTCTCGAGCTCTTCATACCCCATACCAGCAACGCGCTTCAGCGTGCCCTCGACGTCACGGGCCAATGCTGCACGCAGCGTGAAGAGCTGCAAGCCGAGCTTGTACCGGCGCGGCTGGGAAGCCGGTAAAACGAGCGCGGCCGACGCGAACGCGCCTGCCTGTTGCATGAAGGTTCGGCGATCAATCATGGCGTCGCCGGCAAGTCTATCCGTCGAGCATCCGCAAATCCACGATCGTTCCGCCAGCGGTTGCAGGCGTGCCGGAACTGGTCGTAGACGGCCTACGTCTAAGGCCGTAGACTGTCTACAACTATGGCAAAGACGCCCGACGATCGGCGCCTGGAGCTTCTCCAGGGTACTCTCGACATGCTCATTCTACGGACCCTCCAGTGGGGTCCCCAGCACGGCCATGGCATCGGCCAGGCCATCCGCGCGCAGTCCGACGACCTGCTCAGGGTGGAAACCGGCTCCCTCTACCCCGCGCTGCACCGGCTCGTGAAGCGGGGATGGCTGAAATGGGAGTGGGACGTGAGCGAGGCCAACCAGCGGGCGAAGTATTACCGCCTGACGCCCGCGGGAAAAGCGCAGTTGGTGCGTGAGCGCGATCGCTGGTCGCAGCTCGTGGACGCGATCGGCCGCATCATGAATCCCGCGCCCGCGAGCAAGCAATAGATGCGGCCGAGGCGCTTCGCCGCGACATCCGGTTCGCCCTGCGCGCGCTGATGCGCGCGAAAGGCCTCGCCGCGACCGTCGTGGTGACGCTCGCGCTCGGCATCGGCGCCAACGCCGCGATCTTCAGCGTCGTCCGCGGTGTGCTGCTGCGTCCGCTTGTCAATCGCGGCGAAGACCGTCTCGTCTACATCCGCCAGAGTGCGATGGGTATCGGCGTCAGGAACGCGGCGTTCTCGGTTCCGGAGATCGACGACTTCAAGTTGCGCGTCAGGAC
>JBKOZS010000232.1:0-44730 GCA_046726015.1 Acidobacteriota bacterium
CTGCATGGGTGTCCGTGATGGACGGGCATCCCCAGGATCGCGTCTACATGGGCGGCCGCCTCGAAGGCTGGATCAATCCGCTCGATCCCGACGCGCCCAAGTGGGTTGCGCCGGGCGACGGGATGTCGCCAACCGATGCGCGCTACCTGGCCGTCAACGAATTGATGTATTCGCCGTCAGGCTGGCAGGTGCGCGAGTCGATTTCGTTCGACCTGCCACTCCTGTGGCCGCTCGAGTACGGACGGCTGATAACGAGGTTCAGGACATCGACGCGCGAGGAACGGCTGAGGGTCCTGGAACGCATCGGCACGCGGTTCTGCGTGCTGCCCACGCCGCCGTCTGCGGGAGCAACGCCCCTCGCGTCGCTGAAGGGCATCCCCGTGATGAAGGTCTACGACTGTCATCCCGCGGCGCAGCGCGCGACCGTGGTGCCGGATGCGCTGATCGGACCCGATGTGCCGTGGCAGATAGAAGGGTTGTTCCAGGAGCGGTTCGATCCGGCACGTGGCGTTCTCGTCAGCGAGCCTCCGCCGGCGCCGGTTGGCGTGGAAGGACCACCAGCCAATGCGGCCGCGAAGATCGTCACGGATGCCCCCAACCGCGTGGTCGTGCACGCGGCGCTGCCGCAACAGGGATACCTGGCATTGTTTGATTCGTACGATCCCGACTGGCGCGTCGACGTCGATGGACAGCCGGCGCCTGTGATGCGCGCGAACGGACTGTTCCGCGCCGTCCACCTGCCGCGCGGACAGCATGTCGTGACCTTCACGTATCATCCGCGCGCGGTCTACCTTGGCGCCGCTCTCACTGCACTGACGGGCCTCGCGCTCGTGGGCTGGTGTATCGTGGATCGCCGGCGCAATCCTGCGTGACCCTGTTCAGTCAACACCGCCGGTGGGCGCTCGTCAGCGTGCTCGCGGCAACGATCCCCGTTGCCGGCATGTTCACGCTGTCGCAGGTGTTCTACATCCGCGATCTGACGCTGGCGTTCCGGTCGCGATTTCTCTTCCTGCGGCACACGGTATTCTCGGGCGGGTGGCCGCTGTGGGATCCATATGCCGGCAACGGCCAGGCGGCGGTCAACGACGCGCTCTACCAGCTGTTCCATCTCCCGTCGCTTGCGCTCCGCCTGCTGCTGCCCGAGATTCCTGCTTACAACTTCTGGATTGGGCTTCCCGTACCGCTCGCGGCGTTCGGCACCTACCTGTTCCTGCGCGGCAAGGTATCGCCTCCAGCCGCCGCGGTCGGCGCGATTGCGTTTGCGGCGGCGGGCCCGGTCGTTTCCACGACGAACTTTCCAAACATGTCGTGGTCCGTCGCCGCGGTGCCGTTCGTGTTCTGGACGCTCGAGCGCGTGTTCGCGCGGCGCACGCCCGCTTCCGTGGCAGGGCTGGCTGTTGCGGTCGCGTGCCAGGCACTGGCCGGGGAGCCGGTGACGCTCGGGACGACACTCGCGATCGCAGCCGCCTATTCGGTGCTGCCCGAGCGCCGCTGGCGCGACCTTCGGCTGGTGGCACTGTGTGCCATTGGCCTTACGGCTGGCGTGTTGCTTGCGGCGATTCAGTACGTGCCGATGATGCTCGCGACGCGCCATTCGATGCGCGGCGCGTTCGCCGTCACTGATTTCTGGGCGTTTCACCCGCTCGCGTTCGTGGAGCTGCTCGTGCCGCAGTTTTACGGCGATTACTTCACGTCGCAGCTTCAGCAATTGACCTGGATGGTGGCGCTGAACAGCGGCCGCGAGCCTTTCTATTACACGATGTACATCGGCGTGCCGGTCGTGCTTGCGGCCGGCGTGGCGGCCGTTTCGCGGCGTCCCGGCACGTTGTTCTGGACGTGCGTGGTGCTCGCATGCGGGCTGGCATCGCTGGGCGAGCACACGCCGATCTATCCGATCCTGACAACGGTGTGCCCGCCGCTTCGAGGGTTTCGCTTTCCGGTGAAATATCTGTCGCTCGCCGCATTCGGCGTCGCCACGCTTGCGGCGATGAGCGTTCAGTGGCTGCTCGATGCGACCGTCCCGCGTCGTCCCGTCCGCATCGTGGTGACGATCGCGTGCGTCATCGCCTTCGCCGCCTACGGCATCGTCGCGTGGCTGCTAGTGGCGCCCGGCCTGCCCATCCGCGGATTCTACGAGCTGGCTGCGTGGGTCGGCGTGCCGTCGCCCATTCAAGGGGCCGAGTTTCTGATCTTTCGGGCGCGGCCGCTGCTGACGGCACTGTTCATCAAATTGTTGGGGGGCGCGTTCCTGCTGTGGATCGCGGCGTCTGCGCGCCCGGAGCGACGGCTCGCGCTTCTCGCGTTCGTGGTGTTTGGTGCGGTCGACCTGCTCTCCTCGAACGCGAACGTCAATCCGGCGATGGCGGCGAAGGCGCTGGACACGCCGGCGTGGATCCGTCACATTCCTGAAGGTCTCCACGAACGCGTCTATGTCGGCGGACGGCTGGAAGGCTGGATCGACATGACCGACATCGACGCGCCGAAGTACGCGCTTGATATCGACGGCTTCAGCGAGCTCGAGAATCGCTATGTCGTCATGAACCAGTTCATGTTCTATCCATCCGCGTATCGGCTGCGCGAATCGCTGTCGCACGATCTGCCGCTGCTGTGGCCCGTCGAGCACGCGCGCGCCGTCGGGCGGTTTACTGCGGCGAACCGTGAAGAGCGGCTGCGCTTCCTCGAACGGGTTGGCACACGCTACGTGCTGCTGCCAACGCCGCCGTTCCCCGGCGCGGTGCCGCTCGCCGGTATGCTCGCCGCCGAGCAACAGCATCTCTATGACTTCCACCCGGGCGCGCGCCGGGCGTACATCGTCCCGCAGGCGCTCATCGGGCCAAACGTGGGATGGCAGATCGAAGGGCTGTTCCAGGCGCGTTTCGATCCGTCTTCAGGCGTGCTTGTCAGCGAGCCGCCGCCGCCGGCATCAGGAACACCGGGACCGCCCGCTCAGGCCGCCGCGACGTTCGAAGAGGACGGCATCAATCGCGTGATCGTGCGTGCCGGGTTGCCGGCGGACGGCTACCTGGCATTGCTCGACACGTACGATGACAACTGGAAGGTCGATGTGGACGGCCGGCCGGCGCCGCTGATGCGCGCCAACGGCCTGTTCCGCGCCGTGCATCTCACCAGCGGCACGCACGTCGTGACGTTTACGTACCGGCCGCTACCGTTCTATGCCGGTGCGGCAATCACGATCGTTGCCGCGCTCGGCCTCGCCTTGTGGTGTGCGGCCGACGTGCTCCGCCGCCGAGCCGGCAGCCGCGCCGTTCTCGCGACCGCATCGTGAAACGCCCATCGCCTCACACCGGCTGG
This sequence comes from Acidobacteriota bacterium, assembly GCA_046726015.1. GTDB lineage: Bacteria > Acidobacteriota > Vicinamibacteria > Vicinamibacterales > 2-12-FULL-66-21 > QHWT01. The sequence continues at coordinate 3,313 of JBKOZS010000232.1, forward strand.
CCCGCGCTGGTCATCGCGCTGGCGCTCACCCCCGTGCTCGGCGTCTTCACGCTGTCGAACGTCTTTTACGTGCGCGACCTTTCGTTCTTCTTCTGGTCGCGTCACCTCTGGCTGCGGCACACGGTGTTCTCGAACACGCTCCCGCTATGGGATCCGCATGTGGCCGGGGGCCAGTCTGCGGTCGCGGATGCGCTCAACCAGCTGATGATGCCGCTCACGCTGGCCATTCGCCTGCTCCCATCCGACATCGTCTCCTTCAACCTCTGGGTGGCGTTACCACTTCCGATCGCGGCAATCGGAACGTACGTGTTCCTGCGGCGCACCTACAGTGAGGCGGCGTCAGCCGTCGGCGCGATTGCGTTCGGTCTGTCCGGCCCGATCGTGTCAATGCTCAACGCGCCGAACCTGTCATGGTCCGTGGCCGTGATGCCCTGCGTAATGCTGGCAACGGACCGCGTGATCGCCGCGCCATCGGCTCGCCGGATGTCAGTGCTTGCCGTCATAGTCGCACTGCAGGCGCTATGTGGCGAGCCCGTGACGCTGGCCGCGACCGGCGTGATGGCGATCGCGTACACGTGGTGGCGGGCCGTCGGGGGCGCCAAGGCGGCGTACGGAGTCATGATGGTGGTCGCTGGCGTCCTTGCCGGCGGGTTGCTGGCATCGGTGCAGTTGTGGCCGACGATGATCGCCGGGATGAGGGCGCATCGAGGCAACATGGCGTCCCCCGACTTCTGGTCGCTGCACCCGCTTGGCGCAATCGAGCTGCTCGCTCCGCACTTCTTCGGCGACTACTACGATGCGTTCCTCGCCGACATGCCATGGATGTCGGCGCTCAACAGCGGTCGCGAGCCGTTCTATTACTCGATCTATCTCGGTCCGCTGATGCTCGCGCTTGCCGCCGCGGGTCTCGTCGCGCGTCCGCGCCGCAACATTGGGTGGGCGCTGCTCGCGCTGGTGTTTGTCGTGGCCTCCATGGGTGGCTATACGCCGGTGTATCCGCTGATCCGAAAGCTGGTCGCACCGCTGACCTACTTCCGCTTTCCCGTGAAGTATGTCGTGGTCACCACATTCGCCACCGCGGTGCTTGCGGCCGAGGGATGGGCGGCTGTCTCGGATCCGGCGATGCGCACTCGTATCAGGCGCCTCGCCGTTGCCTGCGTGCTGTTAGGCGCTCTGATTGGGACGGCGACGGCCGTCGCGGCGACGGCGCCACAATGGTCGGAAGGCGTGGTTGCCGCGCTGGCGCGTCGCGTTGCCGTGGATCCGATCAGAGGCGCGGAATTCCTTCTACGGGTTGGCCCTCCGCTGGCGGCGCGGGCCGCCGCGCTTCTGTTCGCCATCGCGGCTCTGATGACGATTGCCTCGTCGCCTCGCCCCCGCGCGCGCACCGCCTCGTACCTGATCCTCGCCGCGATGTGCGCGGACCTCGCCGTCACCAACGCGAGGCTGAACCTGACCACCTCGTTGTCGAAGCTCACACCCCCGGGCTGGTACCCGGCGCTTGCGGGGGAACAGCGCGTCTACATTGGCGGCCGCGTCCGCGGGTTCATGAACACCAAGGATCCCGACGCAACACGGACGTGGGAAGTCCCGGCGGAGGAGACGGCCATCGAAGGACGCATGGAACTGAATGCAGACCTCCCGATGGCGCCGTCCGGTTGGGGAGTGCGGGAATCGTTGTCGTACGACCTGCCTGTCCTGTGGCCGGCCGAGTACGAAGCGCTCGTGCGCCGGTTCGAAAACGCCACCGCAGGCGAACGTGAGCTGTTCCTGAAGCGATCGGGCGTGCGCTGGTGCGTGCTGCCGGAGCGCGCGCGGCCGTGGCTCAAGCCAATCGCCGAGGTGCCGCGCTGGAAAATGTCGGTCGTCGACTGTCACCCGAACGCGACGCGTGTCTTCATCACGTCGACGGCGAACACTGGTAACGATACGGAGTGGCAGCGCGGTGCGCTGTTCGATGCAACGGCGCCGGACGAGGAACTGCGGCTCGCCGCAGTCCCGCCCGTCGCGGGCACGCCGGGTTCGCCCGCGCCTGAATCCGCGCGCATTACGCTTGACGGTGCGAACGAGCTCGTCGTGGAGGCATCGCTACCCGCCGAGGGATTTGTCGTGCTCCGCGACTCGTACGATCCGTCGTGGACGGTCGACGTGGACGGTGTCCCGGCGGAGATTGCCCGGGCCAACGGCGTCTACCGCGCCGTCCACGTGGCGCCCGGCCGTCACGTGATACGGTTCCGGTTCAGGCCGCGCGACTTCTTTGTGGGTCTAACACTGTCATTGATGACTGCCGTCCTGCTGATCGGCGTGTCCGCGCGAGGCCGGAACCGTCCGCCCGAGGTCGGCGTCCGCGCAGCGGGCGCCGGCGGCTTCACGCTCATCGAGCTGATGATCGTGATGGCGATCATCGGGATCATTCTGGCCATCGCGTTCGGTCAGTACAGGAACATGCACGCGCGCGGGAACGAGGCGTCTGCTATCGCATCGCTTCGATCGATCGCGGCGGCCGAGTGGCAGTTCGCACAGACGTGCGGGAGCCAGAAGTACGCCACGAGTTTGCCGGCGCTGGGGCAGCCGGTGCCGACCACCGGCCAGGCGTTCCTGAGCCCGGATCTCACCGGGGCCGACCAGGTCGTCAAGTCCGGCTACATGTTCAAGCTCACGGCAAAGCCGCTGGACGACGCCCCGCAGGCGTGCAATGGGACGCCCGTAGCGGCTGGATATGCAGCCACCGCCGACCCCGTCGACCCGGGCATCAGCGGCAACCGGTTTTTCGCCGTCAATGCCGACCGGGTGCTTTACGAGGACACCGAGACGTTCAGCGAGAAGATGCCCGAGGAGGGCTCGCCGGGCAAGGGAACCGAAATAAAGTAAAATGAAGCATCTCAATGTCAGCGCTCGCGCGTAAGCTCCTGATCGGTTTCGGGCTGCTCGGCCTTCTGGCGTCCGGGGCGTCGAGCTACGTTCATTACAACCTGCTGAAGAACCCGGCTTACACCAGCTTCTGCGACATCAACGCCACGGTCAGTTGCGGCCAGGCATATCTGAGCCGTTATGGTTCGATGGCCGGCGTGCCGGTCGCAATCGGTGGAATCCTGTTCTTCCTGCTGATCCTGATGCTCGTCTGGGGCAGCGGTTCCGGGAGCCGGATTGCCGACAGTGCGCCCGCGTACATCTTCGCGGCATCGACGCTGGCGCTGGCGGTCGTGCTCTACCTCGCGTACGCGTCCTTTTTCATCCTCAAGGCCGTGTGTCCGTTGTGCGTGGCAACGTACGTGGCGGTCATCGGCATTTTCATAGTTTCGGGAGGAGCGAGTTCCTTGCCCATGACCAGTCTTCCGAAGCGCGCGTCGCGCGACCTGCGCGTGCTCGTCTCGACGCCGTTAGCCTTCATCATCGCGCTCCTGTTCCTTGGCGGTGCGGCCTCCGCTGTTGCGCTGTTCCCGCGCGAAGAAGCGCGGAGGATTGCGGCCCCGCAGCAGGCGGCGCCGCTGACCGCCGAGCAGCGCAGCGAGTTCGAGAAGTGGTGGGAGGTGCAGCCGCGCGTGCAGGTGCCGTACACCGCCGAAGGAGCCAAGGTCGTCGTGGTGAAGTTCAACGACTACCAGTGCCCGCCGTGCCGGCAGACCTACCAGGCCTACGAATCGATCCTCGCGAAGTACGAGCCACGCGGGGTGAAGTACATGATGAAGCACTTCCCCTTGAACCCGCAGTGCAACTCCGCCGTCACGAGTATGGTGCATACGGCAGCGTGCGACGCGGCGGCGGCAGCCGTCATGGCGAAATCCAGGGGGACTTACGACAAGCTCACCGCGTGGTTCTTCGCCAATCAGGAGAAGCTGAGCCCGACGAGCGTGCGCGACGCCGCCAGGACCGTCGGCGGCATCACCGACTTCGACGCGCAGTACCAGACGGCGTTGCAGGAGGTGAAGACCGACGCGTCGACCGGCGCGGTGCTTGGCGTCACTTCGACCCCGACGTTCTTCATCAACGGGCGCATGCTGAAGGGCGGGCTGCCCGCGCAGTACTTCGAAGAGGCGATTGAACTCGAACTCAAGGGAACGGCATCCAAATGAGGCTCATCGCTCATGGCTCAACCGGCTCGAGCGGTAAGCCCCGAGTCGTAAGCCTGCCTTGAGCCTTGAGCCCTGAGCCCTAAGCCCCGCGTGACTTCCGCGATTCGCACTCGTGAACTGACGAAGGATTTCCCGGTCGGTTTCTGGCGTCCGCGCCCGTACCGCGCGCTCGATCGGCTGTCGATCGAGGTGATGCCGGGTGACGTGTTCGGCTTTCTCGGGCCGAATGGCGCCGGAAAGACGACCACGCTCAAGCTGCTCATGCAGCTGGTGTTTCCGACGAGCGGCGACGCGGAGATCCTGGGACGTCCGGTCGGCGACGTCGGCGTCCGGCGCCGGATCGGGTACCTGCCGGAGAATCCGTTCTTCTACGATCACCTCACGGCGGAAGAACTGCTGTCGTACTACGGGCAGCTCTTCGGCATGGCGGCCGCCGAGCGGCGGCAGCGAGTCACCGCCGTCCTCGATCGCCTTGGCCTCGGCGCCGAGCGTCGTCTTCAGCTGAGAAAGTTTTCGAAAGGCATGCTGCAGCGCGTGGGCATCGCGCAGGCGCTGTTGAACGAGCCGGAAGTGATCGTGCTCGACGAGCCGATGTCGGGGCTCGATCCGTTGGGTCGCCGGGAAGTGCGCGCACTGATTCTGGAGCTGCGCGACCAGGGACGGACCGTCTTCTTCAGCTCGCACATCCTCTCGGACGCCGAGGCGCTGTGCAGCCGCGTCGCGATTCTCGCGAAAGGGCGGCTCGCCGCCGCTGGGCGCCTGGCCGACCTCCAGGAGTTCGCGGTGCGCGGCTGGGAACTGGTCGTGACCGGCGTGCCGCCGCACGTGCTCGAGCGCATTCGGCCACGCGTGCGATCCGTCACTGCGATTACCGGGGACCGCTACTCGATCGATCTGGCGGCCGACGGCCATCCCGAGCAGCTGCTTGCGGAACTCACCGCCAGCGGCGCGATGCTGGTCGCGCTGAATCCCATTCGCGAGACGCTCGAGGATCTGTTTGTCCGCCGCGTTGCCGAGATCGGCGAGGGCGCGCGTCCCGCCAGTACACTGCCGGCCGAACGCCGCGGAACCGGACGGAGTGCGAGGGCATGAACGCCGCACGCTCGGTGGCCCTGGCGGTGTTCCGCGAGTCGGTTCGCGACCGCATCTTCTACAACCTCGTGCTGTTCGCGGTGCTGCTGGTGGGTGCGTCGGTGCTGATCGGCCAGCTGACGGCGGGGCAGGACGTCAAGATCATCAAGGACCTCGGTCTCTCTGCGACGTCGATTTTCGGCCTCTTCATCTCGATCTTCGTCGGCATCAATCTCGTCTCGAAGGAAGTCGAGCGCCGCAGCGTCTATCCGCTGCTCGCGAAACCCATCCGGCGCTCAGAATTCGTCGTTGGCAAGTACGCCGGCCTGCTCCTCACGCTGATGGTGAACATCGTCGTGATGACGCTCGCGCTTTACGCCGTGCTGTTCTTCCTGGCGCGCGGCGTGCCGGAAAACGTGCAGCGGGCGTGGGATGCGCCGGCGCTCGACCCGGCTCTGCTCAAGGCCATTGCGCTCATTTACGTCGACCTCGCGGTCGTGACGGCGCTCGCGGTGCTGTTCTCGACGTACTCGAGCCCACTGCTGGCGGCGGTGTTCACGCTGGGCCTGTATGTCGTCGGGCAATTCAACGAGGACTTGAAGCGGTTCGACGAGATCGTCGGCGCGCCGGCCGCCGGCTTAATCGGGAAGGCCTGTTATTACGTGCTGCCGGACTTCGCGAGATTTGACGTGAAGCTCGCCGTGGTGCACGGCATCCCGGTCAGTGGCGGCTACATGCTGTGGACCACCGCGTACGCGGCCGCCTACATTGGCGCGTTGCTCCTTGCTGCCTGCGTGGTCTTCTCCCGGAGAGATTTCAAGTGACCCGGCTCGGGATCGGCGTCGCCGCGGCGGTGTGCCTGTGCGCCGCCGTCGCGCTACACGCGGCGCAGGACGAGCACTTCCCTTCGCCCGCCATCGATCGTCCCGAGCTTCTTTACGTTCGATCGGGCGACACGATGAAGCGGCTGGCGCTCGACCACGACGGCGTCGTCGCGGACGTGTACTGGATTCGCGCGTTACAGCATTTCGGACGCGAGCGTCTCGCGCCGCCGGATCACAAGCGCGATTACGGCCTGCTCTATCCGTTGCTGGATCTCACGACGACGCTCGATCCCGACTTCAGCATCGCCTATCGATTTGGCGCCATCTACCTTGGGGAACCGTACCCCGGCGGGCCTGAACGAGCGGATCTGGCGATCGCACTGCTGCAAAAGGGGCTCGCGAGGCAGCCGCAGAAGTGGCAGTACATGCAGGATCTCGGGTTCGTTTACTACTGGCACCTTCAGGACTATCAATCGGCTGCGAGCTGGTTCCAGCGTGCGTCAGAGGTGCCGGGTGCGCCGTCCTGGATGCGGCCGCTTGCCGCCGTCACACTCGCCGAAGGTGGCCATCGCAGCGCGTCACGCGCCCTCTGGCGCCAGCTCGCCGAATCCGAAGAGCCCTGGTTGCGCGACTCGGCGGGGTTGCGGCTCCGCCAGCTCGACGCCATGGACGTCATCGAGACGCTCCAGGAACGTGTCGCGGCATATCAGCGGGGGCATCCCGGGGAGCCGGTCACGTGGGAGACGCTGGTGGCTGCGCGGCTGCTGACCGGTGTGCCGCTCGATTCCGGCAACGTGCCGTTCGTGATCGATTCGAACGGCCGCGTCACGGTTGCACGCGAGTCGCCACTGTTTCCGCTGCCCGGGCAGAGGCCGGATAGCCGCTAGTGAGCAGCGTGCCGGCGGCGATCGCATACCCGGTGGTCTTCGTCGTGGGGCTCCTCGTCGGGAGCTTCTTGAACGTGTGCATCTACCGGATTCCACGCAAGAAGTCGATCGTGTGGCCGGCCTCCCGCTGCGCATCGTGCGAGCGTCCGCTCGCATGGTTCGAAAACGTACCCGTCCTCAGTTACGCCGCGCTCCGGGGACGCTGCCGCACCTGTGGCACCCGCATTTCACTTCAGTATCCGATCGTCGAGCTCGTCACGGCGGTCGCGTTCACCCTCGATTACGCAGCATTCGGCCTCACGCCGCTCTTTGTCGTCCGCGTGCTGTTTGCCTGCGCATTGATCGTGCTGTTTGCGATCGATCTCGAACATCAGCTGCTGCCGAACGTCATCACGGTTCCTGGCATCGTGGTGGGATTGCTGGCAAGCCTCTTCCTTCCGCCGGGGCCTTTGATGTCGCTCGCGGGCATCGCAGTCGGCGGCGGACTGCTGTGGCTGATCATCGAAGCGTGGCTGCGGCTCCGCGGCGTCGAAGCGATGGGCTTTGGCGACGTGAAGATGCTGGCGATGATTGGCGCGTTTCTCGGGATCAAGCTGACGTTTCTCACGTTTGTGCTGTCATCGCTGATGGGTGGGCTGATCGGTCTGTTCGTGATTCTGAGCCGCCGAGGTGGCATGGGCACGGCGCTGCCGTTTGGGACGATGCTCGCCGTCGCCGCGTTTATCGCGAGCGTCGCGGGGGAGCAGCTCATTGACTGGTATGTGCACCTGTACATGTAGAACGGCTTCAGGCGTCAGGCCTCGGGCTTCGGGCCACCCATGACACGAAGCGGCTATCTATTCCTCGGCCTGACTGCCATCGTCGGCATGCTCGCGGCGGTGCTGGCGTTCGCCGTGCTGCGGCTGTTCGCGGCCGCGCGCGCGGCGGCGAAAGCGGAGAAAGCGGAAGGGACCGAGACCGCCTTCATGGCGGCGGCGATCGAAGAAGCCGTGTCGCGGCTCCGCACGCAGGAACGCGCGATGAAGGCGCGCGCGGAAGCGTCTGAGCGCCTGAGCAGCGAGATCATCGCCAGCATGACCTCGGGTCTCCTGGTCGTCAGCGAAGATCGCCACGTCCGCACGCTCAATCCGGCCGCGCGCAAAATGCTCGCGCTGCCTGACGCGGACTGGTCCGGGGACTTTCGGGAAGTCCTCGCCGATGCGGCGCCGCTGGCCGACGTGGTGGAGGAGTGCCTGGCGTCCGCGCGGCCAATCGTCCGCCGGACGATCGCGCTCAAGGGCAATGAAGGCGCAGCGCACCTGGGCGTGACGGCGTCTCCCATCCGGGACGAGAGCGGGCACGCGCATGGCGCCATGTGCCTGTTCAGCGATCTCAGCGAGATCGTCGAGCTCGAGGATCAGCTCCGGCTGAAGGACAGCCTTGCGCGCCTCGGCGAGCTGACGGCGGGCATCGCGCACGAGTTCCGCAACGGCCTGGCAACGATTCACGGCTACGGACGGCTGCTGGATCTCGAGCGTCTGCCCGCGGATTTCCGGCCGTACGTCCAGGGCATTCGCGACGAGACCGAGGCGCTCGGCCAGGTCGTCACGAACTTCCTGAATTTCGCGCGCCCGACCGAGTTGACGCTCGCGCCGGTCGACATGGTCGCGATCGCCGAACGCGTGGCGGAGGAGATTCGCGGCGAGGCCCGCACGCGTGGCGGCGACGTCACCGTTCGCGGCGAGTTCGCGCCGGTCGATGGCGATGAAGTGCTGCTGCGGCAGGCATTCAGCAATCTGTGCCGCAATGCACTCGAGGCGTGCGCGGACGCGCACATCAAACCGCAGATCGCGATCGAGGGCGCTCGCGACGAGGGGCAAGGCGTGCTCCGCATCAGCGTCATTGACAACGGGCCGGGGATCGACGAGCAGGTCGCGCCGCGGATGTTCCGCCCCTTCGTCACGACGAAGGCTCGCGGCACCGGCCTCGGACTCGCGCTCGTTCAGAAGATCATCGTCACGCACAACGGTCGCGTCGTCGCGCAGGCCGAACCAGACGGTGGCACGCGCCTCATTGTCACGCTCCCCCTTGCCGGCGCGGCGCCTCCATGATCACCCGGGGGGCTTCGCCCCGCCGGAACCCCCTGCACTTTGTTTAGATCGCCGGGGGCCCCTACACCCCGGCTGGCTCGCTCCATTACGCGGCCGCGGACAGGCCGCTCCATTCCGCTCGCATGCTCGCGGTGCCGGGGGCCCCTACACGCCGGCTGGCTCGCTCCATTACGCGGCCGCGGACAGGCCGCTCCATTCCGCTCGCATGCTCGCGGTGCCGGGGGCCCCTCCACGCCGGCTGGCTCGCTCCATTACGCGGCCGCGGACAGGCCGCTCCATTCCGCTCGCATGCTCGCGGGAACCGTTAGCCCGCTCCGCCTTGTCCGCCGAAGCCGCAACGCGGCGAAGGCGGATCGCGTGGCTCACTCGCTGTGCTCGTTCGCTTCCACAATTGTTACGAACCGTAACAAAAACGCGCATCAAGGGCACATACGGGCCTGTAATCAGCCTTTCCGAGCACCAACTAACACGCCGTAAACAAACAAGTTAGCTCCCTCCAACGAAAGACCGTTCGAGCGGTGGCAGCGCCATTGCTCAGTTGGAAGGCATGCGGCGGATCCTGAACGAAAACGCGCGCGGTTTTTCACTCATCGAACTGATGCTCACCATGGCAGTGGCTGCCACCCTGGCGGTCATCGCGGTGCCGGCACTCAACGCGATGAGCGATTCTACAAAGCTTTCCAATGCCGCCCAGCAGGTGGAGCGGGAGTTGCAAACCGCGCGAATGAAGGCGGTCGCGAACAACACGCCGCTCCGCTTCCGCACCAACTGCCCTGCAACTGGTTATTTCCGGATCGTCGAGAAACTCGGCACCGCTGCTGATACGCCGACGACGCGCTGCGATGCGTCCACGTATCGCTGGCCGGCTGCCGATACTGATTTGTCGACGACCCCGAACTACGACGGTCCTGTGCGTCAGCTTTTGAACGACGCGACCGTCACGACGGCGTCGATTGAATTTCGACCGGATGGCACGGCGTGGAACCTCACGAGTGGCACGGCGGTGGCGCTGACGACGCCACTCACGCTCACGGTGACGCGCAACAGCAAGACGAAAACGATAACGGTGAACAACCTTGGCAAAGTCGTACTGCAGTGAACGGGGCTTCAGCCTTGCGGAGGTGGCGGTCGCGACCGGCATGCTCGCGGTCGTGTCGCTTGGCGTGGCGCAGATGTTTGCGCTCTCGACCGAGAAGAACCTCGCGGCAAAGCACCAGGTGTCGACCACCGCGATGGCGACACAGAAGATGGAGCAGTTGCGAGGCCTGACGTTCTCGTACGACACGGGCGGCATGGGCCTCCCCGTCACCGATACGACGACCAACCTCACGCTCTGTGCACCGGATGCGACCGGGCATGGCCTCGACCCGTCGCCGACCTCGCCCACGGTCAATGCGTCACTTGAATCGAATATCCGCGGGTACGTCGATTTTCTCGATGCGCGCGGCAATTGCGTGAACGCCAGCGGTGGCACCGTCGCGCCGTCTGGCGCCATCTATACGCGCCGCTGGGCGATCCAGCCGCTTCCGACGAACCCGAACAACACGCTCGTGTTCACCGTACTCGTGACACCGACAGCGAAAGAGAACCAGCGCACGATTTCGTCCGACGGCCGCACGCGCCTGGTGGAAGACGCGATGCTCATCAGCGTCCGGTCAAGGAAGGCTCCATGAACCGCGAACAGGGCTACTCGCTCGTCGAAATGCTCGTGTCAATGCTGATCATGATGGTCGTCACCGGCGCCATCTTTCAGCTCGTGAACCCGTCGCAATCTGCCTCGCAGGTCCAGCCGGAAGTGCAGGACATGCAGCAACGCATGCGCGTTGGCACTGACACGCTCTTCAAGGATCTGGTCATGGCCGGCGCCGGACCGTATCAGGGACCGGTCACGGGCTCGCTGATGGGATTCTTCGCGCCAATCATCCCGCGGCGTACCGGCAGGGTGAATCCCGATTCGACCACCGCGGCGTTCGACGACCGCCTGACGGTCGCGTACGTCCCGAACACTTACTCGCAGACAACGATTCGCAACAACATGCCGACTCCGTCGGCGGAGTTGAAGGTGACGGACCAGCCGAACTGCCCGCCCGATGCGAACCAGCTCTGCGGGTTCAAAGAGGGGGAGGCAGTGATCATCTTCGATTCCAGCGGTCACTTCGACACCTTCACGATCACACAGACCCAGCCGGACGCCGCCCACCTCCAGCATCGCGGGCAGGAGTTCACTTACGAGTACCAGGCAGGTGCGCCGATCACGCAGATCAAGTCGCACACCTACTATTACGATGCGACGAACCGCCAGCTTCGCGATTACGACGGCGACTCGTCCGACTACCCGGTCGTCGACAATGTGGTCGGACTGAAATTCGAGTACTTCGGCGATCCGAACCCGCCCACATCGCCGAAGCCGCCATCCGGTATCGCAAACTGCCTCTACGACGCCGCGGGCAACTACAACGCATCGGGCATGTCGACGTTGACGACGGGTGGCGGCTCGCTCTCGCCGTTGCCGATATCGATGTTCAGCGATGGTCCGTGGTGTGGCGGCGGATCGAACCTGTTCGACGCCGATCTCTATCGCGTGCGCAAGGTCAAGGTGATGCTGCGGATCCAGACGCCAATTGCCGCGCTGCGCGGCCGCGACACGACGCTGTTCGCGAATCCAGGCACGAGTGTCACCGGACAGAAGTTCATTCCGGATCTGGTGTCGGCGTTCGAAGTCTCGCCGCGCAACATGAACCTGAGCCGCTGATCATGACCGAACGTCCAACCACCATCGACCGGCTCAAGCGCGAGGAGGGCACCGCGCTCATCATCGCCCTCATGGCGACGATGCTGCTGACCGCGCTCGGCATGACGCTCGTGCTCACGAGCAATACCGAGACGATGATCTCCGGCAACTACCGCAACAGCCAGGAAGCGTTGTACGCAGCAGACGCAGCCGTCGAGCGCGTCGTGCAGGACCTGCTGCTCATCCCGCGCTGGAACGACATCCTCAGAGGCAACACCACCATCAGTCCCACGTGCGCGGGCGTCAGCACCTTCACGCCCGTCTCGTTGACGCCCTCGGGATTCGTGGATACGACGACGTCCCCGACGATTCCGGACAGCAACCAGCAGATCAACCTGCTGAACGCCACGTGCACGTTGCAGAAGGATACGGACACCCTGGACCTGTGGGGAGCGAACGATCCTGCATGGCGGCTGTTCGCGTACGGCCGCCTGCAGAACATGCTGCCCAACAACACGATCGACAGCCAGATGTACATGGCCGTCTGGGTGGCCGACGATCCCGCAGATAACGACGGCAATCCGGACACTGACGCGAATGGCACGCTGACGCTCCACGCGGAAGCCTACGGGCCGTCGGGCACGCGCAAGGTGATTGAAGTCACGGTCGCGAGGACGTCGAGCACGGAAATCGAACGCGGTCAGATCGCCCAGCGCGGACAGGACGAACTCAACCAGCGCGCCCGCAAGGCCGCGGTGCAGACACCGGGCAAGACCCTTTCCAACATGCAGATGGGAGTCCGCCCCGGCGGATTGGTGGTGCAGTGATGCGACGCTTGCGGCAAATGTGCGCGGCGAAGGTTGTTCTCTCGGTCCTGGCGGTGGTGTGCTGGACGGTGACGGCGTCCGCCCAGCTCGATCCGTTGACGATTCTCAAGCGTGTGCCGCCGACGGTGATCGTCGTGTTCGACACCTCGCTCGAGATGCTGACCGACGGCAACAACACATACTACGATCCCGGGTTCTACTCGACGACGGCGGACCCGATGGTGATGAATGCGTTCATCTCCACGCCGCTCGGCGCGGCGAAAACGTACCGTCGCGTGTTCCGCAATTTTCACTACGCGGTGTCCCCCGGCAAGTACCAGGCTGACGGCATCACGCCAGTCGCGGCCACGTGGGACCCGTCGAACGCGCTGACATCGAACGCGCCAGCCGATACGACCTCGTATTTCGCGAACACGCGGTGGCAGATCGCGCGGAACGGGATCGCACAGGCGTTAACCGAATCGAACTCTGCAAGCGCGCGGTGGGGGCTCGTGCGCCTGCGCCAGAAGAGTCCGGCGTGGCGTTCGACGCCGGGCGGCACCACGACCGGGGGCAACGATTGCGACAAGCCGGTCGCCATTCTTGCCGACGCGAACCAGACGCTCTACGGCGACACGACGCCATGCAATGCGGGCGGGATCGGCCAGTACGCGACATACGCACCGGTCGTTGGCAGCGGCGGCACGTCCGACGCGGGATACAACCAGTCGACTAGTCCGGGCGGCACCGTGGTCGTCACGCCTGGCGGGAACAACGCGTCCGCGATGTACAACGTCGTCGCGGCCAGCGCGGGCAACCCGGCGGGGCTGATCCCCGCGAGCGTCGGTGGGCGTACTGTGTCGGGTGAGTATGCCGATCGGCCGTTGAGTCACGCACTTGCCGACGCGAAGACCGCCGTGCAGAACGCCATCGCCGCAGACTCCGCGGCGAATCGCACGTGCCGGAACTATATCATCGTCCTGGTGACAGGCGGACAGGACTCGGGCGACGCGTCGTACCTCGCCGCGAACAACGCCGCGTCGGTCGCAAGCTCGTTCACCTCGGTCACCGCCGGATCGGTCGGCGTCACGCGCAGCGTGCCGATTCATGTCATCGGCGTCAAGGTCAAGGCCGCGGAGGAAACGCAACTCCAGGCCATTGCGACGAACAGCCGCGGCGTGTACCACAACGTCACGACCGAGGCAGAGGTCACGCGCTGGGTGAACTATGCCGTCCAGGCCGGATATGCGCGACAGGCGGATATCGATGCCGGGAACCCGAGCGAGTACGTCACGGTCAGCCCAATCGTCGGCACGGTCAACCTGACGAGCGGCAAGGACTCGAACGGCGGCTCGCTCCCGAACGACCTGGTGCGCGTCGGTGGAATTTCGACCAACGCGATCGTGCCTCAGCGCAGCAACGTGCTCATCTCTGCCGGCTTCGAATTGCCCGGCTTCGTCGGACGGCTGCGCGCGTTCCGCGTCTATCGTCCGGAAACCGATTCGAGCAAAGCGAGCGGATTCAAGTTCGTGAACGACGGCACGAAGCTGTGGCCGGATCTGGACAGCCGGCCATCGCTTGCCGGCCAGGCTCGCACGCCGTCGAGCGCGGCGAGCCGGAACATCTACACGTACCTCCCGAACGGAATGGGCGGCGGGTCGGTCGTGGCGTTCACGACTGCGAATGCATCGACACTCGCGTCGCACATGAACCTCACGACAAGCGCCGCGACGACCATGATCGACTTCGTCCGGCAGCAGCCACTCGGCGCCGCCATTGGTTCCACGCCCGCACTGATGGATCCGCCATCGCTCGATCCGCCCCCAGACGACGATTACGGGCGGGCTGGCACGACCGGTACGTTTGCGGGCGATCATGAAAACCGCCGCAGCCTCATCTTCATCGGCCTGAACGACGGCATGTTCCACGCGATCGACGCCCGCACCGGGTACGAACTGTGGGCGTTCATCCCGTACAACCTGCTGCCGAAATTGCGGACGCTGTACGACGGCCAGTCGGTGGAACAGTTCGAGTACTTCGTCGACAGCTCTCCGAAGCTGGCCGAAGTGAAGATCAGCGGCTCATGGCGATCGCTCGTGCTGTTCGGGCAGGGACCCGGCGGAACGTTCTACCAGGCCTTTGATGTCACGGAAGCAGGCATGGGCGTCAGTCCCGACGCGGACACGATCAGCGACGTGAGCAGCCTGCTGCAGCGTTTCGACACACCGAACGAGTCAATCGTGTTCAAGTGGGCGTTCCCGAACTACGGGCATTTCGACCCGTCGATCAAGCGAACGTTCACGTTGAGCGACGGGACGCCGGGTAATAAGCTCGTCCTGTGGGGCGATATCAGTTCGAGCGCGACGTACGCCGAGAAGACCATGGGATTCACCTGGTCGGATCCAGCCGTCGGCCCGTTCAATACCGCGCGCTCGGTCAACGGCGTCATCGTGGGTTCGGGATATTTCCCCGATATCGAGTCGTCCCTCACCAACCGCGGCCCGACGGGTCCTAAGGCAGGGACCACCATGTTCCTCCTGAACGCGGATACCGGTGAGCTGATCGGCAACGCGAGCGGGTCGACGTGTGGGACCGTGAGCGGCACCACCGGCACCGGCACCGGGTGTCTGACCGTCGGCGATGTCTCGAACGGGCGCAAGAACACGCTGCAAGCCGATCCGACGGCAGCCGGTGAGTATGGAACCTATGTCGTCAGCAAAGCCTACATTGGCGACATCGATGGCAAGTACTGGCGGTTCAATTTCACCGACACGGGTTCGCTGACCGCCAACCTGATGGCCGACACCGGTGTGCCGATCTATGCATCGTCGGCGCTGCTCTTTGTCGGCAGCACGGACGTCTACATGTTCTTTGCGACAGGCAGCGACTCACTTCCACCGACGACCTTCGGAGGTACTGGTACGTTCAGGCTTTACGGCCTGAAGGATAACTACCCGTCCAGCGGCTCGACGACGAAGTTCGAGATCAACCTTGCGACGGTGACCCAGTCCGGAGGGCTGATCACAGGCGAGCGGCCCTCGACGTCACCGACCGTCGCCGGCGACATCGTGTTCTACACGACCACGAATGAAGTCGCGTCAACGCCGTGCGTGGACTTCACCGCGAACCTTTACGCGGTGACGTATTCGGGAAGCGCCGCGTACGACGTGAACGGCAACGGCAGGCTGGACAACAACGAGAGCAACATCGTCCGCACCGTGTCGGGCCGTGCGACCGCCCCGTTCATCGTCGACCAGCACCTGTATTTCGGCACCTCGGCCGGAAGTGGCGGCCTCGGCAGCGGTAATGGCAGCATTACCGGCGATCGCACGGGCGCAAAGATCGAGGCGTTCGGCGACCCCGAAGACTTCAACAACGGCGTGGGCCAGGTTGGCGTGCGCATCCTGTCGTGGCGAGAAATCCGGTAGTGGCCAGAGCTGTTCTTTGTGAGTCGTGCGGCGCCAAGTTCAGCTCGGACCGAAAGCGCTGCCCGCGGTGTCGCGCGGACGTCAAGGTCATCGATCATGCGGCAGTGGCGGCGCGCAGTCGCCGGCTCCGGTTAATGGCCGTCAGCTCGCTGTCGTTGGCCGTGCTCGCGGTCGCCGGGGTGGGTGTCCTCGCGCCGAAGAAGGAACCTCTGGCGGCGCGTCCCACAAACACAGATCCGCTTGCCGGTCGGCGTCCCGCCGCAACGCCGCCTGCGGCCAACGCTCCAGAGCCTGCCGGGCGGAAGTTCATGGACGCCAGCGGGCACGCCTACGAGTCGTACCAGGCCGGCGATTACGAGTCCGCGCTGAAGCACCTGCAGCAGGCAATCGAGAAGAACCCGAAGGACGCGGAGGCGCTGAGCAACCTTGGCCAGGTGCTCGTTCGTCTCGGACGGCCGGAGGAGGCACTCCCGTATTTCGACCGCGCCATCGCGTTGAACGGGGACCGCTGGGCGTACGTGTTCAACCGTGCCCGCGCCGCCGGCTTGCTCGAGCGGTGGCAAGAGAGCATCGAGGGGTACCGCCGCGCGCAGACACTGTTTCCCGGCGACTACGTGACGACGTTCAACCTGGCGCTGACCCTGCACAAGTCGGGGAACGAAGATGCGGCCGTGACCGAATACCAGAAGGCGATTGCGCTGGCGCCGGAAGACGCCGAATTCCGCCGGGCTCTCGGTATCAGCCTCGAGAACCTGGGACGCCCTGCCGATGCAGCCGCGGCTTACACGGAATATTTGAAGCTGTCGCCCAACGCAGCGGATGCCGATAAGGTGCGGGAGCGCATCGCGCTCCTGACGTCTGGTAAACTGAAGACCGAGAGTTCCTCATGAAACGCATGTTTTCGGCGTGCATCACGCTGGTGTTCCTCGCGGGCGTAGGCCCCGCGGGCGCACAGTCCCTCGGGGAGCTGGCGAAGAAAGAAGCCGACCGCCGCAAGACTTCCGGTACAGCGACGAAGGCCGCACCGAAGAAGGTCTACACCAACGACGACCTGAAGGCCGCGCCTCCGCCATCTCCGGGCTCGGTTCCGGCGCCGCCCGCCAAGGACGCGACCGCGCAGAAAGAGGCGACCAAGAAGGCTGAAGACGCGAAGGCGCCAGGTGGCGAAAAGGGAGAAGAGTACTGGCGCGGCCTCATGGCGCAGACACGTGAAGAGCTCCGCCGGAACGAGATGTTCCGTGAAGCGCTGCAGACTCGCATCAATTCCCTCACGAACGACTTCTCCGCTCGCGACGATCCCTACCAGCGCGCGCAGCTTGCAGACGATCGCCAGAAGGCCATTGCCGAAATGGCGAGAGTGACGCAGGAGATCGAGGCGCTCAAGAAAAAGATCGCCGACATCGAGGAAGAAGCACGACAGGCCGGCGTCCCGCCGGGCTGGATTCGCTGATCGCGGTCGTTCCGCGTGTCTGCTGCTCCCGCACAGATTCTCATCGTCGAGGACAAGGACTCGCTGCGTACGATGCTGCGGCACGCGCTCGAGCGGCAGGGACATGCCGTGCTCGAGGCCGCGGATCAGCCCTCAGCCATGCGCCTGTTGCAGCAGGCGCTTCCCGCTGTCGTCCTGTCGGATCTCCGGCTGCCCGAGGGTGACGGTTTCGGCGTGCTTCGCGCGACGAAGGAGCTGGACGCCGACATCCCCGTGATCGTCATGACCGCTTACGGCAGCATCGAGGATGCCGTCGCCGCGATGAAGGAAGGGGCGATGGACTTCCTCGCGAAGCCGATCGATCCCGACCACCTCCTGCTGCTCGTATCGCGCGCCATCCACCAGCGGCGCATGCTCACGGAAAACCTGCTGATGAAGGAAGAGCTCGCCGTTCGGCGCGGGGCGCCGCAGCTGGTCGGCGAGGATCCGTCATTGCGCAAGGTGTTCGCGTCGCTCCAGCGGGCCGCGGCCACCGATACCACGGTGCTCCTCGAAGGCGAGAGCGGTACAGGCAAGGAGCTGTTCGCGCGATCGCTGCACGCGCTCAGTCCGCGGTCGGAGCAGCCGTTCGTGGCGATTAACTGCGCAGCCATTCCGGAGACGCTGCTCGAGACGGAGCTGTTCGGGCACGAGAAGGGGGCGTTCACGGGGGCCGTCGCCCGGAAACCGGGCAAGTTCGAGATGGCGCATCGCGGCACGCTCTTTCTCGACGAGATCGGCGACCTGCCGATCGCCCTGCAGGCAAAGATCCTGCGCGCGCTGGAAGAAAAACGCTTCGAGCGCGTGGGCGGGACGGCCTCGGTCCAGGTCGACGTGCGCCTCGTCGCAGCCACGAATAAAGGCCTTCGCGCGGCGGTTGCGGCGCGGCGTTTCCGCGAGGATCTCTACTTCCGCTTGTCGGTGTTTCCAATCACGGTGCCGCCGCTCCGCGAGCGCACGGGCGACGTCCAGACGCTGGCGCGGTATTTCGTCGAGCGATTCTGCCGGGAGCTGAAGAAGAAGCCGCTCGTGCTCTCACCGCAAGCGATCGAGCAGCTCGAGAAATACCGGTGGCCCGGCAACGTGCGCGAGCTGCAGAACTGCATCGAACGCGCCGTCATCCTCGCGGACGGTGACACCATCCTTCCGCGTCATTTGAATCTGTCGTTCGCCGAGCCGCCGCCGGACGAAGAAGTGTCGCCGTGGTCGCAAATCGATCTCTCCGGAAGCCTGGCGGAAGTGACGCGGCGGGTAACGGCCGAGGTCGAACGGCGCAAGATCGAAGACGTGCTGCGCGAAGCCGGCAACAACAAGGGACGTGCGGCGGAACTCCTTCAGGTCAGCTACAAGACGCTACTGGCGAAGCTGAAAGAGCACGGAATCGAGTAGTGCCGAGGTCGAGATCCGAGGTCCGAGGCGCGTATTCGGCTTAGTTGCTGCAATCGTGCAACGTCGAGGCCTGGTTCACTCGTCACGCTGCACTTACTCCCAGGTTCCCCAACGCCCGCAGAATCTCCTCTTCCGACACGTCGCAGACGACCTCGCACGTGCCGATCGAGCGCGGCAGCACGAAATGCAGCTTGCCCGCGACCACCTTCTTGTCCCGGCCGATGGCCTCCATGATCCCGGAGATCGACAGATCGGTGACGGCGGGGAGCGGACCCATCTGATTGATCGTCTCTTCGAGCGCGTTCCGATCCTCTTCCGGCATGGCGCCCCGCGCGACCGCGATGTCGGCCGCGAGCAGCATGCCGTAAGCGACCGCCTCGCCGTGCCGAAAACGCCGGTACCGCGTCACCGCTTCAATCGCGTGGCCGGCGGTGTGACCGAAGTTCAGCGTCCGCCGCAGGCCCGTTTCCCGCTCGTCCTGTTCGACGATCGATGCCTTGATCGCGCATGAGTCCGCAATCACCGGAACGAGCGCGGCCGGGTCGCGGTTGAAGATGGCCGCCATTGAGTCCGAGACCCGGTCGAACAACGGGCGGCTCGCAATCACCCCGTACTTGATCACCTCGTAAAGGCCGGCGCGGAACTCCCGGCGCGGGAGCGTGCTCAACAGCTCGGGATCGATTGCGACGATTGCGGGAGGGTGGAACGACCCGATCAAGTTCTTGCCCATTGCGTGGTTGACGCCAACCTTGCCCCCGATGGCGCTATCGACCTGGGCGAGCAGCGTGGTTGGCACCTGTACGATCGGTATTCCGCGAAGGTAGGTCGCCGCCGCGAACCCCGCGATGTCGCCAACGACGCCGCCACCAAGGGCAATGATCGCGCTGGCGCGGTCGGCGCGCGCACGCAGCAGCGCATCGTAAATGCGCGACACCGTCTGCAGCTGCTTGAACCGCTCACCATCAGGAATGAGGATCGGGTCCTCGCTGGTCACGCTCGCGAACGCCGGCGCATGGAATCGCCACACGGTCGGGTTCGAGACGACGAACCGCCGCTGCGGTACCTGCAGTTCGTCGAGCAGCGCCGGCAGCCGCGCCGTCATCGACGCAGCGATGTGCACGGGATAGGCGCCGGTGCGGCTTCCGACGTCAATCCGCACGGGGGCCTGGAACGGATGGGGACATGCGCGAGTGAATGGTAGGATAGCAGGATCGGCACCGGCCGGGGTCTCCGCCGCGCCGTATTTTGCGCGGTGGGGTGGAGCGGGTGGATCTTCACGGCGATTACCTGATCATCGGCAGCGGCATCGCGGCGCTGCGCGCGGCCGCCTCGCTCGAGGGGGCCGGTGAGGTCCTCATCCTGACGAAGGGGGGCCCTCGCGAAGGCAATACTGGCTACGCGCAGGGGGGGATCGCTGCCGCGGTTGGTGGTGATGACAGCCCCGAGCGTCACCTTGCGGACACCCTTGCGGCCGGTGACGGCTTGTGCGATGAGCGCGCCGTGGCGGTCCTCGTCGAAGAGGGGCCGCGGTACGTCCGGGAACTCATCGAGTGGGGCGCCGCGTTCGACCGCGGGCCGGATGGCCTGCCGGCGCTCGCGATCGAGGGGGCCCACAGCGTGCGGCGAGTGTTGCACGCCCGCGACGCGACGGGGCGCGAAATCGGCCGGACCTTGTGGACGCGCGTGTCGCGGATGCCGAATGTCCGCGTGCTGGATTACGCGCGCGCCGTCCGCGTCATCGTCGAAGGCGGGCGCTGCGCCGGCGTCAGGTTTCTGCAGGAGGACGGCGGGCTGGGTACGGCCCGGGCGGGCTGCACGCTGCTCGCCACGGGGGGCGCCGGGCAGGTCTATCGCGAAACGACCAACCCGCCCGTCGCGACCGGTGACGGCGTCGCGATCGCGTTTTGCGCGGGGGCCGCGGTCGCAGACCTCGAGTTCGTCCAGTTTCATCCGACGGCGCTGGACATGCCGGGGCAGCCGCGGTTCCTGCTGTCGGAGGCGCTGCGCGGCGAGGGCGCACGGCTTGTGAATGCGGATGGCGAGCCGTTCATGCTTCGCTACGATCCGGCTGCTGATCTCGCGCCGCGCGATCGCGTATCGCGCGGGATCGCCCGCGAGGTGCAGCGCACAGGAAAGCCGGTCTACCTGACGCTGGCGCATCTCGACCCGGCGTTCGTGCACGACCGGTTTCCGCTGATCTCCGCGGCGTGCCGGAGCGCGGGGCTGGATCTTGCCACCGACAGGATTCCGGTCGGGCCGGCGGCGCATTACGCGATGGGCGGGGTCGTGACGGACCTGGATGGCCGGACGACCATTCCGGGCCTGCTCGCGGCAGGGGAAGTAGCCTGTACCGGCGTGCACGGCGCGAATCGCCTCGCGAGCAATTCGCTGCTCGAGGGGCTCGTCTTCGGCGCCCGCGCCGGCGAGGCCATGCGTCAGTCGCGCGATCGCCCCATCGACGACACGACGCTTCGGAGCTTCGCCCCCGGCGCTACATACAAAAAAAGGGGACAGTCCCCTTTTTTGACGAAAAAAGGGGACAGCCGGGGGGCGACAGCGGTGCAGGACCTGATGTGGCGCAATGTCGGCCTGTTCCGCGATGCGGACGGCTTGAATGCTGCGCTGGCCGAGCTCGACCCCGCGTCCGACGCGCTGGCCGCCCGCCTGGACGACGACCAGTCGCTGGCGGCGCTCGGCCCCGACGACTGGCACGCCGCCAGCGTGCTGACGGTGGGACGATTGATTGCGCGCGCCGCTCTCCGTCGCGAAGAGAGCCGCGGCGGTCACTTCCGCCTGGATTTTCCGGAACGTGACGATCGGCGCTGGCGGCGCCGGATAATGGAGACACGCGCGTAACAAGGACGCGCCATGAACTATGGGCGATAACGTTGGAACCAAGGGAACCGTGACAGAGATCACGCCCCAGTCAGAGAACTTCTCCCAGTGGTACCTCGATGTCGTGCTCCGCGCGGAGCTCGCGGACTACACCGAGGTGAAAGGATGCATGGCCATCCGGCCGTACGGCTATGCGATCTGGGAGCTGATTCAACAGGCGTTCGATCGCCGGTTCAAGGCGACTGGCCACGTCAACGCGTACTTCCCGCTCTTCATTCCTTCCAGCCTGCTGCTGAAGGAGAAGGAGCACGTGGAAGGGTTCGCGCCGCAGGTGGCCTGGGTCACGAAGGGAGGCGACGAGGAACTCGCCGAACCGCTCGTAATACGTCCCACGTCGGAAGTGATCATCGGGACCCTCTACGCGAAGTGGATCAAGTCGTGGCGAGATCTTCCCGTCCTGATCAACCAGTGGGCGAACGTCGTCCGATGGGAAAAGGTGACGCGTCCGTTCCTGCGAACCACTGAGTTTCTCTGGCAGGAGGGACACACCGCTCACGAAACCGCCGAGGAGGCGCAGACGGAGACCCTGAAGATTCTCGAGCTCTACAAGGAGTGCGCCGAGACCGAGCTCGCCATGCCCGTTGTCGACGGGCAGAAAAGCGAGAGCGAGAAGTTCGCCGGCGCGTCGCGCACGTACTCCATCGAGGGGTTAATGGGGGACGGCCGCGCGCTGCAGGCCGGCACGTCGCATAACCTGGGACAGAACTTCGCGAAGGCATTCGGCATCCAATTCCAGGGCCGCGACCGAACGCTGCAGCATGCGTGGACGACGTCGTGGGGTGTATCGACGCGGCTGATCGGCGGCGTGATCATGACACACGGAGACGACAACGGGTTGATCTTGCCGCCCCGCATCGCCCCCTACCAGGTTGTGATCGTGCCGATTCCACGGGGCAACTGGCAGGAAACCGTCCTGCCGAAGGCGCGCGAGATCCGCGACACGCTGCAGGCGTCTGGCATCCGCGTGATGCTCGACGATCGAGAGGAGTACACGCCCGGCTGGAAGTTCGCGGAGTGGGAAATGCGCGGCGTGCCGCTCAGGATCGAGATCGGCCCCAAGGACATCGAGAAGTCTGCGGTGATGGTCGCGCGGCGCGACACGCGCGAGAAGGGTTCGATGCCAGCGGACGGGCTCGCGCAGGCGATTGCCGCGCGGCTCGAGGAGATTCAGCGCGCACTGCTGGAACGCGCGCGCGCGTTTCGCGACGAGCACACGACGCGCGTCACCAGTTACGAACAGTTCAAGAGCATCATGGAAGGGCGCCCCGGGTTCGTCATTGCGGGCTGGTGCGGCAGCGAGGAGTGCGAAGCGCAGATCAAGGCCGACACGCAGGCGACGCTGCGAAACATCCCGTTCGGCGGCGCGCACACCACCGGCACGTGCGTGAAGTGCGGGAAGCCCTCGCCGGCCGAGGCCTGGTTCGCGAAAGCGTACTGACGCGTGTCAAGGCGTATGACTCAGGGCTCAGGGCTCAGGGCGGCTTATGCCGAATGCCGGCTTAAGGCCTGAGTCGACGTGAGCCATGAGTCGTAAGCCATGAGCCGTTCTCGACGCTCAGCACACGCGCGACGGAAATCCACCGGCGTTCCTCCGCGCGTGCTGCGGGCGATTCTCGGACTGGCGGCGGTCGGCCTGGCGCTGGCCGCCTATCTCAACGCCGTCGACAACCCATTCGTCTACGACGACAACGACACGATCCTGTTCAACCGTTCGCTCGTCGACCTCTCGAACATCCGCTTCATCCTGCTCTACAGCCTGTTCAGGCCGGTCGTGAACGTGTCCTATGCGATCGATCGCGCCTTGTGGGGCTACACGTCGTTTGGATTCCACGTCACCAACGTGGTGCTCCATGCGATCGCGGTCGGACTGTTTTTCGGTTGGTGCACGCGCGCGTTCGGGGATGCGCGGCGCATCGCGACTTCGGACTCCACGGAATCCGACTGGCCGGCCTTCTTCGCGGCCGCCACGTTTGCGGTGCATCCGATGCTGACCGAAGGCGCCGGCTACGTCTCCGCGCGATCCGAAGTGCTGTGCGCGATCGGGTTCATGGGATGCCTTATCCTTGCGAGGCGGGCGCTCATGACGGGCAGCCTCGCGTCCGCGGCCGGCGCGATCATCGCTGCGTTGTTCGCACTGGGCTCGAAGGAAACGGCGGCCGCGATCCCCGTTGTGCTGCTCGCCTACGATGCGTGGGTGCTGTCGCCAGCGGAAGCGAGCCGGGGCGGCAGCGCGGGCCCGTGGAAGGGACGGCTGTGGCGCCTGTATGTGCCGGCCTTTGCCGTGCTGGCCATCGGCGCGATGATTCGTTTTCGCTCCCTGGTCACGGCCGGAGCGTTAATCGATCGCGGGCCTGGCGAGAACCTCCTGACCCAGGCCGTCGTGATCTGGCGCTACATCGGTCTGCTGGCCATGCCGGTCGGGCAGACAATCATGCACGACGTACGGTTTGTTACGTCGATGTTCGATCCGCGCGGACTGCTGGCCCTGGCAGGTCTCGTGGGAGCTGCCGCGCTGGCGATACGGATCCGCGCACGCAACCCGCTGGTCGCGGTGGGAGCCGTGTGGTTTCTGGCGTCGCTCGCTCCCTCCTCCAGCATCATTCCACTCCGCGAAGGGATGGCCGAGCACCGCGTCTACCTGGCAAGCGCCGGGTTCTTCCTGGCAGTCGTCGCCCTGCTCGCGCGTCCGCTCGCGACGCGCGCCAGCGCGCGGCTCGCGGCCAGCGTGGTGCTGCTCGTATGCGTGTTCCTCACCGTCCAGCGCAACATCGTCTGGTCGAACGCGATAGCGCTGTGGGAAGAAGCGGCTGCCACCGCGCCCGCCACGTGGGAGCCGCATTACGCGTACGCTGACGCGCTGAGGGAAGCGGGCCAATGCGACCGGGCGATTCCCGAATATGAGATCGTGTTGAACCTGCGTCCGCGTCATCGTGATGCCGTAACGAACCTGGGAATCTGCCTCGCACAGAGCGGTGACGCGGAGGGAGCGGAACACGCGTTCAGGACCGCGATTGACATCGATCCGTCCTGGCCGCGCGGCTACACGAATCTCGCGGCGCTCGCGATCACCCGTGGCGAACACCAAAAAGCTCGAGACCTCTATCGCGAAGCGATCGTTCGCGATCCCAGGAACGTGCTCGCACGGATGCAGCTCGCAAAGCTGTACGAATCCGTCTTTCATGAGTACGATCTCGCCCATCGCATGTGCGGGGAGGTGCTTGGCATCGACCCGACGACCATCGGAGCCGCGGAATGCGTCGAGCGTACCCGCGGGCGCCGCTGATCGAGCATCCGGGAACGAGTCATGACGCGCCTGCGGGTACTGCACGCCATCCATGACTTCCTGCCGCGCCATCGCGCAGGCTCGGAGATCTACGCCTTCGACCTCGCGTCGGCGCTGGCAGCCCGTCATGACGTCTGGGTCCTTGCCGCGGACTACGATCCGGCGGCGAACCACGGGGCGCTCCGCTGGCGAACGGAAGGTACGCTTCCGGTCATCGAAGTGGTGAACAACTGGGAGTTCCGCAGCTTCGACGAAACGTACACCTCGACGCGGCTCAACGAGCGCATCACGCATGTTCTCGACGCCGTTCATCCTGATATCGTCCACGTTCACAATCTGCTCAATCTGTCGCTGGACCTACCGCGGCTCGCCAGGGCACGCGGCATTCCAACCGTTGCGACGCTCCACGACTACACGATGGTCTGCGTCTCGGGCGGGCAGCGGCTCCATCGCGCCGAGCATCACGTGTGCGAGACGATCGACGCGGAGCGCTGCGCGCGCTGCTTCGGCGAGTCCCCGTTTGGGCCGCAACTGGCGGCCGGTCGCATTGCTGCCGTGACGCGCGGCAGCCCGCTGCTGAAACTGGCGTCAGCTGTGCGGCAGCGGCTGCCAGTGCTCACCACGACATTCGCAAACCGCGCTTCGCGCGGGCTCATCGACGCGGCCGATGTGCGGCGCCGCCTCGCCTACGTGCGGCACGTGTTCGACACGATCGATCTGTTCGTCGCGCCATCGGCCTCGCTCGCCCGCGAGTACATGCGTCTCGGCGTTCCGCCGAAGCGGATCACCGTTTCGGAGAATGGCTGTGGCGCCCGGATCGAGCGCATCCCGCGCGAGTGTCATCGTCCGTTGAGGATTGGATTCGTGGGCTCGCTTGTCTGGCACAAGGGGGTTCACGTGCTGCTGGAAGCCGCGCGGAGACTCCGCGGGTCCTTCGAGATCACCATTCACGGCGACCCGAACGTTTCGCCCGATTACACTCGTGAGCTCGAACGCCTTGCTTCAGGGATGCCGGTCATCTTCGCGGGTGCGTTCGATCGCGTCGACGCGTCGTGCATTTACGGTGCGCTCGATGTGCTGGTCGTGCCATCGCTCTGGCCCGAGAACGCGCCGATCGTGCTGCAGGAGGCATTCCTGCACGGCATCCCCGTCGTCGCCGCCGCGGTCGGCGGGATACCCGAGACCGTGCGCGATGGCGTGAACGGCCGGTTGTTCGACCCGCGGTCGCCGGATGCGCTGCGCGGAATTCTCCAATCGCTGCTCGACGATCCCGTCGAACGCGCCCGCCTGGCGTCCGCCGTCACGCCCGTGAAGTCGATTGCGGCCGACGCAGTGGAGTGGGAGGCGCGCTACGCGGCCGTGCTCGCCGCCGCGCCGGGGTCAGACCCCAGCCGCGACCCAGACCGGGGTCAGACCCCAGCCGCGCCTCCGCGGGGTGAACCGCGGTGACCGGTCGGCCCACCGCGTCGATCGTGACGGTCACGCGAAACGGCATGCGCACGCTGCCGCGCTGGATCTCCGCGATCGAAGCGCAGGTGTCGTCCGCGGCACGCGAGGTGATTGCCCTTGACTCAGGCTCGACGGATGGCACACGCGAGTTCCTGGAGTCACGTGGCGTGCGAGTCCTCAGCGTCGACCCGAGCACGTTCAATCACGGCGGAACGCGCAATCACGCGATCGCCGCGGCCAGCGGTGATCTGATTGTTCTCATCGTCCAGGACGCCGTGCCGATTGGCGCCGGGTGGCTCGAGACACTTATCGCGCCGTTTGCATCGGACCCATCACTCGCGGGGACGTTTGCGCGGCAGGTGCCAGCAACCGACGCCAGCCCCTTGACGCGCTGGAGTCTCGAACGTTGGCTGGCGTGCAGTACCGAGCCACGCCTGGTGGGTCCGTTGTCGAGAGACGAATTTGACGCGCTCCCGCCTGGCGAGCGTTACGACCGCTGCATCTTCGACAACGTCTGCTCCTGCGTCCGGCGGTCGGCGTGGGAACGTCACCCGTTCCGCGCTGTCCCCCTCGCGGAGGACCTCGAATGGGCGCGCGACGTGCTGCTCGGCGGATGGCGCATCGCTTACATTCCCGATGCTGCCGTGGAGCACTCGCACGATCGCGATCCGTGGTACGAGTTACGGCGTACGTATCTCGTGCACCGGCGACTGCAAGAGTTGTTCGAACTGTCGACGGTGCCCACCTCGCACGCACTGCTCGGGGCGATCGCGCGCGCGGTGCCGGCGCACTTACGCGTGACGCGGGATGCTCGTCAGCCAGCAGTTGCATGGGCCCGGGCCGCGGCGCTTGGCATCGTGTGGCCGGCGGGCCAATATTTCGGCGCACGTGCGGCACGGCTCGGGCGGCCGGCGCCGCGATTCAGGAACGTGTGATGCGCGTCCTGCAGATCGTCCACGGCCTGCCGCCGGCATCCGCGGGCGGCACTGAAACCTACGTGATGGATTTGGCGCACGCCCTGGCGCGGCAACCAGATCTACACGTGACGGTGCTCGCGCGCGAATCGGACCCACAACGGCCCGAACTGAATATCCGGCAGGAGCGTCGCGGGTCGGTCCACATCGAGTTCGTCAACAACACGTTCGCCACATGCACGACGTTCGAGGAGACATATCGTCACCCTGCCCTCGCGTCGGCCGTTGCCCCGCTCCTCGATAGCCTTGACCCCGACATCGTTCATATCCAGCACCTGACGTGCCTGTCGACCGAGCTCATGACGAGCGTGAGGTCGCGAGGGATTCCGATCGTCATGACGCTGAACGACTACTGGCCGATCTGTCATCGCGGGCAGTTGATCGATCTTCACGGCGCGCGCTGTGAGGGACCCGGCGATGAGGGGTGCGCGACCTGCATCCCGCCGGGGGTCATTGCGCCCGCCGGCGTGTGGCGCGCCGCGCGACGCGTGCGCGAGCTGCCGGTGCCCATTATCAGGAGCATCCCGGCGGCGATCGAGACGCTCGTCGCAACGGCGAGTCCCGCAAGCACGCGCGACCTTTCACGCGCGCGCGCGGACCACATGCGCGCGATACTTGGCGAAGCTGACCTCCTGCTCACGCCATCGCACACATTGCGCGAACGGTACATTCGATTCGGGATCCCGCCCCAGCGCCTCGAGTGGTGCGACCAGGGCATCGATACGAGCGCGGTCCCTGTCACGCTCGAGCGGTCGCGGCGGCCAGGTCCGCTGAGGATCGCGTTCGCGGGCAGCCTGATTTTCTCGAAAGCGCCGCACCTGTTGCTCGACGCCATCGACCAATTGCCGCCCGGCGCCGTCGTCGTTGATTTTCTCGGAAGCGTCGCGCCGTACCACGGCGACACTCGCTACGCCGCATCATTGCAGCGACGGCTGGGTCACCCCGCGATTCGTCGAACCGGTCCGATTCCACACGAGCGGGTACCGGCGGCTCTCGCCGAGACCGACGTGCTTGTCGTGCCCTCGGTCTGGATTGAAAACGCACCGTTCATCATTCGTGAAGCGTTCGCGCGCGGCCTGCCGGTCATTGCATCGCGGCTTGGCGGGATGGCGGACATGGTGCGCGACGAAGTGGACGGCTTGCTGTTCGACGCCGGTGACGCTCGGTCGCTGGCCGCTGCGCTGAAGCGATTGATCGACGACCCATCGCTGCGCGCACGTCTGCGGGGAGGCATCCGGCCGGTCTGCACTATCGACGAGGATGCCGCGCACCTTCACGCGCGCTACGTCGCGCTCGACAGCGTGCCCCGCGAACGGCGCCAATCGCACGCGGCAGCCGTGCCGCCGCAATCCAGTCGGCCCATCTCGGTCGTGATCCTGGACTACCGCACGCCTGGCGAGACATTTCTGGCGGCGCGCTCGGTGGAAACATCGATCGACGCGCACGCAGATATCGTGATTGTCGAGAACGCCGCCGACCCGGAGGTCGCGGGACAACTTCGATCCGTGCTGCCGCGCGCCGACGTGATTGAATCAGGCTCGAATCTCGGATACCCCGGTGGTTGCAACGTCGGCATCCGGCATGCGCTCGAGCGCGGCGCCGACGCGGTGCTGTTGCTGAACAGCGATTCGGTGCTGCATCCCGCCGCTCTGAGGGAGTTATCAGGCGTGCTGTGGAGCGACGAGCGCATCGGGATTGCCGCGGCGGTGTCGGTGTCCCGCGAAGAACCGCAAATCATTGCCAGCGCAGGCATGCGCTACGACCCCCGGACCGGTCGCATGCGTCATCTCGCGGCGGGTCGACGGTTCGCGTCCCTTGGCACTGAACCCGTGCGCCGCGTCGATGGCGCAAGCGGATGTGCGCTCCTTGTCAAACGCGCCGTGTTCGAGCGCATCGGTCTCCTCGACGAGGCCTACTTCTTCTCGTTCGAAGACCTGGAGTTCTGCCTGCGTGCGCGCGCGGCGGGGTTCGATACCGTATCGGTGTCGAACGCCATCGTGTATCACGAAGGCGGACGCTCGATAGGCGCGCGGTCGCCGCGACGCGTCTACTACGGCGTCCGCAACCACCTGCGTCTCGCGCAGCAAGTCGCGCCGTTCGGGCCAGTTGCCCGCCTGGCGCGCAGCGCCGTCATCGTGGGTCTCAGCGCCACGTACGTGGCGCTGTCACCGGAGGTGCCAATCGGCACGGGCCTGCTCGCCATGCTCCGCGGCACGTTCGACCACGCTCGCGGCCGCTACGGCGCCTGATCCTTGCGGGTATCGTTCGCGGCCCGCCGGACCTCCGCGTCAAGCAGCGCCACTTCCTCGGCCAGCCGCTCGATCTGCTGCCGTTGACGTGAAATCACGACGGAGAAATACAGGGACACCACAAACATGGCGAGGATAAAGGCCAGCAGCAGCAACGCCGGCGGATAGTAGATGCCAAGCCACTTCGCCGCCAGGTCGAGGCTGTTGCGCCAGATCGCGAGTACGAGCAGCACCAGCGATCCGATGATCCACGCGAACGCATACTCCTCGCGCAACCGGCCGTCACGGACCAGCGCGACGACCGCTACGAGCAGCCCGGCGCTCACGGCGATTGCCACGATTTGCACGAGGTCGTTCATGGCCGAGTCTGTCGATCGGGGCGAAGCGTGAGCGCCATCAAAGCGAGTGCCGTTCGCGCGAACGCGACCGCCGCCCGCGCCGGTGTCAGCGTCGTGCGCCCGGCGAGCCGCTCGCGCGCGGCCACGGCGACTTCCCGGACGATGAGCCCGTGTCGCGCGAACAGGAGGTGAATCTCCGGCTCGGGGTAGCCGCCCGGATGATGATCGCCGAGCAGCCGGACCGCGCGAGGGCCGAACATCCACAGGCCCGACGTGGGATCGGTGACACGCTGCCGAGTGATCGCGCTGAGGCATGTGGCGAGCAATCGCTGCGTGACCCGACGCGCGGTCGCGCGATGTGTCCCGCGCAGGTACCGTGAGCCGGTGACGGCGTCTGCCTCCCCGCTGGCGATTGGTTTCAGCAGTCTGGCCAGGTCACACGCCGCATGCTGGCCGTCGCCATCAACGCGCGCCACGATCGCAAATCCATGACGACGTGACCATCGCAGTCCCGCGCGCAGCGCACCGCCAATTCCAAGACGCTGCGGAAGCGTCAGCCACTCCACTCCAAGGGCCGGCAGGATCTCGCGCGTCTCGTCGGTGGACGCATCGTTGATGATCAGGATCTCGGCGCCTGGGAAGCCGCTGCGGAGATCCTCGACCACGCGCGGCAAGTTCGCCGCCTCGTTGTGGGCGGGTACCAGCACGAGCGCTCGACCGCTGCCGACGGACGGCACCGTACTGCCGCGCGGACGCCGCATGCTGTGCGCGGGATCCCGATCGAGACCCACGACGCGGCGGGTCAGCCACAACACGATGGCCCAGCTCCAGACGAGATCGCGGACGAGATGCGCAAACGGAAAGAGCAGTGTCGCGCGGTCGTACGTGAGGCGCGCCGCGCGAATGCCCGCGATTGCGCGCTCCCCGGCGAGAATTCCGAACAGCACGACTGCCGCGATTGCGAACGCCGGGACAACAACTGAGAGAAGGGCCAGTATCACCGCGGCCAATGTCAGCGGCGCGTGGAGCATCATCACGGTTCTGGACACGGCGTCGCCGGTCGCACGACGGGGATGCAGCCGCAAGACATCGAGCCGCCCGTATCCAACGCCGAACTGATGCGCGCAGTAGCCGCGAAGCGAGTCGCGCCAGTGGTGGGCGGCCGTCGCATCGCGGCAGAACACGAGCGTGTAGCCGAATGCGGTCAATCGATAGCTGAGATCGTTGTCATACCCATAGCCGAGCGTCTCGTCGAAGAGGCCGACCTGGTGCAGCGCGCTCGCGTTGTACGCCGTGTTGCCTGTACAAACATGGTTGGTCGTTGAGGACAGACGCGCGTATCGAAGATCGAGATCGCGGCCCGCCATCCGCGACCAGAAGCCGGCGGATGTCGGAACCACGTAGCGCCCCTGCGCGGCTGCGACTGCGGGATCTTCGAGCGCGCGCAGCAGCGGTTCGAGCCACCTGGCCTGAATGACGACGTCCTGATCGACCTGGCAGATGACCGGGTATCGCGCCTCTCGGATGCCGGCATTCAGTGCGGCAGCCGCGCCCCGGCGCGGCCCGTCGATGATTTTGGTCGTCAAGCCCGCGGCGTCCGACTTTCTGAGAAACGACTCGGCGACCCGCCGCGACCCGTCCGTACTCCCGTCGTCGACGATGAGGATCTCAGCCGGGTGTCCAGTCGCCTCGCGCGCGATGGCCAGCAACACGCGACCGAGATGCCGGCGTCCATTCAACACAGGAACCACGAAGCTGACGCCGGTCACGCCGTGCTTCCTTGCGCGACCTCGCGATATACCTCTTCGAGTCGCGCGCAGACGACGTCGCTGGCGAACCGTTGACGTGCACGGGCACCGGCCTCGCGCGCCCGCGTGCGCCACACCGCCGGCTCGCGAAGGATGGCCCGAATGGCGCCGGCAAGCGTGTCCCGATCGCCGAACGGCACGATGTGACCGCCACCCAGCTGGCCGATCACTTCACCGCATCCGCTGTCGCTCGACACCACGACGGGTGTTCCACAGAGAAGGGCCTCGACCGGCACCAGTCCGAAGACTTCGTCGCGTGAGGGGTAGACGACGATATCGGCAGCTGCGAGGGCGGCCAGCCGTTCGCGGCCACGCAAGAGACCGACGCGAACGAAGCGATCGCCAAGTCCGGCCCCGCGCGCGAGTGCGGCGATGACCGCACCGCTGCCCATGTCGTTCCCGGCGACCACGAGTCGCGCGGACGGTTCGTTCATCAATACGAATGCCCGGACCAGCACGTCCACCCCCTTACGCGGGGTGAGTTTGCCAAGGAACAGGATGAGAGGCCCATCACCGAGCGCGTGCGCCGCCCTGAACGTGCGTCCGTCGGGTGCGGCATCGAATTCCTGCTCGTCGATGGGATTCGGCACGAGCCGCACGCGCGCCGCGGGAACCCCGGCCGACTGCAGTTGTCGATGTTCGGCCCGGCTGACCGCAAGCACGCGCGCCGCGTCCGGCATCACGCGGCGGCCGATCGTGAGATCGAACGCGAGCTTTGCGAGCCGGCGCCGCTCGATGCGCAGCGCGGTGCCGTTGGGCGACAACAGATACGGCACGCGCGCACGCCGGAGCGCCGATGCGGCAACTGCTCCGGGCAGGTGATGGCACGCGTGCAGGTGCGCGATGTCGAAACACGAGGCCGACGTCCGTAAGAAACGCGCGAATCCGATCGGTGTGAAGAACTGATAGTGATACGCGAGCCGGTTGGAGAGATTACGAAAAACGCGGACCGTTACACCTTCGTAATCGCGCGGCGCACGAGCGCGGCTGTTCTCGTCGGCGGCATCCGTCGTGCAGACGGTCACGTCGTGGCCTCGGCGCGCGAGTCCTCGCGCGAACGCGGACGCCAGGCGGGGAATGCCGCCATAGGCCCAGGCGTCCTCGTAGTACGGCACTACGTGAAGGATGCGCACGGTGCCGTATAGTATGAGGCATCCATGTTCCCGCTGTCGCCTGCGCGGACCCGGCGCGGTCCTTCCGAGTGGCGCGACCTCGTGTGGACGCTGGTCCGCACCGACTTCAAGACGCGCTATCACGGCACCATTGGCGGTTTCCTCTGGGCGTTGCTCAAACCGCTCTCGATGTTCCTCGTCCTGCTCGCGGTGTTCTCGTACGTGTTCGCGAGTGCGCCACAGTACAGGCTCGATCTCATCATCGGTCTGTTTCTCTACGAGTTTTTCCAGGAGTCGACCAAGACCGGGCTGCTCTCGCTGCGGGCGAAAGGATATCTGCTCACCAAGGCGCGTTTCCCCAGCTGGGTGCTCGTCGTGTCGTCCGCGTCGAACGCCGTCATTACGCTGACGCTCTTCTCGCTCGTGCTCGTCGCGTTCCTGGCAATGAGCGGGCGCATGCCGTCCATCCAGGCGCTCGGTCTCTACGTCGTTTACCAGGCGCATTTCTTTGCGATCGTCACCGGGTTCTCGCTTGCAGCCAGCGTCCTGTTCATGCGCTATCGCGACCTGAACCAGGTCTGGGAAGTCATCACCCAGGCGGGCTTCTTCGTTGCGCCGATCATCTATCCGATCGATGTGCTTCCCGAGCGCGTGCATTTCCTGCTGTACCTCTGGCCGCCGACGCCTATTGTCCTCTTCTCGCGCAGCGTGCTCGTCGACAACCAGGTCCCGTCCGCGCTGGCGCACGTGCTGCTGACCGTCGAAGCCTCGGCCATCCTCGTGACGGGCGCGCTGATCTATCGCTGGCGTGCGCCTCGTGTCGCGGAGGAACTCTGATGCGCCGCACGCTGCTCGAAGCGCGCAGCGTCGCGAAATCGTTCGCGATCCCGTCCGTTCGTCGCGACACGGTGCGCGCGCATGCGCTCGACCTGTTCAGAAGGCGCGACACGGAACAGCTGCACGTCTTGCGCGACGCAAGCTTCACGTTGAAGGCTGGCGAGAGCCTTGGCCTGATGGGACGGAATGGCAGCGGCAAGAGCACGCTGCTGAAGATCGTGTCCGGGATCTACAGCGCAGATGCCGGCGAGGTGATTGCGTGCGCGCCGATGACGCCGATTCTCGAGCTCGGTATTGGTTGGAATCCCGACCTCGACGCCATCGACAACATCGAGCTGCTTGGAACCGTGATGGGCATGTCGCTTCGCGAGCTGCGCGGCGCGACCGCCGAGATTCTCGAGTTCGCGGGTCTCGAGCGCTTCGCACGCCTCGAACTGCGGCATTACTCGAGCGGCATGGCCGCGCGACTCGCGTATGCGGTCGCATTCCGCGCCGTACGAGACGTTTTGATCCTCGACGAGATCTTTGCCGTCGGCGACGCGGAGTTCAAGGAGCGGTGCCAGGACCGCTACCGCGCGTTGCATCGGCACGGTCACGCCATGCTGCTCGTGAGCCACGAGCCACGCACGATCGCGGCGTTCTGCGATCGGGCGCTGCTGCTGGAGGGCGGACGCGTGATCATGGATGGTCCGGCAGCCGACGTTGCGGCCGCGTACGTCGAACTGCTCACCGAGGAGCCCGCGCCGCGCGCGGTGATCGCCGGATAGCCGTGCCCAGAGTGTCTGTGCTCGTCCCGTGCTTCAACCACGGCATGTTCCTCGACGAGGCCGTGGACAGCGTCCTCGCGCAAACCGTCAACGACTTCGAAATCATTGTCGTCGACGATGGCTCGACGGATGAGAGCACGCGTCGAAAGCTGGAGACCTACCAGCGGCCGAAGACGCGCGTGCTGCGCACGCGCAACCGCGGCTTGCCGGCGGCACGGAACGCGGCGGCCGCCGCCGCGAACGGCGACATCTTCTGTGCACTCGACGCCGACGATCGTCTTGCGCCAACCTGGTTCGAGAAGGGGCTGGCCGTCCTCGATCGCGATCCATCGATGGCATTCGTATCGCACTGGCTCGAAACCTTTGGCGACGAACACTGGACGTGGCGTCCCGAACGGTGCGACCTCCCGGCGATGCTCGCGCGCAACGCCGTCAACGGCGCGGCGCTGGTGCGGCGCTCGGCGTTCGACGCTGTCGGCGGCTACGACGAGCGGATGCGCGAGGGGTGCGAAGACTGGGATTTCTGGCTGCGGCTGATCGAGCGAGGCTTCAAGGGAACCATCGTTCCCGAGGTGTTGTTTCACTACCGCCGGACGGCGGGGTCGATGAGCCGCGTGATGCTTGGCGACGCCGAATACCGCGCGCCACTCCACGCGCTGATCGAGAAACACGCGGGCAGCTACCGTGCGCATGCCATCGACGTCCTCGTCGCCAAGGAGGTGGAGTCGCTCGCCCTGCTGCGCGAGATGCATGGCCTCGAACGCGACCATCTCGGCGCGACGCTGCCGTCACTGGCACGCGCCCATGAAGAACTGGCGTCCGCCGAGAGCACGGTTGCACGCGCGCGTCCGATCGTCGCGCAGCGCGAGCAACTGGATCGCCTGACCCACGAGGTCGCGGAGCTGCGCCGTGAGGTTGGCGACTTGCGCCAATCATGGAGCTGGCGGCTGACGGCTCCATTGCGCGCTGTCCTCGGTCTGATCCGCGGAGAGCATCGATGACGGCGGACCGCTGGTCCGTCATTCGCGACGGCGCCGTGGTGCTCGTCATCGAGCACGGGTATCAGCTGCTGCCGGGCGCCGTCGCCGTGCTCGGTGACGCGCTTGAAACCGGCGCACTGGCGAGCGGAGGTGCGATTCGGATCGAGAGCGAGGATGGCGTCCACAGCGCGCGCTGGGAGCCTCGCGGTCGCACGGTCGTCGAGGTGCTGGCGGCTCCCCGGTCGGTCCCTCCCGTATGGGCCACGGCCGGGAAGACCTTCGCATCGCTCGCGATCGATCGCGCGCTGCACGGCCTCGAGCTGGCAGATGCGTGGCTGCAGCTGGCCGCCGCCGGCCCGGTGCTGTTGACTGACGCCATCGTCGCGCGGCACAGCACCGCCCGGCGCACCCAGTGGGAACGGCTGACGGCATCAGCCGATTACCCTGACGTGTTCAGGCGCTTTCTGCTGAAGCATCGTGCGCTCGTGGAAACGCACATGCGCGAGTTGCTGACGGCCCGGGAAGTCGCCTTCGGCACGCTGCGCACGCGCCACCAGGCGTTGCTCGTGCGTCGCGATATTGCGCTCGCCGAGCTCGAACGCGTGCGCGCCGCCACGGCGCATCACCGCGCGTTCCTGTCACATCATGGTCTCGACGGCGTGGACTGGGGCAGCTTCGATCAGCCGCACCCGATGGCGAGAGACTGGGGCTACGCGCGGGGCGGGCCGGTCGACCGGCGCTACATCCGCGCGTTCATCGCCGCGCACTCGTCCGATATTCACGGACGCGTCCTCGAGATCCAGGAAGACGACCTCACCAGGGCCTATGGCGGCGCGCGCGTCGAACGTGCCGAAGTGCTTGACGTGGACGCGTCCAATTCACGAGCGACCATCGTTGCGGACTTGCGATCGGCGCCCCGCCTTCCGAGCGATACGTACGACTGCATCATCCTCACGCAGACGGCTCACGTCATCGACGACCCCGATGCGGCGCTCTCCGAGTGCCATCGCGTACTCAAGCCCGGAGGGGTTCTTCTGGCGACGTTCCCGTGCGCCAGCCGCGTGTGTCTCGAGTACGGGCCGCGGGGGGATTTCTGGCGAGTGACTGTCGCCGGCGCCCGCGTGCTTGCCGAGGGCGCGTTCGGTTCCGAGGTGGAGGTGGAAGCATTCGGAAACGTCAAAACCACGATGGCGTTTCTCCAGGGCCTCGGCGAACAGGAGCTCAGTGACGGCGACTACGAGCTCGCGGACCCGTATAACCCGATGCTGGTTGGGGTGAAAGCCAGGAAACATCCGGGCCATGGCGGAGGCCACCGCCGGCGGAAATCAGTCAGTCGCGGTCTCGTGCTCGTGTATCACCGCATCGAGACCACGGCGCACGACATCTTTGATCTGTCGGTGCCGCCTGAACTCTTCGAGCAGCACCTCGAGGTGATTGCCGAGCGTGGCACGATTGTCGATCTCAATCAGCTCGTGTCCGCGTCGCCCGAGGATCTTCCTGAGCACCCGATCGCGCTGACGTTCGATGATGGCTACCTGGGACATCTCACGGATGTGGCTCCCATCCTCGAACGACTTGCTGTGCCGGCGACGTTCTTCCTGACGACCGCCGGTCTCGATCGCGATGTCGAATACTGGTGGGACACAATCGAACGGGTGAATCCGCCGAATTCCCGGGTTCTGCACGACCAGTGCGTGCGGGCATCATTGACCGACCGCTCGACTTTGCTCGCGTCATACACCGGGTCGGAGACGCCGCCGCGACGGCCGCTGCGCGCCGAGGAAGTCCGGCGTCTTGCCGCGACGCGGGGGGTGACGATTGGCGCCCACACGGTGAATCATCTGCTGCTGACGGCGCAGCCCGACGAGATCCGCCACTCGGAAATGACGGAGTGCCGGCGCGCGCTCGAAGCCCTGACAGGAACAGCCGTGACGCTCTTCGCCTATCCCTACGGCGCCGTCGACGAGCGCACGGCGCGCGCGGCGCGTGAACATTTCGCGTGGGCGGTGGATTGCACGCCGGCGGCCGTCGACGTGTCATTCGATGCGGCGCGTGTGCCGCGCCTCGATGTGAAAGCGTGGACTCGCGAAGACCTGCTGGCGCGTCTCGACGCGCTGTTTGCCCCCGCGAGCCGCGACGCGCGGATCAGCTTCCTGCCATGAGATCGGCGGTCGCTTCGGGCCACCGCGCCAGCGCACGCTTGACCGCCGCGTGACGGCGGGTCAGGCCGTCGCGTCGTACGATCGCGCGAAACGCCGCGGCAACGTGCTCCCGCCACCACGCGTCACCGCTTCGCGACGAGGCGTCGTACGCAGCGGCCAGCGGTTCGAGACAGGTCGCATCACCAATTTCTTCGAGCGCCGCGAGGAACGCGACCGGCAGACGCCCGGGTTCGAGCAGGCTGTCGCGCAGATCGTAGAGCGCCAGCGTGCTCCCGCGCGCGGCGAGCGCCTGGTGGACCGCGCCGCGGACCGCACGCCACTCGGCGCGCCGCCCCGGATCCGTTTCGTGCGTTTCGTGCAGGCGAATCGCATCGACGACGTGCTGCAGCTCGAGCAGGCGCGCGGTGCGCGCGAAGGCCGCGACCGCGCTCTTCAGCATTGCCGGTGACGGCGGCAGCCGCCCCTCGATGGCATCGCGCCAGACGAGCGCCGGCTGCCCCGGCTGCTCCGGCGGCGTTGCCAGCCGGTCGCGCACGAGCGTGTCTGGATCGCGCGCGAGCGTTTGCTGTATCGGTTCGAGCACGGATGGCGGCAGGTCGCGCATCGCGTCGAGCGTCGCGGTTCTCACGTCCGCTGGCCGTCCGGTATCGAGCGCCACTGCCATGAGTGCGTCGAGCGCATCGCGCGCCACTGCCGGTTGTATCGCCCCGAGAAATCCACGCAGGACGCCAATCGCCGCGCTGATGATTTCTGGTGAGGACGGGGCAACGTCCAGCGTTGCGCGCGCGAGCGGGACCGCGCGCGCGTCGCCGGCCGCTTCGAGCGCGCGGAGCATGCCGGCGCGCGCCCGTGCTGTTGCAGTTTTCGGATATTCCTGGAGGAGGTGTTCGACGGCGCGCGGCCCGATCACGGCAAGCCGCGCCACTGCCGCCTCGCGCCGGACATCGTCCGCTCCTCCGAGCGCGTCGATCAGCTGGCGGATCTCGGCAGCCGAGGAAGGACGGATCGGCACCGGATCACCCCTTCGTGACTTGTATGGTGATCGCGTCGGTTGCGGTGCCCCCCTTGCCGTCGCTCACCGTTATCGTGACGGGCACGGGGCCGTCCTTCATTGGAGCGGTCCACTCGGTCTCGGGTGCCGAAGGAGTGGCGATGGTTCCGCCTGGCGCCGCCCAGGCGTACGTAACCTGGTCGCCGTCGGGATCCTGCGCCGCCGCGCTGACGCGTGACGTTTTGCCAGCCGCGACCGTGCATGGATCGCAGTGGGCGCGCACGGAAGGCGGCCGGTTCTGCTCCGCGGGGCGCGGCGAAGGCCTGGCGACGCCGAAACGGGGATGGCATCCGCCTCCCGCGAGCGCTGCTGCAAGTGCCAGCGAGCCCGTGAGCGTTGTACCGCGGATCGTCACAACGCTTCGGACGGCTGTTTCCTGCCGAAGATGAATGCGATGGCGATGCTGATGATGTAGAGCCCGAGCATCGGCACCGCCATCATCACCTGCGACATCATGTCGGTACCGGGGCTGATGACGGCGGCGATGATGAAGATCACGAGGAACGCGTACTTGAAGTACTTCGCCAGCATGCCGGCGGTGACGACCCCCATGCGCGCGAGGAAGAAGACGAGCGTCGGCATCTCGAAGATCGCGCCGAATCCCAGCAGCATCTTCGTGTACATGCCGAAGGCTTCGTCGATCTTCGGCACGAAGCGCATGTAATCGGTCTGGAAGCTGGCGAAGAACGCCCAAGTCCACGGGAACGCGATGTAGTGCGCGAACAGCCCGCCGGCGACGAAGAAGATCGTCGACATCAGCACGAAGGGGATCGCGAACTTCTTCTCGTGGGAGTAGAGGCCAGGCGCGATGAACCGCCAGATTTGCCAGAGGATCAGCGGCGACGCGATGAAGATGCCGGCCAGGAAGCCGATCTTCACGTAGAGCATGAACGGATCGGGCCCTGCGGTGTACTGCAGGTAGCCGCCCGGCGGGAGGATCGCCTGCATCGGCTTCATGATGAAGTCGAAGATCTTCCCGATGAAGATGTAGGCGACGGCGCAGCCCGCGATCAGCGAATAGACGATGTAGATCAGTCGTTTCCGGAGCTCGTCGAGATGCTCCAGGAACGACATCTTTCCGCCGGCATCTTCGAGGTCGGGAGGTTCCGGATCGTGGGCGGCGGCGGTGCCGGGGAAGGGGACGAGCGCCATTCGGCGTTACGCGCTGCCGTTTTGTCGCGGCACGCTGACGTGCTGCTCGTCGGACACCGATTCGGGCTCGGCGGCCGGGCTGTGGACCGTCGAGTGCGGTTCGTTGGCCCGCTGCGCGGCGCGCTGATCCTCGAGGCGGATTTCCTCGTCGAGGGTGTTCTTGAGCTCGTTGGAGGCGCGCTTGAATTCGGCGAGGCTCTTGCCGAGCGACTTGCCCAGTTCCGGCAGCTTCCGCGGGCCGAAAATGATCAGCGCGATCGTGAAAATGATGATCAGTTCCGGGACGCCGACAGAGCCAAACATACCTCGGATTATACACCTCTGGCCGGGGGCTCGATACTGCCGGGACCCTCGCCCGGATCTCGTTGCGGGGCCAGCACTTCGTCTGTTAGGATCAGTGTCTATGCGTACTCCCCGCTTTTTCCCGGTCATGCTGCTGGCCGTGCTGTTGTCGGCCATTGCCGGCGGCTTTTTCGGTAGTACGGCCCTGGCCACCCAGGATGAGGTGGCGCAGCAGTACAAGATCTTTACCTCCGCGCTCGCGGCCATCGAGCGGGAGTACGTCGAGGATGTCCCGTCGGACCGGCTCGTCTACGGCGCCATTGACGGCATGCTCAAGACGCTCGATCCGCATTCGAGCTTCTTCGATCCCAAGCAGTACGCGCAGATGCGCGAGCGCCAGGAAGGGCGTTACTACGGCCTGGGCATTTCGATCCAGGTGATCGATGGCGACATCACCGTGATGTCGGTGTTCGAAGGCTCGCCCGCGTACCGTGCCGGCCTCCGCCGCGGCGACGTGATCGCGCGCATCGAGGGCCAGGACACGAAGAACTGGACGAGCGACCAGGCGGTCAAGAAGCTGAAGGGGCCCAAGGGGACGAAGGTCAATATCTCGATTCGCCGCCCCGGCTACGAAGAACTGATCAACATGAACGCGGAGCGCGACGAGGTCAACATCACGACCGTGCGCGGCGCCTTCATGATCGACGCGCAGACGGGCTACATCAAGCTCGGTGATTTCTCGGAAACGTCTGACCGCGAAGTTGGCGAGGCGCTCGACAAACTGCAGGCGCAGGGAATGAAGCGCCTCGTGTTCGACCTGCGCGACAACCCGGGCGGCCCGCTCGACCAGGCCATCAAGATCGCCAACCGATTCCTTCCGCGCGGCGACCTCGTCGTTTACACGCGCGGCCGTGTCACCAACGCGGACCAGGATTATCGCGGCACCGATCAGCCCGATTACACGGGCCCGATGCTGGTGCTCGTGAACCGCCAGAGTGCGAGCGCGTCCGAGATTGTCACCGGCGCGCTCCAGGATCATGATCGTGCGCTCGTGGTGGGCGAGACGACGTTCGGCAAGGCACTGGTGCAATCGGTGTATCGGATCAGCGAAGGCGCCGGCCTGGCGCTGACGACCGGCCGCTACTTCACGCCGAGCGGCCGCATGATCCAGCGTCCGTGGGACACGGCTTTCGACGAGTACCTGACCTACACGCTGCGCGAGCAGACGCCAGGGCGCGAGCACGCGGCCTCGGCGCTGAAGTACACGGATGCCGGACGCAAGGTCTACAGCGGCGGCGGAATCGATCCGGAC
>JBKOZS010000233.1:0-28940 GCA_046726015.1 Acidobacteriota bacterium
CAACCAGGATGTGTCGTTCCGAAGGTAGAGCGTATTGCTCGGCACGTACTGGAACAGGTCCCAGTTCGTGTTGACCGCGTACTTCAGATCGTTCTCTTTGATCGGACTCCAGATAGGCTCGCCATCGAGATTCACGATCACGGCGGGTGTCTTGCTGAAGAAGATCGTTGGCGGATCGGCTTTGATCCCCTCGATGTTCTTCGGCACGATCTGGCTCTTGTCCAGGTTGGCCAGGATCCGATCCAGCGCAATGACGCGATCGTCGTCGGGAATGGCCTTGTCAATCTCCGCGGAGATCTCGCGGACCTGCTCCTTCTGCAGCGTCGTGAAGTTGGCTTCGACGATCTTCAAGTTGTGCAGGTTGACCAGGCGATCCTCGAGAGCGACCTTCGTTTCCGCCTGGAGCTTGATCGTCCCAACGGTCGGCTTGCCGGCGGTGGCCGTCTTGTCGCGATACGACACCGCGCTGAACGCGACGAGCTGTTTCCATTTATCCCAGCTCGAGACCTGCGGTTGGTACATGAGGATGGTGCCGCCACTTGGAAGGTTGTACATCCGGGGCCAACCGCCATCGATCTCTGACGTCGCCGGCGCAGGGGCCGACGAGGACTTCGTTGCTGCGGGTTGCGGCGCCGGTGCCGGAGGCGGCGTGGTCTTCGATGCTGGAGGCGTAGTCTTCGGTGCTGGAGGAGGCGTGGTCTTCGGTGCCGGCTGGCTTTGCTGGGTGGCGGCGGCAATCAGCTGTGCGGACGGTTGCACGATGAGGCTCAGCGCCGCAATGCTTGCCGCCATCCGGCCTGCGCATTTCTTATAGGTCATCGCATCTGCATCCTTTTTCTTTCAGTTGTTCCGCATGCGTGCTTGCTTGCCGCTCGCGAATCCTCATGACGACAACCACGTACGGGCGTCTGCGAGAGCATCTTCACGAAAGAATTCCACCGGGGCCTTGCGCAGGTCCGCACCGGCGAACATCAAGGCCTCGCTTCGCCAACGCTCTGGTCCGACGATGGCGATTCGGTCGACGCGGTCGCCGTGGCGGACGTAGAAGGACAGATTGTTCCAGTGGCCGTCGCGCTCCCACCCGTCGAACCCCTGGAGCACGAACAGCAGCTTGACCGACCCTTGACGAGTCATCTCGCCGGCGAGCCGTTCCTGGCACTGCTCGAAATCCGCCTGGCGGAGCGTGCCGCCCAACTCCACGCGATAGATGTTGTCGCGCTCGTGCTGCAGCGTGATCGGCATGACGGTTTCTCGCTCGATGACGCCTCGTCGCGTGCTTCGCGCCGCGGCTCCGAAATGGCGTGGCTCCGGGAGACACGCGATAGACGAGCGCAGATGTTGCAGCAGCAGAGAGTGTGCCGAGGTCACCTGTCTACCGATAGCCCGAAAATCTCGCGCGACATGGCCGATTGGCGCGGAAAACCTTGCGTCAGTGCCCGTTCGGTCGCGGCTGCGAGCCTCCGGCCGACCGGAGCACCCACGAAATGCCGTTGGCCGTATCGCGAAGGGCCGCGACAACGTTGGGTGATGGCATGCGTCAACGACACGCATCCGCGCGGCTCGACTATTGCAGCCGGGCGGCGCGATCGGAAAACCGAACGGGAAAGGAACATCACATGCGGAAGACTTGCGCGACCCTGGCAATCGCCGCGCTTCTGGTGCCAGTGCTGGTCCTGGCGCAGAAGACCAGTTACGACTACGACAAGACGGCGAACTTTGCCGGCTTCAAAACCTACGCGCACAAGGACGGCACCAAGGTCGGGCAGCCGCTGATTGACGATCGCATCGTGGCGGCCATCGACGCGGAACTCGCGGCGAAGGGTCTCACGAAGACCGAATCCAAGCCGGACGTCTTTGTCGTCTATCACGTGGCCTTCGACAAACAGAAGGACATCTCCAGCTTCAGCTCCGGCTACGGCGGCGGCTACGGTCCCTACGGGTGGGGCTGGGGCGGCGGTTGGGCAGGCGGCACGACGACCACGCAAGTGCGCGACATCCTGATCGGCACGCTGGTCATCGACCTCGCGGATGCCAGTAAAGGACAGCTCGCATGGCGCGGGATGGGCGTCAAGGAAGTCGACACGCAGGCGAAGCCGGAGAAGCGCGACAAGAGCATCTCTAACGCAGTGAAGAAGATCTTCAAGAACTATCCGCCCAAGGTGAAGACGACGTAGGTGCCAGAACGGCGTAACAGATATGTGGAGGGTGCTGCCGTGTTTCGACGAACCATTCTGATGCTGGTGGTGCTGATGGCCGGTGCTGCGGTCGGACACGCGCAGACCTCGCAGTCCGCAGCGAAGTCCGCGCAGGCTCCGGCGAAGCCCTCGAAGGCGACTCCGCAGGAGGCCGAGGCGCTCAATCTCAGTGCGTATGCGGAGCTGCTCCGAAGTGACGTGCGCGCGCAGAAGGTCGCGATCCTCACGCAGGTGATGGACTTCACGGACAAGGAAGACGAGGCCTT
The DNA here is from genome assembly GCA_046726015.1 of Acidobacteriota bacterium. Taxonomy (GTDB): domain Bacteria; phylum Acidobacteriota; class Vicinamibacteria; order Vicinamibacterales; family 2-12-FULL-66-21; genus QHWT01. Next base: position 2,462 of record JBKOZS010000233.1, read on the forward strand.
CTGGCCTATCTACCGCGAATACGACCTCGAGATGTCCAAGCTGGGCGACGAGCGGGTCGCGTTGATCGCCGAGTACGCGGACAACTACGAGAACTTGACCGATCCGGTCGCGGAAAAGCTCGCCACCAAAGCGCTCGACCTCGAGGCTCGGAGGCAGGCGGTCAAGGCGAAATGTTTCGAACGCGTGAAGGCCGCCCTTTCTCCCCGGACGGCCCTGCGTTTCCTCCAGGTCGAGCACCAGCTGCAGTTGCTGATCGATCTGCAGATCTCGGCGGCCCTTCCCGTCGTCAAGTAACGGAGAGAATTCGACATGACTATCCGAAGTACTCGATGGATCGCGGCGGCGATGGTCGTCGCGGCTGGTGCGTCACTCTCCGCGGACCGCGTCCGCCTGCGCTCGGGCAAGGTCGTGGAAGGCATGTTCCTCGGCGGCGACAGCAAAGCCGTCCGTCTGCTGCTCGAAGACGGGCAGGTCTCCGAGGTGCCGATCGATCAGGCCGTCGCGGTCGAATTCTCCGCCCGGAAACCGACGCCTGCCGCCACGACGGCACCGAAACCGGCCGCGCCGTCTGATGCAAAGCCGGCGGTGGCGACGGCAGGGTCGGCGCCTCCTCCGCCTACACGCGCCGCCGCTCCACCACCAAAGCCCGTGACCGTTCCGTCCGGCACGACGCTGAACGTCCGCCTGACGCAGGCCATCGACGTTGACGCGTCGCAGGCGGGTCAGTCGTTCAAGGCGGTTGTCGACGATCCGGTCATGATGAACGGTTCGATCGTGATCCCTCGCGGCGCATCGGCAACCGTGCAGGCGGTCCAGGTGGAGCAGTCGGGCAAGATGAAGGGCAGCGACAAGATTACATTGAAGCTGAACTCCATCCGGTTTGGCGGCATGGTTTACGAAGTCGCCAGCGCGTATGTCGAGACGAAAGGGAAGGGCGAGGGGAAGAAAACCGCGCGCAAGGTTGGCGGCGGCGCGGGCCTTGGTGCGATCGTCGGCGGTATTGCCGGAGGCGGCAGCGGTGCAGCGATCGGCGCAGCGGTCGGCGCAGCGGGCGGTGCTGCCGTGGCGTCCGGAGGCGAGGAGCATCTGACGCTGCCGGCCGAGACGCGACTTCAGTTCCAGCTCACGTCAGCTGTCACCATTCGATCGGGCACGTAGCGCAACCCTGTCAATGCCGAATGCCGAATGCCAGGTTCCAATCATTTCGGCATTTGGCATTTGACATTCGGCATTGACATCGCCGCCCCACGAACACGGCGGCGCTCCCTAATGACTCAGCCTGCCGTGAGACGCCGACGCCGGTCGCGTCAATCCCAGCTTGGCCATCCGGGTTTCGAGAGTTGTTGGCCGGAGACCGAGGCGCTCGGCCGCGCCGCCGGTGCCGCGAATGCGCCAGCCGCTCGTTTCGAGCACCCCACGGATGTGTTCCTTCTCCACATCCGTCAGCTTCACGCTACGCTTCTGTGCCGCCGGGGTCTGCGTGGGCAGCGCAACGGTCAGCTCTGGTCCGCGCGCGACGATCATGGCGCGCTCGATGATGTTGCGCAGCTCGCGGATGTTGCCGGGCCAGCTGTATTGCTGCAGCGCGGCCATGTTCTCTGTCGGAATCACGTCGATCCGCTTGCCAAACGTTTTCGAGAACTCCTCGACGAAGCGCCAGATCAGCAGCGGAATATCGTCGATCCGCTCGCGTAACGGCGGAACCTGGATTGGGAAGACGTTCAGCCGGTAGAACAGGTCTTCTCGAAATGCTCCCGCGGCCACTCGCTGTTCGAGGTTCCGATGTGTCGCGGCAATGATGCGCACGTCGACGTGGATCGGCTTCGGGCTGCCGAGCCGCTCGATCGTTCGCTCCTCCAGCACGCGCAGCAGCTTGACCTGCACTTCGGCCGGCAGGTCCCCAATCTCATCGAGGAAGATCGTCGAGTGGTCGGCCAGCTCGAAGCGTCCGATCTGGCGGGCCAGCGCTCCCGTGAACGCCCCCTTTTCACGGCCGAACAACTCGCTCTCGATCAGCGTGGCGGGAATCGCCGAACAGTTGACGCGGACGAGCGGTCGCGCGTGGCGCGCGCTCCGCTCGTGGATCTGCGTTGCGAACAGTTCCTTGCCCGTGCCGGTTTCGCCGAGCAGCAACACCGTGGAATCGGTGACGGCCACTTGTTCGACCTGCGCGAGCGCACTGCGAATGGCCTGGCTTCGTCCCACGATGACGCTGGGGCACAGGCGATCTTTTGCCTCGCGTCTGAGGTACACGTTCTCGGCCTGTAGTTGATCCCGCAGGCGCTCGCCCTCCTGCGCGGCGCGCTTCTGTTCGGTGATCTCGACGCATGAACCGATGTAGCCGGCAAACGTGCCGTCGGCGCCATAATGCGGTTTGCCCGTGTCGAGTATCCACCGCCACTCGCCGTCGTGGCGGCGCAGCCGATATTCCATGCGGAATTCCCGGCGCTCATCATGACTTGTCGTGTACGTGTGCACGCACGAATCGTGATCGTCGGGATGCACGTTCGTGGACCATCCGTCGCCGAGCTCGTGCTCCATCGCCTGGCCGACGAAATCAAGCCATTGCCGGTTGAGCCACGTACACCGCTTGTCTGGACCAGTCACCCAGATCATCACCGGTGCGCTGTCCGCCAGGGTGCGGAAGCGTTCTTCGCTCGCCTGCAGCGCCGCGTCTGACTGTTTGCGTGCCAGCGCGCCGCCAATCACCTGCGCAATCAGGCGCAAACGGCCCAGGACGTCCTGCGGCCACGAACACGCTTCGCGACAGGCCGCAAAGCTGATCGCGCCGGAAACGCGCCCGTCGATTGCGATAGGGAAGGCGACCTTCGACTTGGTGCCGTAGCTGCGCAGCGTCTCGCGTTCAGTGGCATCCGGGATGTCGTCGATTGCCGGATAGCAGACGACCTCACCATTGACGATCGTGTTCAGCGACCAGGGAAACAACTCGGAAGCCCGTACTCGCCCCGCCGGAAACGGGATCGCCCATCGTGCGTGCTGGTGGGTGAGGAGGAAGTCGTGTTCCGGTTCGGAGAGCTGGAAAACGGCGGCGCGGTCCAACTCGAACGTGTCGTTCACGCGTCGGAGCGCGTCGTTTATCGCGCCATTGACCTCATCCGCGTGCAGGTTGATGAAGCTTGCCGAGAGCTCACTCACCAGCGCGAGAAATTGAGTGGCGTCCTCAATGCTTCGATCGTGCTGCTCCTGGATGTCGAGCGGCACGTAACGTGCGGTGGCATACCCCGAGCGATGGATATCGGACATAAGGATTTCCTCGCCTATGCCCTGCGGACATGCAAAACCGACGCGAGACAACCGGAAAACAGCCTACGACCTCCGACATCCCGGAGAACACCCGAAATACTGGAGGTTTTGGCCCGTGGCACGCCGGAGACGGTCCCGCAGGACTGCGGGAAGTCAGCGGTTTAGCCACGATCTTCCGTGGGAGCCCGCATGGCATGGTGGGTGCTGTCTGCCGGCCATCGCCGGTCTCGCCTCTGGGGAGGTTCACCTCCGGACACGCGCAGGTCATGACATGCGTCACATCCACTTGATTAGAACGGTACGTCCAAGGCTGCAATTGGCCACCCGGGTGGCGATTGGCATGTTCGTGATGCTCCTGTCGGCGCCACGAGAGGCACACGCGTCGCTGCTCTCGCCGGAGCTGGAAGACAAGCTCGCGACGTTCCTCGCCCTCTTCATCCTGTTCATCGTCCCGGTGGTGCTCATCGTCCTGTTCTGGCTGGTGCACATCCTGCCTGAGAAGATCGCGCATAAGCGGCATCATCCGCAGTTCGAAGCCATTCGGACGCTGTGCCTGTTGTCGCTGGTGTTTGGCGGGCTGCTGTGGCCACTGGCCTGGCTGTGGGCCTATTCCAAGCCGGTCATGTACAAGATGGCCTACGGTACCGACAAGCATCCTGACGCGCTCGAGGACGGGCACGCCGGGGCGGCACCCTCTCTCATTGAGAGTCTGCACGACAGGTTGGCGCGGCTGGAAGGGCGCGTTCCGGCCAGTGAGCTCGCGCCTCTTCGTGCCGATCTCGCCGCCCTCGAAGCCAAGTTCGGCAAGAGCGAGGTCGCCTAATGGAAGTCCTGCTCCTCGGTATCTATTCGTTCTTCGTCTGGCTGATCTTCATCAAGCTGAAGCTGCTGCCCTGGACGACTCCGTGGAAGGTGGGGGTCGCGATCTTCCCGATCGTGTGTATCGCCATCATGCTGCTGCTGCTGAACATCGTCGCGCCGACGACCACCGACGTCAGGGTCGTGAAGTACGTCGTCCCCATCGTCTCCCAGGTGCGCGGACGGGTCATCGAAGTCCCGGTCGAGAACAATCGGCCGGTGAAGAAGGGGGACGTCCTGTTCCGTATCGATCCGACGCCGTACCAGAACGAAGTGCATTCGCTCGAGGCGCGCCTGTTGTCGGAAGAGGCCAAGGTTGGCGCCGACCGGCAACGATTGATTGAGATGCAGGCAAAACTGGAGGACGCGACATCGTCGGAGCGTCAATTGAACGAGCAGTTGAACCAGGCGACTGGCCAGGTTGGCGTGCTCCTGGCGTCGCTCGATCTCTCCAAGACCCGCGTGAACCAGAACACCGAGCTGGTGATGGCCGGCGCCGGCAATCGCTTCGATCTCGAGCGGGCGGAGACGGATGTCAAGGAGCTGACCGCGCAGCTCGCCGCGGCGCGCGCGGCCGAACAGCAGGTGAAGGAAAAGCTGAGCGGGCGCGTCAAAGGGGATCTCGCAACTGTCGCGCAGGTGAAGGCGCAGATCGCCACCGCACAGGCGCAGGTGCGGGTCTCACAGGCGGAAGTGGACAACACGCGGGCCCAGCTCGAAAACGCTCGTTGGGATCTCCAACAGACCACGGTCGTCGCACCCGGCAACGGCACGATGGTGAATGTGATGCTCCGTCCCGGCTTCTTCGTCGCCGGGATGCCGTTCAACGAGGTCATGACCTTCGTGGACGACGAGTATCAGATCTTCGCGCTGTTCGGACAGAACGAGCTGCACCAGGTCGAGAACGGGAATGAAGCGGAAATCACGCTCGACACCTACCCGGGGCGAATCGTGAAGGCGCACGTCGACTCGATCATCTGGGCGCAGGGGCAGGGACAGATCGATGCGTCAGGCGATCTGCCGCGGACGACGTTCGTCCCGCCGCCCGGACGGTTTCCAGTCAAGCTCGTGGTTGCCGATCACGACAAGAACCTGTTCCTGGCGTCGGGCGCACGCGGTGCCGCCGCCATCTATACGGAGCACCTGGCGCTGGTACACATCATCCGGAAGGTGCTTCTGCGGGTGGCGTCGTATCTCGACTACATCATCATCAAGCACAGCATCAGCCTGGGACACTGAGGCACATCGTGACCGCCTTTACGCGACGCTATTCTCGCGGACCACGCCGATTCAGTGGCGTTGCCTTCGTGCTTGCCGCCGCAATACTGTCGACGATGACGGCATGCGTGCTCAAGAAGCCGCCCGACACGCAGGCGATCGCGGAGCAGGCGTTGCCGAAGGTGCGGGTTCCGACGGCGTGGACCGCGACGGAGAACCCGGCTGGCGGCGTGACGGACAACTGGCTTGCATCGTTCCGCGACGACAAGCTGAATGCCGCGATCGCAGAAGCACTGGCCAACAACCCCGACCTGCGCGTGAGCGCCGCGCGTCTCGAGCAGGCGCAGCTTTATGCGAAGCTCGCCGGGGCCTCGCTCTACCCGTCGGTTGATCTCCTGGCGCGCGGCGGCGGAAAGCTTTCGGGCGACAACTCAGGGCTGAAGGGCGCGGTGCTGACGGCGACATGGGAGCTCGACGTCTGGGGACGCGTCAGGTACGGCCGCGCGGCGGCCGTTGCGGACGCCCTCGCATCACAGGCGGATTACGAGTACGCACGGCAGTCGCTCGCGGCGCAGGTGGCGAAGAGCTGGTTCCTGGCGACCGAAGCCGGAATGCAGGAGGAGATGGCGCGCGCGACCATTCGGGAGAGCGAGTCGCTGGTGGGCTACGCGCAGACACGGATGCGCGTCGGCGTCGGCAACGAGGAAGACATTTCCGTCGCGCGTGCGACGACCGGCACGTATCGCGACGCCTTGCGTCAGATCCAGCTGGCACGCGAGCAGGCGGTACGCTCGCTGGAGCTGTTGCTTGGCAGGTATCCGGCAGCCGCGCTCGACGTCACGCCTCAGCTCCCGCGTCAGCCCGAGACGGTCCCGGCAGGTCTGCCATCCGCGCTGCTCGAACGGCGCCCGGACGTGATTGCCGCCGAGCGGCGCGTGGCCGCCGCATTCAACCGCATCCACGAAGCCAAGGCCGCTCGCCTCCCCAGGATCGCGCTGACGACCGGTGTCAGCTCGATCTCGAGCGATCTGTTTGTGCTCCAGGACCGCGACAATCCGGTCTGGAACGCGGGCGCCAACCTGCTCATGCCGATCTTCAGGGGAGGCGCGCTCAAGACGCAGGTTGAAATTCGGACCGCGGAACAAAGGCAGGCCATTGCCAACTACGCATCGATCGGCCTTCGCGCGTTCGGCGAAGTCGAGAATGCGCTGGCTTCGGAGATTACCGCGCGTGAACGGGACGTGATCCTCACGGAGACGCTCGCCGACAATCAACGGGCGTTCGACGTCGTGAGGACGCAGTTCAGGGTCGGCAGCACCGATCTGCGATTCGTCACACAGCGCCAGCTTGCCCTGAACTCCACGACGTCGGCGCTGATCCGCGTGCGCACGGAACAGCGGCTGCAACGCGTGAACCTGCACCTGGCCCTGGGTGGCAGCTTCGAGTCAACGACCCCGGCCACCACGCCCACCAGGTAGGCCGCGTCCGCCGTGGTCCGGTCGGCGCGCCTGCGGCGGGTCTGAAGACCGGCCCCACAACGCCGTTTTCGATTGTTATCTTGGCAGCGCGCCTTGAGCGCCGGCGACATACATCGTCTGCGATGGGAAGGCGATTTCGGTCCCGGCCCTGGCAACGATCTCGGTCACGCCAAACAGCAGCCGTTCCTGCATTTCCAGAAAGTGATTCCAGTCGCGAGCGTAGAGATACGCGAAGACATCGATGTCGAGTGAGAAGGCGCCGAGCCGGAGAAAGCGCACGCGCACCGATGTGGGCTCGACTGATGGATGCTCGTTGAGCATTCGCCGGATGCCGTCAAGGACCGCCTGGAGCTGCTCGGTCGTCGTCTCGTAGCGGAGTCCCACGACCGGATGAAACCAGAATTTGTCGCGCGCCGAGATCGTCTCGAGGCTGGCGTTCGCGATCTGGCTGTTCGGGACGCTGATGATGGTGCGATCCAGCGTGCGGATGCGCGTCGAGCGCAGGCCGATGTGGTCGACGGTGCCGGAGATCTCGCCCATCTTCAGGAAGTCTCCGACCCTGACGGCCTGATCGAAGATCAGCGACGCGCCGGCGATGACGTTTTCCAGCGTTTTTTGTGCCGCCAGCGCCACGGCGATCCCGCCGACCCCAAGGCCCGCCAGTGCCGGCGTTGGATCGACTGCAAACAGGCGCAACGTTGCGAGCAAACCAACAAAGATCACGAGCGCGTCGGCCGCCCTGCGCACCAGCCGCAGGAGGGATGACGCGGCCGCCGTGTTGTTGCGCGTCAGGCGCCGGCGAATGTACTGTTCGATCTCACCGTTGACGAGGATCAGCAGCCAGATCGCCGACAGAATCGTGACCAGGTTCGCTGCCGTGGACCAGAACTGCCGCACGAACAGCGACAGGGACACATTCGATAACACCCACTGGCCGATCACTGTCACCAGCAGGAGGCGAGCCGGAAGCGGCAGGATGTTGTGCGTCGACGGCTCGCTCTTTCGGAGAAGACGGTTCCACGCGCGGCTGATTGGGGGTGTGAGGATCCGGTTGACGACCACCAGGACGAGATATAGCGCGACGATCGTGAGCAGCACCGACAGCCATTCGACGGCCCGCCCGCTTTCTGATCGCGTGATGCCTCGCAGACTGCGAAGGGCCGTGTTGTCCCGGCTCTGAACGACCTCGTCGTAGAGGCGTGGAATCGAGTCCACCGTTGTGCGCGAGAACAGCCAGATCGGTCCCGTCTCGCGATCGACCCGCTCGACGACGATGTCGACATTTCCCTGGGCCGTGCTGATCGTGCCAACGACGTCCTGGTTCGGGGACAGCGGATTCGAACGGGACCCGTCGGGATCGTCACTGAGTTGTGACAGCCGGGCCGGCAGCCGTGCGTCGAGCACCACGAACAGCTGCTGTGCGAGCTCCGCGGCCTGCAGGCCGCTGACCAGCGTGTCCAGGTACTCGCGCGCCAGCTCGTTCTCTCCCTTGCGCGCGGCATTCAGGAATCCCAGGACGGTGCCTCGCGGTGTGCTGCGACCCAGGGCGTCCCTGCGCTCTTGCGCTGACGGTGGTGATGCCGCAGGCGCTGTAGCGGGTGACGTCTGCGCCGATCCATCCATTGCGGTCGCGACCAGAATCAGGAGACCGAGACACACGAGGCGGGCGGTGGCATTGAACGCGAACGCGGCGCGAGTCATAAAAGGTCTGGGCGAAATAGCCGGAATTCTGACGACTGCGAACTGCATGCCGTGGGATTGTGGCCCGCCGCTGTGCCTTCCACCGCGATAGACACGGAATGCCGGAGGCCGTCCGGGATGCCGGACATCCCTTCAGAGTCCGCGGTCCGCACGATCGGTCCGACCGCAGTTGAACCATCATGCCGAGAGGTGCTTACCGGGATGCTTCGACTTACGGATCAGATGGCAAACGCCATGCACAGCGAGTATCGCTCATGGGCAAGCTCTCTCTCCTGCTTGCGCTTGGTCTGATGGTGATTGCGCCGAAGGAGTCCGCCTACTCACCAGCGCAACTGCGCGACGGCACGCCGCCGCCGATCCCGATCAAGGCGGTTGGTGGTGGTGAGGTGTTCGCGGAACTGGAGGTCAGCGCCGACGGTGCCGTGCTCGGTGCGACCGCGTTCCGGACGACGCCCCCGTTCACCGATTACGTGCTGGACGTGGTGCGCGGCTGGAGGTTCTTTCCCGCCCGCGACGTCGCGGAACCCGCTGCCGGCCGAGGCCCCGCGCCCATCTCGCGGATCCCCGTGGCGTCCAGGGTTCTTGTTGCAGCGATCTTCCGTCCACCGGCGCTCTGGGGGCCCACGCTTGGAGAACTGCCGAAAGACCTCGGTATGGCCTCCGAATCGGTGCCATCTCCGCTGGTCACGATCCCGCCGCCGTATCCGCCGACGGCAATGGGCAGCGGGGTCGTGCTTCTCGAGGCGCACGTGAGCGCGAGTGGCTTGGTCGACGACGTTGGCGTGCTCGGGTCGTCGCCCGCGTTCGACGCGGCGGCTCTGAACACCGTTCAACAGTGGCGCTTCCGCCCCGCCGTGCGAGACGGCGTGCCTGTCGCCGCCGTCATCTACGTCGTCTTCGGGTTCCGGGCTCCGGTCGGCATAAGCCAGTCCGCCCCGCGGATCGCACCTGCGTTCATCGGGGCGGACTGACCCGAATCAATACGGCCAGATCCAGTCGACAATCTCCGGCCGGTCCGTGCCCTGTTCGTGCGCGTAGCGCATGTTGTCGATGATGGCGTTGCGCATCTCTTCCTTCAGGTGCGCCGCCCGGGTGCGCAGCGTCGGCACGCGATCGATCACGTCGATGACCAGGTGGAAGCGGGACGTTTCGTTCAACATCGCCAGTTCCAGCGGCGTGTTGATGTTGCCTTTTTCCTTGTAGCCCCGCACGTGCATGTTCTGGTGTCCCTTGAACCGGTACGCCAGCTTGTGAATCAGCCACGGGTAGCCGTGGAAGTTGAAGATGATTGGCTTGTCCGTCGTGAACAGGCTGTCGAACTCGCGTTCCGACGATCCGTGGGGATGTTCCGTGGACGGCACCAGCTTGAACAGGTCGACGACGTTCACGAAGCGCAGCTTCAGCGTAGGCAGACGCTCGCGGAGGATGGCGGCCGCCGCCAGCGCCTCCATTGTCGCCACGTCGCCGCACGACGCCAGGACCACGTCCGGCTCCTCACCCGCATCGGTGCTCGCGCGCGACCAGATGCCAAGGCCCTTGGCGCAGTGAATGGCGGCTTCGTCAATCGTGGTGAACTGCAGGTGCTTCTGCTTGTCCGCGACGATCACGTTGATGTAGTCGGTGCTGCGGAGGCAATGGTCCACGACCGACAACAGCGTGTTGGCATCGGGGGGCAGGTAGACCCGCGTCACCGAAGGGCTCTTGTTCGTCACCAGATCGATGAACCCGGGATCCTGGTGCGAGAACCCGTTGTGATCCTGCCGCCAGACCGTCGACGACAGCAGGATGTTCTCCGAGGCAACAGGTGCGCGCCATGATACGTGGTTCTTGCAGATGTCCAGCCATTTCGCATGCTGGTTGATCATCGAGTCGATCACGTGCGCGAACGCTTCATACGTGTGGAAGAAGCCGTGCCTGCCGGTGAGCAGGTAGCCTTCCTGCCAGCCAATCAGCGTGTGCTCTGACAGGATCTCCATGACCCGCCCGTCCGGTGCGAGTTCGCCGCCGTCCGCATCCTCAGGGAGCGTGTCTGCCAGCCAGGTCTTCTTGGTCGCTTCGTACACCGCCTGGAGACGGTTCGATGCCGTCTCGTCGGGACCAAACATGCGGAAGTTGGTCGGGTTGTTCTTGAGAACGTCCCGGAGGAATTCGCCGAGCGGTCTCGTGTTTTCGTACACCGCTGCACCGCTCGTCGGCACGGGGACCGCGTACTGCCGAAAGTCAGGAAGCTTGAGATGTTTGCGGAGCAGTCCGCCGTTGGCGTGCGGGTTGGCGCTCATGCGGCGCGCACCTTTGGGAGACAGTGCCCGGAGCTCGGGAACCAGTCGTCCTCCCTCATCGAACAGCTCCTCGGGCTTGTAGCTTCGGAGCCAGTCTTCGAGCAGCTTCAGGTTCGCCGGGTTGTTGCGGACGTCGGAAAACGGGACCTGGTGCGACCGCCACGACCCTTCGACTTTGTGGCCGTTGATCTCCTTCGGTCCGGTCCATCCCTTGGGTGAACGCAGCACGATCATCGGCCAGCGCAAGCGGGTTGCGCGCTTCGCCTCGCGTGCCGCTTTCTGTTCACCGCGGATGACCTCGGTCGCCTGATCGAGCGCAGCGGCCATCTTCTGATGCATCTCCGCCGGCTCGCTGCCTTCCACGAAGATCGGCGTGTAGCCGTATCCCACGAACAGCGCTTTCAGTTCGTCGTGGCTGATGCGCGAGAGAACCGTGGGGTTGGCGATCTTGTAGCCGTTCAAGTTCAGGATTGGCAGCACCGCGCCGTCCCGTACCGGGTTGAGGAACTTGTTCGAGTGCCACGACGTGGCGAGGGGGCCCGTTTCGGCCTCGCCATCGCCAACGACACACGCCACGATCAGATCGGGATTGTCGAACGCCATGCCGTAGGCGTGGGACAGGCTGTAGCCAAGCTCACCCCCTTCGTGAATGGAGCCAGGTGTCTCGGGCGTCACGTGGCTGCCGATGTGTCCCGGGACGGAGAACTGCTTGAAAAACTTCTGCATGCCCTCCGCGTTCTCGCTCTTGTCCGGGTAAATCTCGGAGTACGTGCCTTCGAGGTACGCCGGTCCGAGCACACCCGGGGCGCCGTGGCCGGGACCGGCCACGAAGATCACATCGAGATCGCGTTTGACGATCAGCCGGTTCAAGTGAACCCAGACGAACGACAACGCCGGGCTCGCGCCCCAGTGACCGAGCAGCCGGTGCTTGATGTGATCCGGTTTCAGCGGTTCCCTGAGCAGCGGGTTGTCCTTCAAGTAGATCATCCCGACCGACAGGTAATTGCACGCGCGCCAATACGCGTTCATCAGAGCGCGCTCGCGATCGACGAGCGGCTCGGTCAGCACATCAGTCGTATGCGTTTCGGGCGACAAGAGTTTTGCCACGGCACTTCTCCTAATCAATCCGTGTCAGCAACGGCCGCACGAGCAGAGCAATGGACCGCGGCTGCACCACATAACTGCACTGCGCCACGGTCGGCGCGTCGATCCACCGCCGGATGTCATCCGGCGACGGCAGCGCGGTGTCGATACATCGCCTCCAGGACGGCTGGCCTGCGGCGGAGCCAGCTGGCAGTTCGAATGTCAACGGCTCCCAGAACGCGTTCAGCATGACGTGAAAGGCATACCGTGCGTGGAGGCTCTCGAGTGTGAATGCGAGGGCACGCGAGTGCTCGCCCCAGTCCGGGTGATTGAGCCGGACGCCGTGCCACTCGATCTTTGCGCGCCGCAGCAGCGTGTTCAGGCTGAGTGGCCCGCTTTCCGAGACGACATCGCGCCGCTGCCGGAATTCGTTGAGCGCCTTGACGAAGCGGTGAACGTCGGCGTGCCGGTCCAGCAGGCCCCAATCGAACCAGCTGATCTCACCGTCCTGACAGTACGCGTTGTTGGTGCCCTGCTGCGTCCGCCGCACCTCGTCTCCCATGAGCAGCATCGGGGTCCCAGCCGAGATCAGCGTTAACGCCAGGAAGTTCTTCACCTGCCGGTTTCGAAGCGCCTCGATCGCGCGATCGTCGGTTGGCCCCTCAACGCCGCAGTTCCAGCTGTGGTTGTCGTTAGCGCCGTCCCGGTTGTTCTCGCCGTTGGCCTCGTTGTGTTTGCAATCGTACGAAACGAGATCGTTCAGCGTGAAGCCGTCGTGGCACGTGACGAAGTTGATGCTCTGCTCGGCTTCGCGCTCTTCGTGGCCGTAGATGTCAGGGCTTCCGAGGAGACGCGTCGCCACACCCGAGACCAACCCGCCGTCACCCTTCACGAACCGGCGAACGTCGTCACGAAAGCGGCCGTTCCATTCCTGCCAGCTGTCGCCGACGAACGTGCCCACCTGGTAAAGACCCGCGGCGTCCCAGGCTTCGGCAATCAGCTTCGTGCCGGCGAGGAGCGGATCGGATTCGATGTCCCACAGCACCGGTGGATTCGGCAGCGGGCGACCCGCTTCGTCACGCGACAGGATCGACGCGAGGTCGAAACGGAACCCGTCGACGTGCATCTCGGTGACCCAGTACCGCAAGCTGTCCTGAATGAGCCGGCGCACGATCGATTGGTTCGCGTTCAGCGTGTTGCCGCAGCCCGTGTAGTCGGCATAACGGGCGCGATCGTCGTCGAGGATGTAGTAGTGGTCGTTCGCCAGGCCGCGATAACACAGTGTCGGCCCATCCGCGCCCCCCTCTGTCGTGTGGTTGAACACGACGTCGAGAATGATCTCGATGCCGGCCCTGTGGAAGGCCTTGACCATGTCGCGGAATTCGTCGAGCACCGCGAGCGGCTCTCGTCGTGAGCTGTACGCGTGGTGCGGCGCGAAGAACGAAACCGGCTGGTATCCCCAGTAGTTGATCCGTCCAACGGGCGCATCCTGGGGGTCGAACTGAAAGACCGGCAACAGTTCCACGGCGGTGATGCCGAGATCCACGAGATACGGGATCTTCGCGATCAGCCCTGCATAGGTGCCTCGCCTGGCAGGCGCAACGCCGGAAGTGGGGTGGCGCGTGAAGCCGCTCACGTGCAGTTCGTAAAGGATGGTCTCGGCAGAAGACCGCCGCAGCGGGCGATCGCCTTCCCAGTCGTAGCGGAGTGGATCCGCGACGACGCTCTTCATCGCGGTGGCCGCATTGTTGCCGGGTCGGCGCGCAGCCTGACGGTCGTACGCGTCTGGCACGGCAACGGCAAGTCCGTAGGGGTCGAGCAGCACCTTCTCCGCATCGAACCGCAGGCCACGGTCGGGCGCGAACGGACCGTGCGCGCGATAGGCATAGACCTGTCCGGCTCCAAGGGCGGGCATGAATCCATGCCAGTAGTGATAGGTACGGTGCGTGGTTCCGTCCAGCGGTATCACCGCTGTCGGTTCCGCGGCAGCCGCATCGTCGAACAGCAGCAACTCGACGAGCGTGGCGTCCTTCGAAAAGACGCAGAAGTTGACGCCGCCGCCCTGGACCGCTGCGCCGATCGGAGCACTGGTACCAATGTCCACGCCACTGCCAGTCGCGGTATCCGCCACGCTCAACGCCCGGATGCTCATCGCGAGTCGGGAACGAGCGGGCTCACGTGCCAGATATGGCGGCAGTACTCGCGGATCGAGCGATCCGATGAGAACCGGCCTACCCTTGCGCAGTTCAGAATCGACATGCGCGTCCACGCCTTCTGGTCCTTGTAAACCTCGCCGACTTGCCTCTGGCACTCCACGTATGCCTGGTAATCCGCCAGCACCATGTAATCGTCGCGTGCGAGCAACGACTCGAGCAGCGGCTGGTACAGATCGCGGTTGCCCTTTGAGAAGAACCCGCTGCCAATCAGGTCGAGCGCCTCCCGCAACTCCGGGTTGGCGTCGTAGACCGCGCGCGGGTTGTACCCGGCCGCTTTCGCGCGCTGCACTTCGCCCGCCGTCAGGCCGAACAGGAAAAAGTTCTCCGCACCCACAGCGTCGCGAATCTCGACGTTGGCGCCGTCGAGCGTGCCAATCGTCAGGGCGCCGTTCATGGCGAACTTCATGTTGCCGGTTCCGGAGGCCTCCTTGCCCGCGGTGGAGATCTGTTCCGAGAGGTCTGCGGCAGGGTAGACGCGCTGAGCGTTCGTCACGTTGAAGTCGGGGAAGAACACGACCTTCAGGTACGGTGAGACGTCCGGATCGGCATTGATGACCGAGGCAACATCGTTGATCAGCTTGATGATCAGTTTTGCCATCCGGTAGCCCGGAGCGGCCTTGCCGCCAAAGATCATCGTGCGCGGCGTCACGCCCGTACCGCCGGACTCCTTGATTCGACGGTAGAGCGTGATCAGGTGCAGCACGGCGAGGTGCTGCCGCTTGTACTCGTGCAGCCGCTTGACGTGAATGTCGAAGAGCGATTGCGGATCGACGACGATGCCGGTTCGCTCCTGGATGAGGGCGGCGAGCGACCGTTTGTTGTCGGTCTTGACGGCCTGCCACTGCGCCTGGAACGCCTTGTCCGTGGCCATCGGCTCGAGGCGGACCAGCTCGTCTTCGAGATTCGCGATCCAGCGTTCCCCGAGGTGCGCGGTGAGAATCGCGCTCAGATTCGGGTTGCTCAAGACCATCCAGCGGCGCGGCGTGACGCCGTTGGTCACGTTGAGGAACTTCCCGGGCATGACCCGGTAGAAGTCGCTGAGGACGGTTTCCTTGAGCAGTTCGGAATGGAGCGCCGCAACACCGTTGATGGCGTGACTCCCGACCGTGGCCAGGTGCGCCATTCGCACGGATCGCGGTCCCGCTTCGTCAATCAGGGAAAGTCGGCGACAGAGATCGTCATCGCCTGGATGGCGTTGGCGCACGTCGGCAAGGAAGCGGCGGTTGATCTCGTAGATGATCTCCAGGTGCCGCGGCAGCAGCTGGCCGAGAAGCGACACCTTCCACTTCTCGAGCGCCTCCGCGAGGAGCGTGTGATTGGTGTACGCACAGGTTTGCTGCGTGATCGTCCATGCGCGATCCCAATCCATCCCGTTCTCGTCCAGGAGCAGTCGCATCAGTTCCGCGATGGCAATGGACGGATGGGTATCGTTCAACTGCACGGCCCAGTACTGATCGAACTCCTCGAGCGGCTTCCCGCGAAACTTGTGCAGGCGAATCATGTCCTGCAGCGAACACGAGACGAAGAAATACTGCTGCGCCAGCCGCAACTGCTTGCCGGCTTCGGGCTCGTCGTTGGGATACAGAATCTTGGAGATGTTTTCGGAGACGACTTTCTGTTCGACGGCGCCGTAATAGTTGCCGACGTTGAACGCCGCGAGATCGAACGACTCAGTGGCCTCCGCCTTCCAGAGGCGCAGGATGTTCGTCGTCGGCACGCGGTATCCGGGCACGGGCGTGTCGTACGCAACGCCTTTGACGAGGTGATCGGGGCGCCAGCGGACGCTGTACCGGCCGTTTTCATCGAGGCCGCTCTCGGTGCGGCCACCCATCTTGACGTCGTACGTGACGTCGGAGCGGACGATCTCCCATGGGTTCCCGAAGCGAAGCCACTTGTCGGTGAGTTCGATCTGCCAGCCGTCGCGAATGGCTTGATCGAAGATGCCAAACTCGTAGCGGATGCCGTAGCCGATGGCCGGAACTGTGATGGTGGCCAGCGAATCCATGTAACACGCGGCCAGGCGGCCCAGGCCTCCATTTCCGAGGCCGGGCTCCTCCTCCTGTTCGAGGATCGACGCCAGATCCTGCCCGAGCCTGGACATCGCTTCTTCCGTCGCCTTCCACATCCCGAGGTTGATCAAGCCGTTGCCCAGGTGTGGTCCCGTCAGGAATTCCGCTGACAGGTACGCGACGACCTTGTTGGTCGACTCCGGCGCGGACACCACTTCCACCATGTCAATGAAGCGATCGACGAGGCGGTCGCGAACCGTATACGCCAGCGCCATGTACCAATCGTTCCGCGTGGCGATTCGCGGCGTTCTTGCCTGGATGTGATACAGGTTGTCGAGCACCGCCGCCGCGATCGCGTCGCGATCGAGGCCGGTGCGAACCTCATCGCGCGGAATGCGATTCACGACTGTTCCCGCCGGTTCACGGGCGACGCCAGGTTCCATGTTCCCTCCCGAGGTGGCGCGACGAGTGACTGGTGCGCGGTCCGCGCGTGCAGCGCGTCGATGTGATTTCGCCACGCGTCCTCACGTTGTTCGATGTCGTGGATGCGACAGGTGTCGTCGATGCTATGACTCCGGGCTCGCATAGGTTGCTGCACTGCCCGCGACGGCTGCCAGTTTGCCCAGGTCGACCACGCCTTCGGCCGTCGTCGTCGCAAACAGATGCAGCGTCCGCGCGATGATGCCCGTCCATCCGGTCTGGTGACTGGCGCCGAGGCCGGCGCCATTGTCGCCATGGAAGTACTCGTAGAACAGGAGAAGATCGCGCCAGTACGGGTCTTCCTGGAACGTCCGGTTCATGCCGTGGACCGCGCGCCGCCCATGCGAGTCCTTCAGGAAGATGCTGGCGAGTCGCCTCGACAGATCCTGGGCGACCTCATACAGATTCATGTGCCGGCCGGATCCTGTCGGACACTCTACCGTGAAGGCGTTGCCGTAGTACGCGTAACACTGCAGCAACGCGCGGATGATAAGGCCGTTGACCGGCATCCAGATGGGCCCCCGCCAGTTGGAATTGCCACCGAACATGCCCGAGTCGGATTCCGCCGGCAGGTAAGACACGCGATAGACCTGGTTGCCGAGCGAGAACGCGTAGGGGTGGTGTGCGTGGTAGCGCGAGATGGATCGGATGCCGTACGGACTCAGGAACTCACGCTCGTCGAGCAAACTGCTCAGGACGCGGCGCAAGTTGCGTTCGTTCAGGATCGCCGCGAGCAGGCGGCCGTTCTCGCCGCGCTGCTTCGGATCGTGAATCAAGGCGGTGAGCTCCGGCCGCGTCTCGAGGAAACGCTGTACTCGACTGAGGAGCGCGGGAACCTTCCTCAGCAGCTCGCCTTCGAAGAGCGTCACGGCACAGAAGGGGAGCAGGCCAACCATCGAGCGCACCTTGAGCCGCTCGGCATGCCCGTTTGGCAAGCGGAGCACGTCATAGAAAAACCCGTCCTGCTCGTCCCACATCCCAACGTCGTCGCCGGCATGGACCATCGAGGAGGCAATCCAGAGGTAGTGCTCGAGGAACTTGAGGGCCATGTCGCCGTACGCAGGCTTCTCCAGCGCGAGCTGCGTGGCGATCTCGAGCATGTTCTGGCAGAAGAGTGCCATCCAGGCCGTGCCGTCTGCCTGTTCCAGATGTCCGCCTGTCGGCAGTGGCGCGCTGCGATCGAAGACGCCGATGTTGTCCAGCCCAAGGAAGCCGCCTTCGAACACGTTGTTGCCGGTGCGGTCCTTCCGGTTCACCCACCAGGTGAAATTCAGCATCAGCTTGTGGAAGGAGCGCTCGAGCCAGTCGAGATCGCCCTGTCCGCGCGTGGCCTTTTCGAGGTTGAACGTGAAGATGGTC
This sequence comes from Acidobacteriota bacterium, assembly GCA_046726015.1. Lineage (GTDB taxonomy): Bacteria > Acidobacteriota > Vicinamibacteria > Vicinamibacterales > 2-12-FULL-66-21 > QHWT01. The sequence goes on from JBKOZS010000233.1 coordinate 20,408, forward strand.
GCCCACGCATGCACCGGCGGGTTGACGTCACCGAAGTTCCATTCGTACGCCGGGATTTGTCCGCTCGGGTGGAGGTAACGTTCCTGGAGCATCAGATCGAGCTGTTGTTTGCCGAAGTCTTCGTCGACCAGCGTCAGCGCGAGCACGTGAAACGCGAGATCCCAGGCCGCATACCAGGGGTATTCCCACTTGTCGGGCATCGAAATGATGTCCGAGTTATGCATGTGATGCCAGCGGTCGTTTCGCGGTGCCGGGCGCCGGCGCGGGTTGAACGGATCGGATCCATGCTCGGCCAGCCACTTATCGACGTCGTAGTTGTAGAACTGCTTGGTCCAGAGCATGCCGGCGAGCGCCTGGCGCATCACAGTTCGCGCATCCGCATCGAGCGCCGGGGGGATCACGCCGGCGTAGAACTCGTCCGCTTCACGCCGGCGATCGTTCATGATGGCGTCGAACCGGACACCAAACGGCTCGCGATGATCCGTCGCCGGTGCGGCGTCGGACAGCCGCAGGCGAATCACCTGCGAGGCACCCGGCGCCACGGTGATGGCATAGTGGGCACACGCCTTCGTGCCGATCTGTCCGGGATTCACCGCGGCCGGCTGGCGGTGCACGAAATAGTTGTTGAATGCGTCCTTGACGAACGGGCTCCCGTTTGGGCCCCTGCCGAAGCGCTCCAGATTGGTCTCGTTATCTGTGAAGAGCAGCGCCGGCTTGCCGTCGGCGTACAGGATGCGCTCCCCGAGTTCAGGATGCGAGGCGGCAATGGCGCCGCCGTCGTTTTGTTTCAGCGATGGTCGGGCGCTGTCGTCTCCCCAGGACCACGTGTTGCGGAACCAGATCGTCGGCAGCACGTGCAACGAGGCGGAACTCCCGCCACGATTGCTGACCGTGATCTGGATCAATAGATCTTCTGGAGACGCTTTCGCATATTCGACGAAGACGTCGAAATAGCGATTGTCGTCGAATACGCCGGTGTCGAGCAGCTCGTATTCGAGATCGCGCTGGCCGCGCTTGTGGTTCGTGGCGACGATGTCGTCGTACGGATACGCATTCTGAGGGTACTTGTAGAGGTACTTCATGTACGAGTGGGTCGGCGTCGAATCGAGATAGAAGTAGTACTCCTTTACGTCCTCGCCGTGATTCCCCTCGGCGTTGGTCAGGCCGAACAGGCGCTCCTTGATGATCGGATCCTTGCCGTTCCACAGCGCCAGCGCGAAGCAGAGCAGCTGCCTGTCGTCCGAGATGCCGGCCAGGCCATCTTCTCCCCAGCGGTACGCTCGCGAGCGCGCCTGGTCGTGGCTGAAGTAATTCCACGCATCGCCCGACTCGCTGTAGTCCTCGCGCACCGTGCCCCACTGGCGCTCGCTCAAGTAGGGGCCCCATTTCCGCCAGGGGACCTGCCGTGCGCGTGCGTCGGTCAGACGCAGGACCTCAGCGCCGCTCGCTAATTTGCTGCTCATGTCGCGCCTCCGTCATTGCGGCGGTTACTGCACTGCCGCCCAGGACGCGTCCGGGTTGTACCGCGACATCTCTTTCGCCGCGCGCTCAGTCTCCGTCCCAAGATCCTGCTCGTACACCACCGCGTTCTGATTCACGATGAACGTCATCACGCCGGTGACGTCGTACTGCGCCGGCCACGCCACGAGCGCGAAGCCGCCCGACATCTGGCCGCCCACCATGTAGTCTTTCGCGCCGCCGGGAGCGCCGGCTCCCTGCGCGGTCAAAATCCTGAAGTAATAGCCGTGGAATGGCGATGGCTCCGAGCGCTTTTCACCAACCGCGATGCCCTTTTCGGCGGCACGCGCCACGAGGTCCCCCAGGGGACTGCGCTTCTGATCGCGCGTGGCCGGCCAATAGAGGCCGTTTTGTCGTCCCGGATTGCTGAGGAACGTTTTTGCATAGAGGCCGGCCGCGAGGCCGTCGTGTCCGTGTTCGGCGTAGAGTCGCTGCGCCGCAACGTAGGTGCGGCAGATCCGGATCACCGCGAGTTCGTTGCGGCCGATCCGCCGGGCCAGCACTTCTTCCTTTCCTGCGGCAGTGTCGAAGCGCCAGCCGCTCGCGTCCTTTGCCAGAGGAACAGGGAAGGGCCATGCCTCGTTGCCGATGACGAGCACCTTGCGATCGGTGCCTTCCTCAACGAGCTGCCACCGCTCCGCAACGGCGGCGGTGAACACCTGCCGGTTCCGGCGCGCCGTTATCGGATCGGAGGAATCGACGAGCTCCTTGCCCTCCGGTCCAAAGATCGAGACGACTTGCTGAAGGTCGCTCGCTTTCGCGGCGTCGATCAGTGCCTGCACAGCGGTCTCCGGTGTGGCGAACGTCCGATACTGCGTGGACGTCGTCGAGCGCATGCACGCGGCAAGCGCCAGCGCCGCGCACAAGAGCCCGTGGAATGTCACGATGACGAGTGAGCGTCTGGCAGTCATCGGCGGCGTCCTCCGCGCGAGCTGCTGCTGCTCCTGCTGCGTTGTCCGCGCGAGCTTGCAGCCCGCTCCGATTTTCCGCTCGAATAGCCCGAGAAGGCGTCCGATTTTGTCCCGCTCCGTTCGCGCGCAGACTGCTCGGTGCCCCTGCTGTATCCGCGCGCCTCCTGGCTCGTCGTCCCGGCGCTCCGTGTCTGGCCCGACGTCGCCTGCGCGTTCGCTTTCCGCTGATCGACCGCCGCCTGCGCTTCCGGAGACCGGTTCTGCTGCCGTGTCTGCTGCCGCTCGGTACGCTGCGCCTGCGCCTCGGGCCGGTTCTCCTGGCGCGTTTCCGTTCGCTCGGTCCGCTGTTCCCGCGCGTTTTCCGCGCGGTCACCGCGCTCCTCGGCAAGGTCCTCGCGGTGGTCCTGCCAGTCTTCGCGCGCATCTTCGCGCGCGTCGTAATAGTCATCCCACGCGTCGTTGTACATGTAGCCGCCGCCGCCGTACCATCCGTACGGACCGTAGTAGTAGTCGTTGTCGATCGCCGCGCCAATGGCGATGCCCGCGGTGAACCCGATCAGGCCGGCGGCAACCGCGTCGCCGCTGCTGCTCTCTTCCTTGACGACGACGGTCGATGTGGTCGGCTGAGTGTAGACGACCGTCGGGTTGTATTGCGGGACGTAGACGACCTGCGGATTGGCCGGCTCGATCACGATCACGGAGTCGCCGCTCGACGTGGTGCGTGTTTCCACTTCCTGCTGGGGTGTCGTCTTGAGCGTACCGGCCGACTTGGCCTTGGTTCTCAGGCGCTGGATGCTGGCGAACACTGCCGATCGATCGGCCGCGAATGCCTGGCCGAGCGCGGCCGTCCACTCCATGTTGCCCGCCATCGAGCTCACCACCTGCGGAAACAACATGAGCGCGACGAAACTCGGCTCGAATCCGGCTTTCACGGCCGCATCCTGGAGCTCGCTGCCTTTCTGCCCTTCGTGACTCGCCAGCCATTCCTGGAGCGCCGCAATCTTGCCCGGGTTTTCCGCGCACATGAGCATCTGTGCGAGCAGTTGGTCCGGGTAGAGGGCGACAGGCGCGAGCAGTTTGTCGAGCGCGTCAGCCGACATGGCCGGCTTGGCAGAGGACGCAGCGGGCTTCGCCGACGTCTGCGGTTCAACAGCGGAGATGTCAGGGACTCCGGTGCCGAGCCACGCGAACACGATCACGACGCTTATGCCGGTGAGAACAGTTTTCATATGGCTAGACCGACCCTCCGGAGGCAAGCCACGTACCCCCGGTCAGAGGGGAGCGAGAGAGACGAGAAGCGGCACGTTCTGAAGCACTTGGCCGCGCCTGGCGGTGTCAGCCCGTCGTGGGCGACGCGCCCCGACTCCGGCGGGCCGGAGTTCCTCCGAACAGACGTGGAGGACGGTTGTCGGAGGACGGTTGTCGAACAGGCTCTGAGACGCCGGTCGTCGGAAATTGAGTTCTGGTTTTCCGTCCTCCGTCCTCCGTCAACCGCCCTAGTAGCGTGTCGCGACGAAGCGCCGGCGGGAGATCGACGCGTCGTCGTTGTACTGACCCTTAGTCGATCGATGCGGCAGGGTGACCTTCTCGTGATGCAGTTTCTTGTGCGGGATCATCGAGAGCACGTGAGAGATCGTGTTCAGGCGGGCCGCTCGCTTGTCGTCGGATCGGACGATGTACCACGGGGCGTCGCGCGTGTCCGTTTTCTTCAGCATGATGTCGCGGGCGCGCGAATAGTCGTACCAGCGCCTGCGCGACGGCAGATCCATCGGACTCAGCTTCCACTGCCGCAAAGGGTCGCTGACGCGCGCTTCGAAGCGGCGTTTCTGCTCGGCATTGCTGACTTCGAGCCAGAGTTTGATCAGGATGACCCCGCCGTCGACGAGGAACTTTTCGATCTTCGGGCAGACATCCAGGAACCGCTCGTGATCTTTTGACGTGCAGAACCCGATTACGTACTCGACACCGGCGCGGTTGTACCAGCTCCGATCGAAGATGACGACCTCCCCGGCGGCGGGGAAATGCTGCAGGTAGCGCTGCATGTACACCTGGGACTTCTCGCGGTCGGAAGGCGCCGGCAGCGCCACGACCCTGAACACGCGCGGGCTGAGACGTTCGGTGAGCGCGCGAATCGTCCCTCCTTTTCCTGCGCCGTCGCGTCCTTCGAACACGATCACGACTCGCAGCCCCTTGGCCTTGACCCATGACTGCAGGTGGCAGAGCTGCAGCTGCAGCTTGTGCAACGCCTTGTCGTACTTTGCTCGCTTCATTGGCCGGCCGTTCCAGTCATGCTGTTGCCGTCTGACGAGTGAATCAGGTGAGGAGATCGCTGCGAACTTCCGCCACGTAATCGAGACCGCGCCTTGTCGTCACGAAGTCGAACTGCACGCGCGGATCACCGGCCGACTCCACGATCGAAAGGAGAGACGTGAAGTCGTCGGATCGCACACGCCGGCGCATGTCCGCTTCGGTCAACCACTCCTCGACGTAACGCACGGTCGCGTCCGGGTCGGCCCACGCGGAACACCCCAGGCAGCCGGACTCGAGCCGCGTGCCCATCACCACAAAGCGAAACGCATCGAGCAGGTCCTGGGGGCTGCGCACGCCCGTGGCACTGACGGCCACCGTGAGGCGCACCATGCCCGGCCCGGTAGCACCGGTCGTTCCAACCGCCTCGTCCTGATTCTCGTCGCGCATTACCACTGAGAGATGAACAGCTTGGAGGCACTTTGCGAGGAGGCGGACAGCGAGCGGAGAAACACCATCCCCCGACATCACAGAGGCGCACACGGCATCCCGTAGGCCGGCTCGATCGACCCGCGGCCTCACGCTACGCATGGGAGGGACGCGTGATTCCAAGCTTCGCCATGCGAGTCTCAAGTGTCGTCGGCTTCAACCCGAGTCGGTCGGCGGCCCCGCCCATCCCGCGAATGCGCCAGTGAGTGCTCTCGAGCACGCCGCGGATGTGCTCGATCTCGATATCAATCAACTTGGCGCTGCGTTTGTCCGCCGCGGCAGACGATTGCGGCGCCGCGATCGTCAGCCGTCTGCTCGTGGCCACGATCATCGCACGCTCGACGACGTTCCGGAGTTCGCGGATGTTGCCGGGCCACGAGTAATGCTGGAGGGCGCTCAGGCTGTCCCGCTCGATCGAATCGATGCGCTTGCCGAATGCCTTCGAGAACTCCTCGACGAACCGCCAGACCAGCAGCGGGATGTCCTCCGCGCGGTCGCGCAGCGGCGGGACATGAATGGGGAAGACATTCAGGCGGTAATAGAGATCCTCTCGGAATGTGCCCTCGGCAACCTTCTGTTCGAGATTGCGGTGCGTGGCCGCGATGATTCGCGTATCGACCGTAATCGGCCGCGGACTGCCGAGGCGCTCGATCGTCCGCTCTTCCAGCACGCGCAGCAGCTTCACCTGGACATCCGCCGGCAGATCCCCGATTTCGTCGAGAAAGATCGTCGAGCGATTCGCCAGCTCGAATCTCCCTTCCTGCTTCGCCAGCGCGCCAGTGAACGCACCCTTCTCGCGCCCGAACAGTTCGCTCTCGATGAGCGTCGACGGAATCGCCGCACAGTTCACGCGGACCATCGCCCGATCGCGGCGTGCGCCCAGCTCGTGGATCTGCGTGGCGAACAGCTCCTTGCCCGTGCCGGTCTCCCCGAGCAGCAGCACGGTCGCATCGGTGATCGCCACCTGCTGGATTTGATCCAGCACACCGCGGACCGCTGCCGATTGTCCGACGACGCGGGTGAGTCCGAGGCGCTCCCGCTCCTCGCGCCGCAGGTAGACGTTCTCAACCTGCAGCTGATCCTTCAGGCGTTGCACCTCGCGCGCCGCGGTGCGGATCGACTCGTCACGCTGCTGCCGTGCCAGCACCTGGCCGAACACGCTGCCGAGCACCGTGAGGCGGTGCCGGACCTCCTCCGGCCACGTTCGTTCGGCCGCGACGGTATTGAAACTGACGACTCCCACCACGCGACCATCGACGGATAGAGGCACGGCAAGCGCGGACTTTGCCCCGAACGCCGCGCAGCTGGCGCGATCGATTTCGGATGGAATGTCGCCGACCGTCGAAAACGCGACGACCTCGCCGGCGAGCACTCGCTCGAGTGCCCATGGAAAACGCGCCCTGGCCGGGATCGGCTCGGAGACGGGCGGCACGTCGGGAGCCGTCCAGCTGACGGGATCGAGCAGGACGCCAGCCCCGTCGATTCTGTGGAACGTGCTTCGGTCGATCCCGAGTTGCTGGCAGATGCGGCCGAGACCCGCGCGGATCGCATCGTCAACCTGATCGTGGGGAAGATTGATGAATTGAAACGAAAGCTCCGCGACGAAGCGCTCGAAATCCAGCTGCTCTTCGAGCGCCGCACGATGCGCATCCTCGATGCGGCGGCGCTCGCTGATGTCGACGACCGATGCAAGCACGAACACGCCATCGGCCGTCGGCATCGGATTCAACACCACTTCGACGGCGAATTCTGATCCATCTTTCTGCCGGCCGAACAGCTGACGGCCCGCCTCTGCCCGACGCGGCTCCGGCCCCTGCGACCGCGTCATTCGGTGCGCGGCGTGGATCGCGGACAGGGATTCCGGCAGGAGCAGATCGACACGCTGGCCCACGAGCTCGTCGCGCGTGTACCCGAACTGCCGCTCCAATTCGTGGTTCACGAGCAGGATCGTCCCGTCGGCATTGGCAATCAGCACGGCGGAGGGGGACGCCTCCAATGCCGGCTGAAAGAGTCCCGACGTGTCGATGATGGATCGCGTCACAGCGCTCTTCTTATTTCACCTTTTTCACACCGTTGAGGCGGACGAGCTCCGCCGCATAGTCGTCCACGGTGAAGGCCCCGTTCTTGAGCGTAATCTTCGCGGCCGGCGCAAGCGTGCCCGACCCGCTGCCCTTGGCGTCGACTTCGATGTCGATGACGGCGAAGTCGTAACCTTCCTTCGGCTTGGCGTCCGGCAGACCGCCGCCCAGGAACAGGATCGGCTGGTCGGTCACGATCGTCAGCAGCCGCCCCTTGTCAGTGGTGCGCTCGACCGTCAGGCGCGTTGGCGTGGCTTTGCCCTTGCCGAGTGTGACCGAGCCGGTGGCCGGAATACCGGAGAGCGCCTTGCGCAACGCGGGCGCGCCCCCGGTCTTGAAGGCGCCGGTGAGCTTCTCCGCCTCGCCCTGCGACATCTTGCGGTCGACGACGATCGTCACCGGCGCGCTCGCCGCGGCCCCGCCGGCCGTCTTGACGTTCGCGGTTGCGGTGAACCTCTCTGCGCTCGCCTGGGCGTAGGCGGCCGGAACGGCCAGGGCGCAGACTGCGAGGGAAAGCACGCCACTCATGGCTGTCTGTCGAAACTTCATGTGTGACCTCTCTGGCCCGAAACTGCGGGCCGCGCCAAGTGCAGCAGACGTACCGTTGCCGTCGGACGGGTGTGAATCGGAGAAGCGTTGAAAGACGCAAGGAGTTATGCAGAGGCAGGCAATCCGCGCGCGGATATCTGCCTCCGGCATCACGGAGCACATCCGGCATGCCGGAGGAACGGTGACGCTCCGGTCTCGAGTCGCGATCCGGCGATCTTGCATTGTGCCGTCACTTCACTGTGAGGGAGGTCGGACCGAGGCGTCCGCATTCCGTGGCACGCGCCGTGCTCCGGCGGGCGCACCGGGGCAAAGCGTGTTCGATCTCGTCTGTCTTGCTTTCATCGAGGAAGTGGAGCATGGCCTGTCGCAGAAGGCCGTCGAGATCGCACGTCCCTTCGGTTTTCCGATCACCAACTCGATGGTGGTCACGTGGATCGTGACGGTGGCGCTCATCGTCTTCGCGCAGCTCTCGACACGGCGCATGACGGAGGTGCCGGGCAGCGCGCAGAACTTCTTGGAGTGGCTGGTCGAGGGGCTCTACGGGCTGCTCGAGAGCATTATCGGCAAGCACCTGGTCGAGCGCACGTTCTGGTTCTTTGGCACCATCTTCATCTTCATTCTCGCCGCGAACTGGATTGGACTCATCCCGGGTGTCGGAACGATCGGGTGGGGCCACCCGACCGCGCATGGATTCAGGATCGAGCAACCGCTCCTGCGCGGCGCCAACGCGGATCTCAACAT
>JBKOZS010000234.1:0-17572 GCA_046726015.1 Acidobacteriota bacterium
CGGCAGGATCGTCCTGGCGGATATCCCACCAGATGAACGCCGGAATCGCGGCAAAGACAAACGCGTGCAGCACGTGATACCCAAGCTGCTCGCCGAAGATCGTCATCGGAATGAACGTGAGCGCGGCGAAACTCTGCGCGATGTCGGAAGACGTCGGGTAGCCGCCCAGCAGCCACCAGTTCCACCCGACGACGCTCCCTCGCTGCAGGAGGTGAACGCCGTTGACTGCAGTTTGATACAGCGGCGTGTAATCGTCCTTGAATGGGATCTGAGTCCATGTCGAGAGTGGAAACCGCGAGAGACCCGCCGTCACCATCACCGCGATGCCCACGACGAGCAACGCCAGCGAGGCGGCGCGCCCGATTCGCACCGGCGCACCAACCTGACGTCGTGTCGTTATCGTCAACACCGCGGCCGCGACGAGCGCCGCCGCGTACCATGGCTGGCGCCAGCCGTGGAGCGACCCGGGGAAAGTGGCCCACTTCCCGGTGAGCAGAAAGTTCAGCCATGCGAGAAGCAGCACAGCCGCGAGCGCAGCAAGCGGCGCCCATCGGGGTAATCCAGAGCCTGGAGGCTTCTGACGGACGTCGATCATTCTTGACTCGTACTAACGTCCTGTGACCTGCAGGATCTCGAGGAGGTCCCTGCCGCTCGCATCCCGGATAGTCGTACTTGCGGCATTCAACCCGCGCTGACCGATCCAGTCGATCGTTCCGGCGAGTTCCGGCGTCCCTGCAAACTCGACGAAGTACAACCTACCGTTGTGAAGCGTGTCTTCAAACCCCGGCTGGCGCTCCGCGTCAGCGGCCATGCTCACCGCCACGTTCGGCCGCTCGCTGGCGAGGTAGGCGATCGGCCAGAACAGCCACCATTGTTGCGTGACAATTGCCACGCGGTCCGAACCCGGACTGCTGGCCAATATGTGCTCCAATACCTGCTGCTTCGGCTCGGTTGTGGCCGTGACATACGCGAGATGTGAGCGGCCGCCGGTGGTTCGGAATTCCCTGAAGAAGTTGACGTAGAACGAAATCAGCAGGCTCGCAGCGACGAGGGTCGACAGAGCGATCGTCAACCGTCGCATACTCGGCATGCCTTCGATAATTGCGGCCAGCCCTCGTGACACAACGAGGGTTGCCGGCACGATGAGACACAGCCCCCACCTTTCCGCGTGCGGGCGCAACGCCTGCGGACCGGCGAACGCGTAAAACCCGAACCACATGATCGAACAGGCGACAATCAGGCCGTAGTCCAGCGCGCGCGTCTTCGCCGCGGGCACCAGGAGCACTCCGCATAACGCGGCACCGACGACGACCACAGTGACGACGTCGTAAGCAACCGTCGTCGGCCGTGCGCCTGAAAAGTAGTGATAGATCGTCACCCCGTTTAACAGTCGCACGTTATTCGCGACGAACTCGAGCCACTGCGCGCGATCGATCATTCGGGCGGATGCTTTCGACAGCGCGCGTTCGAGATACGGATTGGATGCCGCGAGCTGCCGGAGGACCGGCCAGGCGACGAACAGCGTCACCACGACGGCAACCACTGTCGCCACAACGAAGAGGATCGTTCGTCCGCGACGCGATTCCGGCAACAGCGGGCGAATCGCCGCGGCAAGTGGCAGGAGGAGAAACGCGCCGGCAAAAACGTTGGTGGGGTGTGTCCAGAGAACGACCGGGAAAACGAGGACCGCGGCGCCAAGGTACATCCAGGCCCGTCGATGTTCCTTCAGGCCGAGCAGCGAGAGGTAGATGACGATGCCCGTCCAGAAAATGGATTGAGAGGGATCCTGGCAGATGCGGCTGTGAGCCATTGCCGTCGGCATGATTGCCAGTGCCACGGTGAAGATCCACGCAGTGCTGCTGCCGTACAACCGCCGCACCAGCCAGAAGCCGACCGGAAGCGCCAGCAGGTTGACGAGCGTGGGAACGGCGCGCAGCAACTGGAACGACGGTGGCCCCATGGCCTGCACGAGAGCAACTGGAATCAGAAAGAACAGGTCGATTGGGTTGCCGCTGGTGGTATGCGCTTCGTACGGCCGGCTCGACGACCACGCGGTGGCCTGGACGCCCCACCATCCCTCGTCGCCACTGACGCCAGGCATTGAAGAAAGGTACATGAGGCGAAAACAGGTCGCCGTTGCGAGGAGCGCTGCAATCACGAGTGTCAGGATGCGGCGATCGCGACGCGCGCGCTCGTCGAGCGGATCGTGCTGGTCGGTCATCTCAGGCGGGCGACCACAATCACGGCCAGGAGCGCTGCGCCTATTGCCGAAACGATCGATCCCTGCACGAAGCTTTTTGGCATGAACCGGAACGTGACGCGGTGGAAGCCTTCGTCGAGCACGCAGCCGAGAAAATCTCCTTCCACTCGCACCATTGGCAGCGGTGCGCCGTCAATCGTTGCCGACCAGCCGTCGTGGAAGCGCTCGGTCAACGCGACAATGCGCCGCCCGGGCGCGTCGACGTGTGCGATGAGGTACCCAGGACGATCCACTGCGAGCCATGCCCTTCCGGTTGAGTGATGTCCCTGCTCGTCGAGGATGCGCACGCGCGCCACGCCGCCTTCGGCCGGAAGCCTGTGGCCGCCTGACGAGATCAGCCATCGCGTTCCCGACAACTGCAGCGTAGCCGGGCTGTCGAGTGGATGGTGCGTTGCGGGGAAAAGCCCGACGTAACCGGTGGTCAGCCGGTATCCACGCATCACGAGCAGATCCGAGCGGTAACGCCCCTGGGGGGGTGCCGCGGCGTACGAGTCAGCCGGTTCCTCGGGCGCCGGCACGACGGCTTGCGTCAGCTCCGGGATCCTGCGCGCGCCTTCCCGGTAGATGAAGCGAATGCCCCACACGCCGAGATCCACGGTCGTCAAAACGATCAGCGCAGCAACCGCCCAGGATTTTTGCCGTCCAGCCAGGTAAACGAGCACCGTGACTGCCGCCACGATGGCGATGCCTGGCAGCGCGGCACCTGCATCCGCGAACGTGTACTTGCCGTACGGCAGTAAGCCGGTGTTCAGCGCGAGTGTCGTCCCAATGCCCAGCGCCGCCGGAACCCAGAGGGCCACCATTGGCCCGGTGGGCCGAACGCGGCGTCCCTCGGCGATCGCGATCAGATCCTCGAGTGTCACTGCCGCCAGGATCGCCAGCGCGAACTGCACGAGCACGATGTAGCGAACCGGCGCACGAAGCGCCTGCAGCACCGGCAGGTACGAGAGCAACACCGCCAGACCGCCGTAGCGTCCGAGCGCGAGGACGAGGGTCACAGCGGCGAACACCGTTGCAGCGATGATGAGCGGCCGCCGCTCGCGCAGTGTCTCGCACCGCATCCACACCCAGATCGGCGCGATCGTCAGAATGGCCCCGGAGTAGATGCCAAACTCGTGAAACCACATCGGGTCCGTCTTGCTGAAGGCCCCGGCTTCGAAGAAGTACGGCGACCAGAGCTGGATCAGGTTGAACGGATGCATCGAGTAGGTCAGCGAGAAGTCGCGCGACAACTCCATCCGCTCTGAGTGCGCCACGGCGTCTGCCGACGGCAGCAGTTGCACTCCACCCAGCAGCACGCCGATTGCCACGGCAGCTGCGCACGGCAGCAGTTGCCGCCAGCGTCGCGTTGCGCTGGCGCGAAACGCTCCGAACGCCGCGAGCGTCATCGTGTTCCACCAGACACCCTGGGGAAAACCAAGAAGAAACTCGGACCCGACGAGCAGGGCAATGGCCGCAAATGCGATCGTTCGCGCCCGCTTTCGTTCGCCGACCATCAGCACGTCGGCGCCGATCAGCAGCCAGGGCATGTGCGCGACGATCGCCACCATGTTCATGTGGTGGTGATGCAGCAGGTTGAAGCCGCTGAACGCGAACAGCATGGCGCCGAAGAGCGCCGGTGCGTGGCTGAACTGCAGGCGGCGCAGGAACCAGAACGTTCCCGCAAACGCCGCCGGGTAGCTGGCCATCAACTCGAGGTTGAATGCCGTGCCGAGCGGAAGAAGGCGGTAGAGCAGCTGGTGCAGCGGGTGGAACAGGCCGATCTGTCCTTCACCATGCACGTAGAATCCGGCAAAGATCGACGGCGTCCACAGCACGGTATCGCCCGCGGCGAGCGCCTGCTGATAGAGGTAGCGCAACGGCAGGTGAAACCACGTGAGGTCGTTGTAAACGAAGACCCGGCCGGTGAGCAGCGGAAACGCGAGCGGCGCCAGCAGCGCGGCGCTGCAGGCCAGGATGAGGCCAGCCAGCGAGCGGCTTGTGTTCATCGAGTCATCGCGCCGGTTTCCGGAAGGCCAGGATCAGCTCGCCGCGAAGGATGTAGCGTGTCGCCTCGTGCGTGTAGCCACGCCGGGCGAAGTCCTCGAGGAGTCCCTTTCGCGTGTAGTGAGAGATGTGCTCGTCGGCATAGCCGCCGGGTGCGGCCACGCCATACGCTTTCTCGATCCACACCCATTCCCATCGGTCGTAGTCGGGGGTGCCGAGCACGAGCCGGCCACCAGGCTCGAGGACACGGCACAACTCGTCGATCATCGACGGGACCATCGGCACGTGCTCGATCACCTGCGAGCAGAGCACGCAGGGGAAGCTCTCATCAGCAAACGGTAGCGCGAACCCGGATGCGCGGACGCGCGGGACCTGAAACCTCCGCACGAAACGCAGCTTGTTGATGAGGACGTCGAGCGCGACGCTCCCCCTGGGCAGTGCGCCGATGATGTGGCTCGAACCGCACCCGACATCGAGCACAGCCCCTTCGCCGTCAATCAACTCCAGGATGTAGCGATAGCGGCTCCGCTGCCAGAAGCGCTGCAGCGGAATCGGGCTGTCGTGCGCGCGATAGTCGTAGTCGGCAGCGGCAATCGAATTTCGAAGCTTCCAGAGTTTCCAGAACGTGCGGACGTACGCAGACGCGAGCGCGACGTGCGCCTTCGACGCCACCGCGGGGTTGGGCGTGTAGTCCAGCGGGATCTCGAGCACGCGCCACCCCTCCGCGTAGGCGCGCACCAGCACTTCCTGCAGGACGTCGTAGTCGGTCGCCTCGAGCCGCAGCGCGTTGACGACATCGGTGCGATACAGGCGAATCGCGCTCGACCCGTCGTTCACGCCAAGGCTCAGGCCGCGACGGAACACCGCGTTGAGCACCCGGCTGCCCGCGGCGCGGGCGGCCGGCATGTTGGCGCGGCTACCGTCGACGTATCGCGAGGCGACGATGACCTCCGCCTCGTGACGGCGCGCCCACAGATCGGCAAGAAAGGTCATCGGTCCCGCGAAATCGGGATCGACTGTGATGACGTACGCTCCGCGCGCCTGGCGCAGTCCGGTGCGGAGTTCGTGGCCGAAGCCCCACGAGTCCACGGGGACGGCGATGATTTCGCTCGGGACGCCGAGCGCATCCACCTGGCGGTGCAATTCGGTCAGGAAAGCCGCCGCATCCTTCATGCGTTCGAGGCGGGCGGCTACGATGGAAAGTTGCGGTTCCCCAGAAGACAACACTCCATTATATAGAGTGCGTTATCGGCGCAATGCTCCGGCCAGCGTTCAGCGCACTTCCGTCAACCGGATCGATTGGCCGACACGCTGGAAGACGTCCTGATACGAGGCCGCGTCGTTCTCCGGCACGATCGTCAGGTAATAGAACAGGCTGCCATCCGCGAGGAACGTCGTGTAGACGCCGACGCGTTCGTGGCCGCCGAGCGGGGACGGGTTGACGAGCGGCGTCGCAAGGCCCGAACGCTGGGAAATTCGGATGTCCTGTTGCGATCCTGCGAGCTTCAACTCGGGATTGTTCTGCGCGACCGCCTGCAGCCAGGCGTTCGTCGCTTCGCGCAGATCGCGTGACGATGCCCTCAAGACGCCGAACTCGACGCCATGGCTGAAAACCGTCTGCCCGTTCATCTGGCCGTACCCATTCTGCGGGACGACTTTGATCGAGCTCTTCGACGGAATGGCGGTCCAGTCCGTTGGAACGTCAGCCTGAAACACCTTGCCACCGCTGATGCTCCGGTATTGCCCCGACGGTCGCGGCACTGGCTGGCCCGGCGTTCCGACCGCTGTCGCGGCCGCTGCCGTAGCCGTTGACTCGCCAGTCGACCCGCCGTTTCCGCGGGCGAGATCGCCCATGGACTTCGCCGGTGGCAATGACGCGAACGTCGTCTTGACCGGCACGAACTCGGACTCGTCGGCACGGGCGGCGACGGTCAGCATTTCTGCTTCCTGGTTGATGTAGACGGTCCGGTTGCCGGGATTCGGATGGCTGCTCATCCACTGTGGGCCGCTGCCGCCGCCGCCTCGCGTCTCGCGTTCGATGGTTTCGAACATGCGCCCGAGCGCCCGCGGGTCGTAGCCGGCGCGCGCCATGATCTGCGCGCCCAGGAGATCCGCCTGCTTCTCGAAGTCCCGGCTGTATCTCAAGAGCAGCGTGCCGAGGCCGAACTCGCTGCCCTGTGCGATGTACTGTCCGGCGGCCCCGCCAACCATGGCGCCACCGATCTGCCCCGCCAGCTGCCCGAGCTGCAGCCAGGGATTCTGCGACTTTGACGCGTTCGCCGTTCCATGCCGCAGCAAGACGTGCGACAGCTCGTGTGCCATCACGCCAATGACTTCCCCCTCGGCCGCGGCGGCGTCGAACATGCCGCGGTGCACGAACGTCGGCCCACCGGGAAGCGCGAACGCATTGATCTCTTTCAAGTTCACCGGCGTGAACGAGTACTCGTACACGGACTGCTTCAATTCGGGCGGCGCCGCCGCCACGAGTCGATCGCCGAGCGTGGTGAGGTAGCGGGCGATCTTCTCGTCCTGGATGATCGGGTATTGCTTGCGGACTTCGGCGGCGGCTTCGCGACCGAGTTGCACGTCCTGCTGCGGCGTGTATTTGTTTTTCGGCAGCTTGACCGCGGTCTGCGCGAAGAGATCCGTGGCCGATATCGACAAAACGATCATGAGAACCGCTGCGCGCGGTGACATCGTCTGGAGGGCCATGACCGCTCTCCTTCGAATCCTGGGACTTCGAGGAAGGCGGACGCCGCGTGACTGGATCGGGTGCCCGCCGTCAGCAATTCTAGCGCGAGATACATCGCGCGAATGACGCCAGCGCGCCCCCACGGGATGTCGTGGATGCAACGTTCTCATCGCCGATCAGTGCATCGTCGTGTCGAGCGGCGGAGCTGCGAACGTGCCGCTCACCGCGTACGCCGGAACCGGAAACCCCGCCTCTCCGAACGCCTCACGAATGAGACGATTCGTGTCGAAGTACACCTGCCAGTAGTGCTGGTTATTGCAGTACGGCCGCACGCACAGCCGCGGGCCGGCTGGCGTGAACTGCAGCACGTCGCCATCCGGCGCCGGCGATGACAACACGTTTGGAATCGTCGCCAGCCGCTGCTTGATCAGGCGGATCGCGTCGCGGTGATCGACTGGCGATGACGCTTGGCCGTCGTCGCGCCGGGTTGCGCGACATGTCGTACGCGCGCGACGCGAGATACCGCGACCTGCATGGGCTGTCGTGGTCATTTGAGGCCCGGGTGCCGCAGGTCAGTCGAACATCTCTGACTCCGGCCAAACGAATTGGCTGGCTCCAGCCAGACTTCCGGGCAGGACGAGTGCCCCGCCGTGCTCTCCGAGCGGGTTCGAAGGTTGGGAATTATTTCAAGCGCAACGAGTTCGCCTGAATCGTTCCGGACCGTCCCGGGATGGCGATTCCGTTGCAATGCCCGCGTGTATGCACCGCACTCGAAAGTACTCAGCTGCCGTCTGGGCGGCCGTGTCCGTCATCGCGCTCATAGGATTTGCGGTGCGCTCGAATGTCTCGCAGACGTCGACTCGAACAGCGAGCGCGAGTGCGCCGTTCGGAAGTGTCCCGCAGGACGCGGCACTGGCGGCGATTGGCGACGGAATCCTCGTGGTGACCGGCGGCACGGGCAGCGACGGGCAGCTAAGCGACCGGATTGCGATCTACGATTCCGCGTCTGGCACGTGGCGGCGCGCCGGCTTGATGACCGTTGCGCGCGCTGGCCACACCGCCACCGCCCTGGCTGATGGACGTGTGCTCATCATCGGCGGCCGGACGCCGAACGGTCCGACGTCGTCCGCTGAACTCTACAATCCGGCCACCGGCGTTTCTGTCACGGTATCGGCGGCTGACGCGTCAGCGATCAGCGCGAGTGTTCAACCGAAGTAGCTCTCATATTCCCGCGTCACTTCGCAGGCACGAACACGCCCGCCGAACGCGGCGGAAGCGAGATCGTAACGGCGCCGCGCTGCACGCGCGCTGACTGCAAGGTGCCGAGTCGATCCGTCAGGGTGGTGCCGTCGGCCAGGTCGATCGGGCCGACATCGACACCCACGTCGGCGGCTTTCGCAGCGTTGTTCAGTGCCACGATTGCCACGCCTGACGCGCCGATTCGCGCATACGCGTAGACGTGCTCGTCGATCGCAAGGTGAACCAGACGTCCCCGCCGTAGCGGCTCCAATTCCCGTCGCAGGTGGAGCAGTTGCCGGGTGTGCTCGAAGATGGTCTCCTCCTCAGGCGTCCGTCCGGCACTTGTGAAGGCATTGCGTGAATCGTCCGGCCAACCGCCCGGGAAGTCACGACGGTTGTCAGGATCAGGGCCGCCGCGGATCGCAATCTCGTCGCCGTAATACCACTGCGGCACGCCTCGAGTGGTCAACAGGAATGTGGTCGCGAGTTTGAGCCCGTCGATGGTTGCGCCCGTCTCGTTCATGAAGCGGACGACGTCGTGGGACCCAAGGAGTGTTACGAGCACGCCGGCATCCGGGTACAGCCGATCGTCATGAAGGGTGTTCGCGATATCCCGGAGCGATTGACCTTGCGCGAACGCGCGCCGAATCGAGAAGAAGAGGGGATAGTCGAACAGGGTGTGGATGCCCGGATCGACGCCATCGAAGCCGGCGCGCCCTCCCTGGTAGAACGAGACGAACGCAGCCGAGCCATCGAGCACTTCGCCGACGACTCGTAGATGGGGATACTCGAGGGCAAGCGCGTCAATCCAGCGGCGCCAGAAGCGTCGCGGCACGTACGGCACCGTGTCCTGCCGAATCCCATCGAGCCCCGTCATCCCGACCCACCAGAGTGAGTTCTGAATCACATACCGCGCCACGTCCTCGTCGCCCTGGTTGAGATCCGGAAGGATGTCGATGAACCAGCCGTCGAGGGTCGGCACCTTCAGCTCGGCCGGCGTGTTCGGGTCCATTAACAAATGGGTCTGAAAGGTATTCGCCGGGTGTGAGGCTTCGGTGCCGTGGAACCAGGTTGGCGTCGGCGGATTCTGAACCCAGGGGTGAAACGGCCCCGTGTGGTTCGCCACCTGGTCGAGGATCACCTTGAGCCCGAGCCCGTGCGCACGATCGACGAGCTCGCGAAACTTCGCGATGTCGCCGAGATGCTCGTCAACCGCGTAGAAATCGACGGCGCCGAATCCGTGATAGTCGGTGACCGGCTGGCCGTCGTAACGCTCTTTCGTGTTCAGTTGATTGTTGTTGTCGTAGACGGGGTTCAGCCAGATCGTCGTGATCCCGAGATCCTGCAAGTAGGGAAGGTGATCGATGATGCCCTGCAGATCACCGCCGTGATAGTAACGGCCCCTGGCGCGGTCGAAGAGCTCCGCTGCCGTGCCCGGAGGCCTGTCATTTACCGGATTGCCATTGGCAAAGCGGTCCGGCATCAGGAGATAGATTGCATCGTCCTGCGAAAAACCCTGGAAGCGTCCGGCTCGCGCGAGCGGTGCCTCGACGCGGAATCGCGCGACGGTGGTTCCGCCGGGCGTCACGACTCGAAGCAACTTCTCGCCCGGTGCTGCGGCGGACCCGATACGAACATCGACGAACAGGTACGTGCCGGTCGCGTTCACGCTCGTCAGCCCGCCGCTGACGTCAGTGCTGCCCTCGACGCGTGCGCCCTGGAGATGTTTCCCTCGAATCAGCACGCGAACGGGATCGATGGAATGTCCCAGCCACCAGTTTGGAGGGTCGAGCTTCTCGATCTCCGGCGCCGGGGCAGGTTGACTCAACGTGAGCGCCAGAGGGACGACCAGGGCAGCAACGAACCACTTCACGGTAGTGCCTCGCGATCAGAATCCCCAGCCGAACTGAATGCCGAGAAAGCCGACGCTCATATTCCAGATCTGCCAGAACGTGATCCAAGCGGGGAAAGCACGCGATAATGCGTCACGACGTCGCCGGAGGCCAGGACCCAGGTCATCGACTGTGCTGACGTGAGCCCTACATTCTAAATGGACGTTCGGTTGCTACGTGAGTATTTCAGCGAGGTTCTGGTACGACACGCGCGCGGCGGCGAGTGAGTCGCCCCAGGCGGCGGCGTTGTCCTGTTCGACAACGAAATGCTTCAGGCCCGCAAGTGATGCCTCCGCGAACACGGGCTTGAAGTCGATGTGCCCGGTGCCCACGGGCACGAGGGCCATGCTGCTGACCCGCGCGTTGGGCCCGAGCGACGGACTCACCGTGCGCAGGCCGAAGACGTCCTTGACGTGCCACAACTCGAAGCGGCCGGGGTGCGCCTTGAACAAGGCGATGGGATCGATCCCCGCGATGTAGGTCCAGCCCAGATCCAGTTGCATCGTCACGAGCGCCGGATCGGTTTCCTCGACCAGGATGTCGAAGGAGTTTCGCGAACTGTCAGACAGCTTCTCGAATTCGCCAGTGTGGTTGTGCACCAACACCTTCATGCCGAACTTCTGAGCGATCTTGCCATCGGCATTGAGCTGCGCCGCCCGGCGCTTGACCGAGTCGAGCGACGCCGGCGGCTGGTAGGGTCCGAACGCCTCGGTTTCCTTGAAGGCGTTGCGCACTCGGCCGGAACCGGCATCGAAGTACGCGCCGGGCGGGAGCGTCGCAGGCCGCCGGGGATCCGCGGTCGCCGGCGTGCGAGAGGCCGACGCGAACTCGGTGTAGGTGATCCCCATCACCTGGAACCCTTCCAGTTGCCGTTCGAGATCCGCGCCCGTGCCGCGTGCGGGCGCGTGCGTACTCGGCATCGACAGCTTCAGTCGATCGAGCATGGCTCGATAATCCTTCGGCGACATGTTGTTGTAGCTGGTTGGCTCGATCTCCGTGTAGCCGATCTCAGCGAGCTTCGCGAGCGTGCCTTCGTAATCGGTCGACAGCAGATCGCGCACCGTGTACAGCTCGAGACCAATTCGCGATCTCCATGCAGACACGCTGGCCGCCTGTGACGCCGCGAGCGGCGCGGGGTGGTTCGTCGCTAATGCGGCCGCGCCGGCCAACGTCACGTGCTGCAGGAACTCGCGCCGAGTGCTCGTGGTCATCGAAGGAACCCTCCTGCGACTGCAGCGATGAACCATAGCACGCCGTCTGTGTGGACCCACGCAGAATCGAGGATGCGTGGCGCTGCTGCGCGCGCGGCATATGTCAGTATGCCATCGTCTGTTCGCTAGAATGTCGGTCGTCGGCGAAAACCTCCGCACACGATGATCACAGCGCTGTTTGTCATCACGAGAATCATCGCGAACCCTGTATCGAACGTGTTCCAGAAGCGCCTGGCGGATGCTCGCGCGAACCCGGCCTTCATCATTACTGCGACGCATGCCCTACTGACGATATTGACGCTGCCGTTCCTGGTCAGCATGGACCTGTCGTCCTTGACGACAGGTTTCTGGCTGAACATGGCGGTCAGTGCCATCCTCGCGATCGCAGGGAACGTCCTACTGGTCTACGCGCTCCGGTCCGGCGATCTCTCCGTGCTGGGATCGATCAACGCGTACAAGGCGGTGTTGAGTCTTGTGTTGGGCATCTTCCTGATCGGCGAAGTGCCGAGCGCTCTCGGCCTCGTTGGCGTCCTGCTCATTCTCTTCGGCAGCTACTTTGTGGTGGATCGCACCGAGGGCCGGCCCCCTCGCAACGCGTTCGCGCAGTTTTTTCGCGAGCGCGGCGTGCAATTCCGGTTTGCGGCGCTCGCATGCTCGGCCACCGAGGCGGTCTTCCTGAAGCGGGCCGTGTTGCAGTCGTCGCCGCTGCGTGCGTTCTTTTTCTGGTGCGCGCTCGGGTTGCTCGTGGCGGTGGTCTTTGTGGCGATACACCTGGGCGACCGTGCCGCCGGCGAAATGAAAGGACTCCGGCAACACTGGCGCACCTATGGGTGGCTGGCGGTCACGACCGGTGTGATGCAGGTGACAACGCTCCTGACCTTTGGTGTGATGCAGGTCGGGTACTCGCTCGCGCTGTTCCAGCTCTCGACGTTGATCAGCGTGGCCCTCGGCTACCGTTACTTCCAGGAACAGAACATTCCGCGGCGGCTGTTCGGATCGGTCGTGATGATCGCGGGAGCAGTACTCATTGCCACGCTCGGCCTGCGCCGCTAGGGCATCAGCCGTTGGGCGACATGACCTTGAGCGAATACCATCGCCATGCGACAAGTCTTCCTGGCGTTGATGGTGCGCGTTATGCTTCGATGAAAGGCGGCGAGAGAAGCAGGGAGTGTTCCCGCTCTCCTGGCTGTGCTCTCGCGTGAGGAACAACCGTGACTGGTGCCTGCGCTGACATTGCTGGAATTCACACCGTGAAACCGCCGCGCGTACGCGCGTGCGAGGAGTGCATCAAGACCGGTGACAGCTGGGTTCACCTTCGCACCTGTCAGACCTGCGGCGTGACGCTGTGCTGCGATTCGTCTCCGAATCGTCATGCCACGAAACACGCGCGCTCGAGCCATCATCCGGTGATCGCCTCGGCAGAACCTGGCGAACGATGGCTCTACTGCTACGTTGACGACGCGTTCGCAGAATACTGAGGCGCGATGGTTCGCTAGCGGCGTATGCGCAGCACAATCTTGCCGAGGATGTGACCCTTTGCGAGCCGCTCATGCGCCTTCGCGGCCTGCTCGAGTGAGTACGACGCCGCGATCGGCACCTTGAGCCGCGCCGCCTCGATCGCTCTCGTAAGGCGCTCGAACTCGCGGACGCCCGGCGCGGCGTCGTATGACTCGACGGACAGGCCGCGTCTCTTGCGGGGCGCCGGTTCGACACCGTTCGGAAATGCGACGCGGCCGCCGCGTCGAACAGCATCGAGCAATCGCGTCAGTGCCTTGCCGCCGGCAAACGCGAGGACGGCGTCGATGCCGTCGTGCGCGAACTCCAGTGCCGCGGCCTTGAGGTCGTCATGCCGTCCGTCTGCCGCTCGGTCGGCGCCGAGTCGACGGACGAGTGCGAGGCCGTCTCGCCCGGAGGCCGTCGCCAGCACGCGGGCGCCGCGCATCTTCGCGAACTGGAGGGCGAGCGTGCCCGCTCCGCCCGAAGCGCCGTGAATGACAACGGCTTCGCCACGTTTGATCCTCAAGACATCGTCGACGCCCTGTACCGCCGTGAGACCAGTCGCGGCGATCGCGCCGGCCTCCTTCAAACTCAGGATGCGTGGAGCATGTCCGACACCCTCGGCATCGACGGCCGCGTATTCGGCGTAGAACCCACCTTTCGAGTTCGCGAAGCTGTAGGCATAAACGACGTCGCCGGGTGCGAATCGGCGCACGCGTGAACCAACGGCGGCAATTGTTCCAGAGCCATCCGTGCCGAGAACCAGTGGAAACCTGGGACGCCGGCCATCGGGTGACCACCCGCCGCGGATGTCGCCATCCCAACTGCCAAGGCCTGCCGTGTGAACCGCGATCAATACCTCGCCAGGATCGATGGTGGGAACCGGCAGGGCCTGTAGCGCGAGGACCTTCGGGCCTCCAAAGCGATCGATGGCCGCCGCCCGCATCGTCGGCGGAACCTTCGCGATGCGGCGAGATTTCGCGACACGTCGAGAAGATTTGGACACGTTCAGTAATCGCACCGTAGCGCTCTCTCGCGGCGGGCGCAAGCGCAGATTGAGTCGGCGACGGCGATCAGCCATAACTAGCGACACACGGCGGTAAGCGACAACGGCGGAACCGCAGCCTTCGAGGAGCAGGCCAGGCACTCCACGACCTGATCGTGAAGCACAAGTCACGCGGGCGCTCGGATGCGGACAAGGAGAGCCGCGAGGGTATCTCGATTACGTGCAAAATCAAGATAGATGCGGTGCGTTTTGGTGTGGCAAGGCCACGCGGCTTGGACTACCATTGCGCCTGCTTACGGGCAGGCGTGGTAGCATCGCCACCCGCAAGTCGACGACTCACGATCGCAGCACGGGCGGTTCCTCTTCACCGGTTCTTTCTACGGGCGGCCAGTTCGCGAGGGTACCGATCATGAACGCCACGGTACGAGACATGCTGCGCGACAAATCGAACGTTTACTCCGTCGGACCGAGCGACACGGTGTACGACGCGCTCCGCCTGATGGCCGACAAGAACATCGGTGCCGTTGTCGTCCGGTCCGATCAGAAGATCGACGGCATCTTTTCCGAGCGGGACTACGCGCGGAAGGTGATCCTTCTTGGCAAGACGTCCAGGGAGACGCTCGTCAGCGAAATCATGACGACTCGCGTCATCTCGGTCCCGCCGGAATGGACGGCGCATCAGTGCATGGCGCTGATGACCGAAAAGCGCATCCGGCATCTGCCGGTCATGGAGCAAGGACGGCTGATTGGCGTCATCTCCATCGGTGACGTCGTCCGGGCGGTCGTCGATGACCAGCAGTTCACCATCAACTCGCTGGAGCGTTACATCACCTCCTGACCATCCGGATTTGACAGCTGGTCGAGGCGACAACGAGTCCGCACGGCGGTCGTGTGGCTCGTGTTGCTCGTCGACCTTCCGGTCCCGTCTCCAAATTCTGCGACGCTGAACACCGGAGGTCCGTCATGAGCAGCGCGAGCAAGTCGTCGCGAATCAGCCGGCGCGAATTCGGAGGACTCCTGGCGGCCGGAGCAGCGCTTCAGCTGCCCGGCGCAAACAGGAGCGTCGAGGCGAATCCGCAACAGCCTGATTACGTGCCGCCGCCGCGGCCACTCGTCCCCGACGTGCCGCCGTTCTCCGGAACGCTGGAGTTCAGGCCGAAGCGCGTGGCACCGCGCGGGGAACCGTTCCCGATGTCGCACGTGCGGCTGCTGCCAGGCACCGTCTTTCACGATGCACAGGAATGGAACCGTGGGTACATGGCGCGACTGGCGCCGGAGCGGCTTCTGTACACGTTCCGAGTGAACGCTGGTCTGCCCGTGGGATCGGCGACGCCGCTGGGTGGCTGGGAACAGCCGGAGAACGGCAAGCGATCGAGCGAGCTACGCGGCCACTTCGTCGGCCATTTCCTGTCCGCGAGCGCGCTCCTCTACGGCTCGACCGGCTCGACGGACGTGAAGGCGCACGGCGATTTGATGGTCGCGGAGCTGGCGAAGTGCCAGCAGCGGCTCGGGGGCAAGTACCTCAGTGCCTTTCCCACGACATGGTGGGATCGCCTCGAGTCGGGGCAGCGAGTCTGGGCGCCGTTCTACACCATTCACAAGATCATGGCCGGCATGTTCGACATGTATCGACTTGCAGGCAACCGCCAGGCGCTCCAGGTGCTCGAAGGCATGGCGGCATGGGCCGACGGATGGACCGTCGCGAAGACCGAGGAGCACATGCAGCGAATCCTGGCGATCGAGTTTGGTGGCATCGCCGAGACGCTCTACAACCTTGCCGCCGCAACCGGCAACGACCGCTGGGCGACCGTTGGTGATCGATTCCAGAAGAAAAGCTTCATCAACCCGCTGGCACTCAGGCGTGACGAGCTGCGCGGATTGCACGCGAACACGCATATCCCCCAGGCCGTCGCGGCGGCGCGCCGCTACGAGATTTCGGGAGACATGCGATTTCGAGACGTCGCCGACTATTTCTTCCACGAGGTGAGCGACGCGCGATCCTACGTGACGGGCGGCACCAGCAACGCGGAAGGCTGGCTGTCGCCGCCGCGACAGCTCGCAGCGGAGTGGAAGGCCAGCGCGAATACGGCGGAGTGCTGCTGCGCGTACAACATGCTCAAGCTGTCGCGGCACCTCTATAGCTGGGATCCGCACGCGAGATACTTCGACTACTACGAGCGCCTCCTGCTGAATCACCGCATTGGCACCATCCGTCCGGGCGCCGGCACCACGCAGTACTATCTTTCGCTCACGCCAGGCGTCTGGAAGACCTTCAACACCGAGGACCAGACGTTCTGGTGTTGCACCGGGACGGGCATCGAGGAATACGCGAAGCTCGCCGACAGCATCTACTGGCGCGACGATGAAGGCGTCTACGTGAACCTGTTCATCGCTTCCGAGCTCGATTGGCAGGAAGAACGCTTCAAGCTTCGTCAGGAGACCAAGTATCCCGAATCCGAGCACACGGACTTCACCATCGTCCATGCGGGGCCTCGTCCGCTGACGATTCGAGTGCGCGTGCCCGGGTGGCTCCGCTCGTCGCCCGTTGTGAAGCTCAATGGAAAACCGCTCGACGCGTCGGCGACACCGGGGAGCTACCTGACGCTCAGGCGCGCGTGGAAGGCCGGCGACCGCCTGGAGATGGATCTTCCGATGCACCTGCACGCTGAAGCAATGCCGGACGAGTCTCAGACGCAGGCGTTTCTCTATGGGCCGCTGGTGCTAGCGGGCGATCTCGGCAACGACGGCCTCACCGAAGCCCACATCGTCGGACCGAATCTGCGCGTGGGAGCAGCCGGCGTCGAACAACACGGTTCACCGCTCGGACCGGTCAACCGAACTCCCCCAGTGCCGGACCTCGAGATTCCGACGTTTCGCGCTGCTGGACCAGATCCCAACTCGTGGATCAAGCCGGCCGATCAATCACAGAGCTTTCGCACCGTGGGGCAAAAGAAGGACGTGACGCTGGTCCCGCTCAACCGGTTGTTCGACAAGCGCTATTCAGTGTATTGGCAGATGTCCTAGCGACACGACGATGGCAAGCTCTTTCGTCGCATTTTCGCCATAACGACGCCAGCGCCAGCGCCCACGCCGGAACCGGCCTCGGTCCTACTGCTGGCGACCGGCGTGGCCGGGCTGCTCGCGCGTCGGCAGTGGCTTCAATGAATGAACGGTTTTCGCTGTGAGTTAGGTCACCGGGTTTTGACACAAGCTGTTCGTCACCGTCGAACGCCGGAAAGATGTGGAGCGTCCCAATCTGACCGGTCGATGGAGCGCCGATACGATCGCCCTGCCCAGCCCGGCGAATCCTTCGCCGGCGTCATTTTGCGGAGGCACCCATGAAACGGTCTTCGATCTCGTGGATTGCGGGAGCGGTGCTCCTCGCCGTCCTCGCGGTTCGAGCACCCGTCACGGGCCAGACGGCTCCACCAAACCAGGACACGCTCGCGGCGCTTCTCATAGAAGTTCGCGGCCTGCGTGTAGCCATGGAGCAGATGGCGTCTGCCGGACCACGAGTGCAGCTCGTGATGGGACGCTTGCAACTTCAGGAGCAACGTGTGAATACCGTGGTGCGTCGGGCTGACGGCTTACACGACGCCGTGGTCGCGGCGCAGAAGCGCGTCCGGGAGTTGCAGGATCGCATGGCCAACATTCAGCGAGGCCTTGAAAGTAACCTGACGGAAACTCAGCGCCGGGAGAGCGAAGATTATCTTCCCGTCATCAAGAGGGAGCTGGATCGCGCGGTGGCGGACGCGCAACGCCTTCAAACGGAGGAGTTAGACGCCGCAA
>JBKOZS010000235.1:0-8946 GCA_046726015.1 Acidobacteriota bacterium
GCGTACGTGATCCTGTTCGGCGAGCTCCCAACGGCGCAGCAGTACGAGCGCTGGTCGCGCGAGATCACGCTGCACACGATGCTCCACACGAACCTCGCCAAGCTGATGGAAGGCTTCCGGCACGACGCGCACCCGATGGGCATGTATCTCAGCACCGTGGGCGCGCTGTCGACGTTCTACCCGGATGCGAAGGACATTTTCTCCGAGGCGTCACGGAGGCTGCAGACGATTCGGTTGATCGCGAAGGCCCCCTCCATCGCGGCGTATGCCTTCCGGCATTCGATCGGCCGTCCCTACAATCAGCCGGACAACGATCTCAGCTACGCGGGCAACTTCCTGAACCTGCTGTTCCGGATGACGGAGCTGAAGTACCAGCCGAACCCCGTGCTGGAGCGCGCGCTCGACGTGCTGTTCATCCTGCACGCGGATCACGAGCAGAACTGCAGCACGAGCGTGATGCGCGCCATCGGCAGCTCGGACGCGGATCCCTATTCCGCCATGGCCGGTGCCGCGGCCGCCCTCTACGGTCCGCTGCACGGCGGCGCGAACGAGGCGGTCCTGCGCATGCTGAACGAGATTGGTTCTCTGCAGAACGTGCCGGCGTTCATCAAGCGGGTGCAGGCCGGCGAAGGGCGCCTCATGGGCTTCGGCCATCGCGTCTACAAGTCGTACGATCCGCGTGCGAAGATCATCAAGCGGATTGCCGACCTCGTGTTCGAGGTCACGGGCAAGAACCCGCTGCTCGAAATGGCGCTGGAACTCGAGCGCATCGCGCTCGAAGACGACTACTTCATCTCGCGGAAGCTGTACCCCAACGTCGATTTCTACTCGGGCCTCATCTACCAGGCGATGGGCTTTCCGGTGGACATGTTCCCGGTGCTGTTTGCCATTCCACGCACCGCGGGATGGATCGCGCAGTGGGAGGAGATGCTCACCGATCCCGATCAGAAAATCGCGCGCCCGCGGCAAATCTACGGCGGGTACGGGAAGCGGGACTACGTGCCAAGAGAAAAGCGCAAGTGACACGAGGCATCGGGGTACTGGTCGCGCTGGTCGCCTGCACATCGGCGTTGCAAACCGCTACCCCCCAATTCGATGGCGGACGCGCCTACGAAGACCTGCGCCAGCTCGTGGCGATTGGCCCGCGGCCGTCCGGCTCCCCCGCCATCCAGCAGACGCGCGATTACATCAAGAAACAGGTCACCGCCGCGGGGCTGGAGGTCGTGGAGCAGCACTTCGACGCGTCCACGCCGGTGGGCCCGATTCACATGGTCAACCTGCGCGCGACGCTCCCCGGCCGGGCGCAGGACCGCGGGCGGATCGTCATTGGCGGGCACTACGACACCAAGCTGGTGCGCGAATTCGAGTTCGTCGGCGCCAGCGACGGCGGCTCGAGCGCGGCGTTCCTGCTCGAGCTCGCGCGCGCGCTGAAAGGACGCACCAATCCACTGCCCATCGAGCTGCTGTTCCTCGATGGCGAGGAAGCGGTCGTCGAGTGGCGAGGAACCGATCACACCTACGGCAGCCGTCACTATGTGCAGGACGCAAAGGGCGCCGGCACAGTCAAGGATATCCGCGCGTTCATCCTGGTGGACATGATCGGCGACCGCGACCTCACGATCCGCCGCGAGCAGAACTCGACCCGCTGGCTGGCCGATGCGATCTGGGACGCCGCGGCCACATTGAAGCGGACGGAGTTCATGGAGGAAACCACGCCGATCCTGGATGATCACATGGAGTTCCTGGCGGCGGGGATCCCTTCGGTGGACATCATCGATCTGGAGTACTCGGCCTGGCATCAGCCGGAGGACCGCCTCGATCGCGTGGCGGCCGGGAGCCTCCAGGCCGTGGGTGATGTGCTGATCGCCGCGCTGCCTGCGATCGAGAGTCGGCTGAAATAACGATCAGCGCCCGGCGTTTACAAGGCGCGCGCGATCTCCTGCTCGATTTCCTCGTTCGTCAGGACCGTCGACGAGGCTTTCGCCTTCGCGAAAATCCGGTCGACCAGTTCGTCGGTGACCGGAATCCCGCGCCGCTCCAGCCAGAACACGACGTTTGATTTACCGGACATCGGGCCCACCTCGATTTGCTGTTCGCGGCCGATCAGGTGTGCCGGCACGCCCGAATACACGGCATCGACGAGCGTCGCGTCCTTTTTGCGATACGCCTTGATGACAGCGGCAGCGTGAACACCGGTCGCCGTGCGGAACGCGTCGCGTCCGACGACCGGATAGTTCGGCGGGATCGGCACGCCGGTCGCGGCTGAAACGGTGTCGCAGTACTCGCACAAGGCCGACAGGTCGCGCTCGATGTACCCCATCAGGACGAGATTCATCAGCAGCGTGTCCATCGGCGTGTTGCCCACGCGTTCGCCGATGCCGATCCCCGCACCATGCACCCGCGTCGCGCCCGCGTCCAGCGCCGCGAGCGAATTGATGACCGCGAGATCCCGATCGCGATGACCGTGCCAGTCGATTCCGACGCCGCCGCCGCACTCGTCGACAACGGATTTGATGAAGCGTACGACAGCGGCCGCTCCGGTCGGCGTCGCGTGACCGACCGTATCGGAGATGCACACCCGTTTCGCACCCGCACGGATAGCCGTCGCATATAGAGAGCGCAGCGTATCGGGGTCGGCGCGCGTCGTGTCCTCGGTGACGTACATCACGGGAAGCCCCTCGCCGACGGCAAAGGCAATGGCGTCTTCAGTCAGCTTCAGCAGCTGATCGAGCGTCCAGCCTTCCGCGTATTGGCGGAGCGGGCTGGATCCAATGAAAGTGCAACACTCGATCGGAATCCCTACGCGCTGCGACACATCGGCGACGGGCTTGATGTCGGCGATTACCGTGCGCGCTGCGCAGTTCGCCTGGACGTTGAGCCGCTGATCCCTGATCTCGCGTGCAAGCCGCTCGACGTCGCGGACGACGTGAGGGCCGGCGCCCGGCAGGCCGATGTCCGCCGTGTCGATCCCGAGTCGATCGATCAGGTGCAGGATTTTCAGCTTCTCTTCGATCGACGGGCATCGGACGGACGGAGACTGCAAACCGTCACGCAGCGTCTCGTCGTCGAGGAGGACGGTCGTTGGCTTCGGCGCGCTTTCCCGATTCCAGTCGTAGATGAGGGGATGCATCATGTTCAGCCGAGGCCCGAAGTCCGAGGTCCGAGGTCCGAGGTTCGAGGTCCGACGTTCGAGGCCCGAGGTTCGAGGTCCGACGTTCGAGCTCCGACTTTACGCGTCCGAAGGCCTGATGTGTTTCCGATACGTCCACATGGTGACGATGCCGGCGAGGAAGACGCCGAGGGCCCAGGCGGTGGAGAAGGCAATCGCGTCGACCTGGCCGCGGTGGAGAACGGTGCGCATGTCGACGCCGCCGCCGAGCCCGGCCTGCGCGAGTGCTGTCTCCAGGAGGTAGCCGCGGACCGTGTCGTGCATGCGCATGTCGTACACGCCGTTCCACACGACGAACGCGAGTGCGAACCAGAGGATCAGCAACCGCTTCTCGATGCGATTCATCCCGCGCTATACCTCAGGACCAACGCGGTAATGTCGTCATTCTGCGCCACGCCCTTGGTGAATGCGCGCACGTCGGTGAAAATCGCCTGCAGCATCTCGGGCGGTTCGGCCGCCACATTCTTCTGTGCGGTGGTGACAATACGGGCTTCGCCGTATTCCTCGCCGTCGGCGGAAAGCGCCTCCGACACGCCGTCGCTGAAGACGATCAGCCAGTCGCCGGACGCGAGCTGGACGGTCTCCTCGGTGAACGACGCGGCCTCGAAGAGACCAACAATCGGTCCGCCGACCTCGAGCCGCCGCATGCTCCCCTTCCCGATCACGAGTGGCGGGTTGTGACCGGCGTTGCAGTACGTGAGCTTGCCGTCACGTTCGAGCGATCCGTACATCAACGTGACGAAACGTGACTCGATGCCACGTCGATAGAGCGCCAGGTTCACACGCGTGATGGTCTGCGACGGGCGATCGTTCGAGGCCGCCTGCGCGGCGAAGATGCCCTGCATCATCGCGCTGAGCAGCGCCGCCGGGGGACCTTTGCCGGCCACGTCGCCAAGCGCAAACCCGAAGGCGCCCCCCGGCAGGTCGACGTAATCGAAGAAATCGCCGCCAATCGATCGGCACGGTAGTGATGCCGCCGCGGCGCGGAAGTACGCGCCGATGCGCCCCGCCTTCGGCAGGAGCGCCTGCTGGATCTCGGCCGCGATCCGCATCTCCTGCTCCATCCGCGCCTTCTCCATCGTCTCGCGATAGAGCCGCGCATTCTCGATGGCCACCGCCGCTTCGGTCGCGAGCGTCTCGAGCGCCGCGCGCGTGGAGTTGGACAGGAACGTCGCCTTTTCGCGGCTGTCGAGATACAGGACGCCGATGCGGCGGTCCTCGCCTGCGGCGTCCGCCTTGTCCAGGTATCGCACCAGACGAAGCGGCACGCAGTGCACGTTGCGGATGCCGAGCGCCACGGTGCCCATGTGGACGTTCGCGAGCTCGCCATCGAGAAGGTCGGCGACGATCCTCGCTTCGCCGGTGCGGAACACTTCCTCGGGAATCTTGCGGCTGACGGCGAAGCTCGTGCCTGGCAGCGTCTGGCGGCCCCGGCCGCGCGCCATCTTGAACTCCAGATCGTCCTCGGGATTCGCCAGCATGATGAAGCCGCGCTCGGCGCCGCTGACGTCTATGGCCGAATCCAGCACGAGCGCCAGCACGTCGTCGAGCACACGGCCGCTGCCGAGCGCGCGCAGGCCGTCGAGGAGCGCGGCAATCTGCCGCAAGTCGCCGATCGCCGTCGTTGTCGCGCGATCCTGTGCGGGTGAGGTTTCGGCGAGCAGGAACACCATTTCGGCGCCGCCACTGCGGCCGAGGCGGATGCGATCGCCGTGGGTCAGCGTGTGCTCGGTGACCTGCTGGTCGTTGACATAGGTCCCATACCGCGAATTGCGGTCGCGGATGATGAACAACTTGTCGGCGGCGGCGATTTCTGCGTGATCGCGTGAGACTTCGCTGCCCGCGAGGCGGAGGTCGTTCGTTTCGCGGCGGCCGATCTCGAACACCGCCTTCGAAATCGGCACGATCCGCCGACCGAGGGCATCGGTCACTTCTAAACGAGCATCTGGCACAGGTCGAGTTTATTACAGGTACGAGGCGGGATGGATGTGGTTCGACACGCGCGAGGCGCGCCCCGCTGCCCCTGCGCGGCCGACGGATCTACCGCTTCCGGCGCACGATTCGGATCACCAGCAGTACCAGGGCGATGCCGAGGCAGATACCCGCAATGGTTTCGAGGCGAGTGGCCTCGGGGCCAGGGCCCATCGAGCGCCCGGCCATCCCGAGGTAAAGGCCGAGCAACAACAACGCGATGAGCCCGACGAGAGAAAGAAGGCCGCTCCGCTTTGGACGGATCTGCGCGGGGCGCCGCACCGGATCGGTTGTCGCCGTCCCGCAGCGGTAGCACACGATGGCCTTGTCTGCGATCTCTGTCCCGCAATTGCGGCACTGCATCAGGGAATTCTAGCTGAGGACAGAGTACGGTTCCTCTTCACGCTCTTTTGAAAAAGTGGCCTGACTGCCGCCATCACCGCGAGGACGGCGCCGAACGTGCACACGATCGTGGCGCCGGTGGGAAGATCGAGCTGCAGCGACAGCCACACGCCCAACGCCGAAACGACCGTCCCCATGGTCCAGCCAATCGCGAGGCGCGTCCCAATGTGCTCGGCGTAGAGCATTGCGGCGACCGATGGAACGATCAAGTAGCAGAACACGAGCAGGACGCCGGCAATCGCGACGGAAGATGTGACGACGAAACCAAACGACGCATAGAAAAGGAAATCCCACAAGCGGTAATTGAGGCCGGTCGATTCGGGATCGTTGTGACTCAGCGAGATCGCGAGGAACGGCTTCCGGAATACGTAGTGGAACAGTCCGATTACGCCGTAGAGCACGGCCGTCTTGATCACCTCGTGCCAGGACACCGCGAGGATGTTGCCGACGAGCATGTCCTTGAGATGCTCTGCTTCCGACGTGGCCTTGCTCATCGCGAGAATCGCCCCCGCGGAGGCGATTGCATAGCAGATCCCGATGATCGCTTCCTGGGGGATGCGTGAGCGCTTCACGCGGAGCATGGAGAAGATCGCGGCACCGATAAACGTGAACCCGAGACTCACCCAGTAGACCGCCGGTGCGTGGGGATCGCCGCCGGTGATCGGCAGCAGGATCGCGATGGTGCCGCCGAGGGCGGCAATCTGCGCGAGCGAGAGGTCCACGAAGATGACCCCTCGCTCGACGACGTGCACCCCGAGATAAGCGTGGATGCCAGTCAGGATCAGGCTCGCGGCGAACGGCGCCGCGAGGAACTCCAGAACGGTCATGTCCATGCTACTTCGCTCCCGTCTCCTTGATGGCGGCGACGAGCATGTTCATGTCCGTGTCGAACAGCTTGAAGTAATCGGACGCGGCGGGAACGCCGCCAACGGACGGCGGCATGACGATCACCTTCGCGCCAGTCTTCGATGCGATGGAGTTTGGCGTCTTCAGGTCGAAGTAGGGTTCGACCATGACGATCTTGACGTTCTGCGCCGTCATCGCGTTGATGACATCGAGCGTGTGCTGGGGTGTCGGGGGAATACCCGGCTTCGGCTCGATGTAACCGACGACGTCGAGACCGAACGCATCCGCGAAGTTTGCCCACGACCGATGGTAGGTCACGACCTTCAGGCCCTTGTACGGCGCCATCTGGGACTTCCACCGCTGCTGTGCCGCGGTTAGACGCTGTTCGAAGTCCGCCTCCCGCTGCGAGTAGTAGGCGGCATTCGCACCGTCCATTTCCGTCAGCTTCGTCTGGATCGCCTTCGCGATTCTCCGGCCGTTCTCGGGATCGAGCCAGTAATGCGGGTTCCCAAGCGGATGGACGTCTCCCATCGCGCGTGTGATCTGCCCCGTGGGCAGCTCGAGGATCTTCGCGTTCACCGACGGATCGAGATACCCAGCCGCACCCGGCTGAATCTTCGCATTGCGGCTCTGGGTGATGAGCGGCGGCAGCCACCCGATCTCGAGATCGCGGCCGACGACGACCAGCAGGTCTGCCTTGTTGAGGAGCAGAATGAACGTCGGCTTTGCCTCGACGAAGTGCGGATCCTGGTAGCCCTTCGCGAGCGCATCGATCTTGATCTTGTCGCCCCCGACCTCCTGCGCGATGGACGCGAGATCCTGCGTGGCGGTCACGATTTTCAGCTCCGCATACGCCGGCGCCGCGCCGAGGAATACGACCGCGGCCATCGCCGCGACAATCATGGTCAGCTTTTTCATGGTCGGACCTTCTGCCTAGAACACGTGGGCGCCGTGCGCGCCAATGGAGAACAGGAACTGGAACAACACCTCGTTGGCGTCGACACCCTCGGCGTACTTTGTCCGCCGGAACTGGCCGCGGATCTGGCTGAACTCGCTCGGCCAATACGTGAGCAGCAGCGAGCCGCTCTTGTCCTGGAGCGAGGAATCGGTCGCGCGGTCCGACCAGTCGTAACGCGCCCCGGCAAACCAGCGCCGGGCGAACTGGTATTCGCCGCTGATGTAGGCGCCGAATGCGTTGGCCTGCGCCGGCTCCTGCTGCCGGCGGCTCCAGAACAGCTCGGTGCGCCCGATGAACCGCTTGTAGATCGCGCGCCGCAACGGACGATAGCGGAGCGTCGCATCGATGCCATACACCTTCGTGGTGAAGTCAGGCCCCGCATCGTTGTGACCGTACGTGAATGATGTGCCGACGTCCAGGTTCGTACTTTCGGTAATGTCACGGTATCCGCGCAAACGGCCCACGTAGGCCAGGTTGCCCCGCTTGTGGCTCGTGAACAGATCGTTGTTGCCCTGGTAGACCTCCCCTGTCGCTTCGAGGAACAGGTAGGGATTCATGATCAGCTTCGAGACCGAGATTCCGGAGTCGTTCAACCCTTCTTCGCCGCCGAGCAGGTTGACCATCGGCAATGGCGTATCAACCCAGGGCAACACGTGGGCGTGCAGCGTGTTGACCTTACCGAACTGTGCCTTCATCTTTCCGACCTTCATGAGCAGGCCGCCAGGCAGCGTCGGGAACGTGATGAACCCTTCCTCGATCTCGAGTCCCTCGGGGCTGGCGGACAGAAAGAAATCGGCACGCGCGTACGGATCGACGATCGCCTGGAAGCTCGCTTCGGCTTCCGGCAACAGCAGGGCGGGAAGCGGCGCGATGTCGTTCTTTCCCGCCGCCCCGACGAAGTTGCCAATCACCGCCATGTCGGGATTGAAGATTTTCGACAGCGCGGAGACGTTCCCGTAAACCGGGAGCGCGCCTTCGGGGCCACCCGCGCCAGCCGCACCGGGGGGCACAGCAACACCAGCGGCCGGCGGCTGTTGTGGCGCAGCGGGTGGTGCGGCCGGCGGTTGTTCGGGAGGCGTGACCGGTGCTGGCGCCGCCGCAGGCGGCGCGGCAACAGGGGCCGCGGCCTGTTGCTGCTCGAGCGCCGCAACCTTTTCTTGAAGTGCTTTCACCGCCTGCTGCAGGCGCTCGAGCTCGGCACGCAGGTCGGCGGCGGTCTGCGAAGGCGCAACCTGTGTCTGCGCAGACGCCGGGATGGCCAGACATAGCAGGGCCACGACCAGGGGAAGGACCTGATTCACACGGACTGATTCCAACACAACCACCTCCTCGTCCTGATGGACGGGAATGCGGAAAACGAGAACAGCCGGCCGACCGCGGCCAGCGTCCTGCCTAGGAAACCGCGCTGAGAGCTGGTGGTGGTGAACGTCCGGATGAGGGAGACGGCGCGCGCGATGTAATGCGCGAGAACGACGTTTCTTCGGCGCATCCCGCGTCGTCGAGCGACATCGCCGCGACCGCGGGGTCGGGCCGGCTTTCGTCGTCCGAGGTACCGATGTGGCAGGTCGAGCAGTGCGTGCTCGACTTGAGGTGGCAGACC
>JBKOZS010000236.1:0-18829 GCA_046726015.1 Acidobacteriota bacterium
CACCAACGGTGTGTCGATCCTGGTGTATCACCGGATTGGGCCGACGGCATCGAACGAGATGACGATCCGCCCATCAACGTTCAAGTCGCAGCTCGAGTACCTGAAAGCACACCACTACAACGTGATTCCGCTCCGTAATGTCGTCGCCTACCTTCTCGGCAAGGCGCCACCACCGCCGCCGTCCTCCGTCGTCATCACTATTGACGACGGTCACCGCTCGGTTTACAGCGACATGCTGCCGTTGATCCGGCAGTTCGGCATGCCGGTCACGCTGTTCATCTATCCTTCAGCAATCTCGAATGCGTCTTACGCGATGACATGGGCGCAGCTGGCGACGCTTCGGGACACGAAACTCTTCGACATCCAGTCGCACACGTACTGGCATCCGAACTTTGGCGTTGAAAAGAAACGCCAGTCGCCCGCGGCGTATCGGGAGTTTGCAACCAGGCAATTCTGTCGCGCGCGATCCGTACTTGCGGAGCGCACGGGCACGACGCCCGATCTCTTCGCGTGGCCCTTTGGCGTTTACGAGGAGGAGGCCGCCGATCTCGCGCGCGGCTGCGGGTATGTCGCGGCATTCACGCTTGGCCGCAAACCTGTTGTCGCCGGCGCAAATATGATGACGCTGCCGCGGTATCTCGTCACCGACAGCGCGGTCGGCAAGGCCTTCGCCGCCATGCTGCCGCCGGAACCTCGATGAGCCCCTCCGACTCAGGTTGGTTGTAGGCGGAAACCGAGCGGCTTGCCGGATCGTCGGATGCGATCGTCGAGGCTGAGGAGTTCGACCCTTGCAACTCTGGCACGTGCCTGGAGCGCCGACGCAAGGTGCAGGGCATCAAACGTGCGAACCGGCTCGGCGCCGGGATTACCAGCCGCTACTGGACTTATCCATGGCGTCACACTCGCCTGATGTCGGCTGAACGCCGTGGTAAGGAACTTCAAAATCCGGCGGCGATAATCGTCTGCAGCGAATTCCAGGTAGTCGACGTGAGACGCATTCGGAATCAGCCAGAGCTCTTTCGGTTCTCGAGCCGCCGCGAACAGCAGTTGCATATCCGCAATCGTGGTGTGTCGGTCCTCGGCGCCACCGACGATCAGAACCGGGCATCCCAGCATCGCGACGTGATCCACGGGCCGAAGATCTGCCGGGGCAACATTCAAACGTGGCCGCAACTGCAGAAGCAGCAGAGGCGTGAACGCTGACCCCAGTGGACCGATCCGCATGCGCAATCGATTGGTGATTGCCCGATCAATCGACGGATAGACAGACTCGAGCACGGCGGCCTGGATTTGGAGCGGCGGTGTAGCCAGCAGCGTTGCCGCGCCGCCAAGGGAGACGCCGACCACTGCGACCGGCTGGCCTGGCAGCCTGACGTTCAGATACTGCACACCCGCAAGCACATCGAGTCGCTCGCGCCACCCGAACGTGATCGCGTCTCCGACACTCTCGCCAGTCGCCTGGAAATCAATCAGCAGCGCTGAATAGCCCGATCGCCGGAGGAACTCGGCGCGACCGACCATTGACAGGCGGTTAGCGCGGACACCCGGAAGCAACAGCACAGCCCCACGCGCGGCTGGTGCGCGCGACAGCCAGCCGTGAATCGTCGAACCTGATTGACTTCGATACGCGACCGCTTCGGCGTCGAGCGAGTCAGGCGGCGGACCGATGTGCGCCGGAACCGGACGGGAGAGCCCCGCACCGAGCTGGTAAACGCCGACGCTGGCTCCGAAAAGTACCGCCGCCAATACAATCCAGAACGCCCGCCTGGTCCTACGGCTCAAAGAACCCCTTTGCGAAGAAATGCGCGAGCGTGGCCGCGAACGCCGTTCCCACCACCAACACCACCGGTCGTCCACGTCTCCATGCTCGGTCCAGGCCTGAGAACTGGACAAAGAGGTCGACCACGTAGACGGCGCAATACGCCACATTCGCGAGCACGGCGAGAATGAACACGCCGAGCAAAACATCAAAGGAGAGCCGGTCCCGAGCCATCGGCCAGGCGCGCAGGAAATGAGCGAGGACAACAAACGCCAGGGCGGCGTTGTAGATCAGCCTGCGGGGCTCCCAATATCGCAGTGCGTTTGCGACGTATGCGCTGAGGCGGGAGAAGAAGGTCCCCGGCGGGCGGGCCGCCCCGCTATGATCGTTCAACTGTTCCACGTGATGATCTGCCTCTTGGACTCCGACGACAACTGATTGGTCTGGTGCTCGGCCAGCCGCATGCCTTCACCGCCGCGTCAGGCCCGCTGCGCCTTGTGGTTGCAAAGGCTTCTGTTACTGGCCGTCCTCTTCCAGCGGTGCTTGTAGATGCTTCCAATACACGGCGGGATTATGAAGAATGCCGCGAGTGATCTGATAGTGTGAAGTTTCCTCCAGGCACGTCTCACCTACGGCGTCCCCATCGAAACTGAGAATCTGCGCTCCCGGGAACGTCAGCAGGATCGGTGAATGCGTGGCCACGATGAACTGTGCTTGCCGGTAGCCGCCAGCGTCGACATGTGCGCGAGGAGAGCAAGCTGGCGTTGCGGCGAGAGCGCGGACTCCGGCTCATCGAAGAGGAACAACCCGGAGCGAATCCTGTTCTTCAGAATCGCCAGAAACGCTTCACCATGCGAACGGGTGTGCAGGGAACACCCGCCATAGAGGCTGTACGGATTGCCTTCGAACTCCGGATCGGCATCGCGCTGGTCGAGAAGCGACGCGAAATGTGCCTGGAATTCTGCGCGCAGGAAATAGCCGTCAGTCGGACGGCGCCTGAATGCCGGCCGAAGTGCCGACGCGAGCGGACTTGCGGGCTCCGGACCGTGGTTTGCCGACAGCTCGTTGCGGCTGCCGCCCGAGACCGGCAGGCGGCACAATGCAGCAAGCGCTTCAATTACCGTGGATTTGCCGGTTCCGTTCTCGCCGACAAAAAAGGTGACCGGGTGATTGAAGCGCAGATCGAGCGAACGGATCAGCGGCAGGTTAAACGGGTAGTCATTCGACAGCACGCGATCCGGCTTGATGCTGACGCTGACTAAATATGGAACCGGCTCACTCATGCCATCTCCGGCGGCCGCGCGCCTGACTCGTTCCGTTTCCGATCTCGTCCTACGCTGCGTCGTCCGGGCCGTCGAAGCGATGCCCCCCGACCGCGTCCGTCCTTACGAGACGGCGCGGCCGCGGCATCGCCATGGCTGCCGCGAACGGCGGCCCGTCACCACCGCCCGCTCGGTAATGCTCCTCGGCGATACGCTCGAATTTCTCGACCTTCGCGGCGTGCCGTCGGGCTCGATGGTACTCGGCCAGACGACGATAGCGATCGAAGAAATAGATGTGGGCTTGCGGTGTCAGGTCGGCGTCGCGTCCCACGCTGGCAATCCACACCAGCGCTTTGACGGATACCACGTCCGACCACAGCGACCACCACGACAGCGCGGGTTCGCTCTTACGCTCCAATGACGTACTCACTCTGCACGAGACCGCTGGGGTACTGACGTGTCGCCACATGGCTCAGCCTGATATCACGCGGCAGCGCGCCGAACAGCGGAATTCCGCTGCCAATCAGCACCGGCACGCGCGTGATGATCAGACGCTGAATCAACCCCGCCTCGAGAAACCGCTGAATGGTAATCCCGCCATCGACGTAAATGTGTTTGATGCCGCGAGCGGACAGCTCCGAAACGATATCGGCCGGAGCAGCCGACATCCGTTCCACGAGAGCGCCGGCTGGAGGATTCGCGAGCGGTCGGGTGCTGAGCACGAAGACGCGCCTGTCACCGTACGGCCATGCGTCGAACGCGAGCACCGTCTCGTATGTCTTTCGACCGATGACCAGCGCGTCGACGGAGGCCATGAATTCGTCATAGCCATGCGGCTCGGCATCCTCGGGCAGGAAGTCGAGAGCACCATTGGTTCGAGCGATGAAGCCGTCGAGGCTCGTGCCAATAAAGACTGATGCGTTCACGGCAGGGTCCACATCGTGCCGGCTCACGGTTTCCGAAATCGGTCGAAGGACGGCGATCGTAACACGGTCATACAAGTTGCCGGAACGGTCCTCGCTCGACACATCCGCCGCCGTACCTGCTACGATCCCGTGCTGGCTCCCCCGGCCTGCTCATGACCAGGCGATTTCTCCTATACGTGTCCCTGCTGATCCTGCCCACCGGGCTCGCGTGCTCGCGCCGCGAACCGGAGCCCTCGCCGGAGATCTACCGCGCAGCGGTGACGGCCTTCTATGTCGGCGTGTCTGCGATGCAGACGACGCAGGAGGTGCTGGCGCGGGAGAAGTTCGATGAGGTAATCAAGCTGGTTCCTCAGGAGCCGGCGGGCTTCGCGAATCTCGGGTTGCTCCTCCTGCGGCAGCAGGAACTGGATCAGGGCGCACAGCAATTGGCGCGAGCCGCCGCGCTCGCTCCCGACAGTGCAGCCATTCAACGGCTGCAGGCGCTCGCGGAAAGTCGGCGGGGAAACCTGCCGCAGGCGATCACGCACTGGCGGCGGGCCCTGGCACTGGATCCCGACGATCGAGAGGCGGCGTACGCGCTCGCGCTGGACACCGAGCGGCAGGGCGGACCAGAGAACGATGCGGAAGCGCAGCGTATTCTCGAGCACCTTCTCGCACGCCACGAGAACCTGGCGGCCCGTCTCGAGTACGCGCGCATAGCGGCGAAGCGCGGCGACCGGGCAGGGCTGAACGCGGCAATTGCTCCTCTGGCGGCAGCGGCTCGCACGTGGCCGCCGGAAGCGCAGGAACAATTGAAGGCGCTGCAGGAGGCAGCCGCGCAAAACCCGCGAGCCGCAGCCGTGCGAGTGGCATTCCTGAAGAATGTGCTCTTGCGCGACCCGGTGTATCGGAGCGCGCTCGCGGAAATCAGCACGCCGCGCGCAGAGGTCGGTCAGCCGTTGATGCGCTTCTTGCGGCTGAAAAACCCCGACCCGCAGCCCGCACCGGCAGATGCCGAGCTGACGTTTACACCCGAAGCCATTCCGAACGCGCTGCCGTCCGCGTCGTGGGTCGGTGCCGTATCGCTGACCGGCGACGGGAACCCGGTTGCAGGCATGGCTTCTCCGTCGGTTGTCCGTCTCCCTGGCGTGGCTGGCGACCTCGCCTGCCGAGGCTCGAATTCCGCATCGAACGCAGGAGCGCCAGCACCCGACGCCGTCGCGGTCGCGGATCTGAATTACGACTTCCGCATCGATCTCGCCCTCGCGGGAACGAACGGACTGTGCGTGCTGCGGCAGGGAGACAACGGCCGCTTCTCCGATGTGACGTCGACCACGAAGCTGCCCGCGACGCTGCTCCGCACGCCTGCCTACGGCGTGTGGCCGGCCGATATCGATACCGACGGTGATCTCGATCTCGTATTCGCGCCACGAGACGGCCATCCCGTCGTTCTGCGCAACAACGGTGACGGGACCTTCACGTCGCGCGACGTGTTTGCCGCCGTCACGCGCGCGCGCGGCTTCGCGTGGGCCGACTTCGACGGCGAAGGCGTGCCCGATGCCGCGTTCCTGGACGATGCCGGGAACGTGCACGTGTTCATCAACCTTCGCGGCGGAAGCTTTCGAGCCGAGACGCTGCCGAATGCGTACGGGCGCGCGGTGGCGATCGCGGCGGCGGAACAGAGCGGCGACTCGCTGTTCGATCTGATCGTGCTCGCGCGCGACGGCGCTATCACGCGCATCTCGCGGAACCCACGCGACGCGAAGTGGCAGACCGGTGCGGTGTCACGCGTCGATCCTCCTTCAGGACTGGAGCCTGGCATCGCCCGCCTGCTGACGGCCGATCTCGACAACAACGGCGCGGCCGATTTGATTGTCGCCGGCCCTGCGACGGCGCGCGTGCTGCTTGGGGCGGCAGGCGGTACCTTTACAGCGCTCGAGACCAGTGTGCCGCTCGGCGTGCAGGCAACAGCCGACCTCGATGGCGACGGCAGGCTCGAGTTGATCGGCCTCGGGCAAGGCGGCCAACCGGGTCGCGTGGTGACGCGAGGGACCAAGTCCTACCGGTGGCAGGCCCTACGTCCGCGTGCCGCCACGGCCACCGGCGATCAGCGGATCAACTCCTTCGGCATTGGCGGGGAAATCGAACTTCGGTCAGGCCTCCACCTTCAGAAGCAAGTGATCACGTCACCGGTCGTGCACTTCGGC
The DNA here is from genome assembly GCA_046726015.1 of Acidobacteriota bacterium. Lineage (GTDB taxonomy): Bacteria > Acidobacteriota > Vicinamibacteria > Vicinamibacterales > 2-12-FULL-66-21 > QHWT01. The sequence goes on from JBKOZS010000236.1 coordinate 6,134, forward strand.
CTCGGTGAAGCGTCGGGTGCAGACGTCATCCGCATCACCTGGCCCAACGGCGCGCTCCAGTCGGAGTTCAACACCACCGCCGACCAGACGGTGAAGGCGACGCAGCGACTGAAAGGATCGTGCCCCTGGCTGTTCGCATGGAACGGGCGCGAGATGTCGTTCGTGACCGATCTTCTCTGGCGCTCGCCGCTTGGGCTCCGCATCAACGCGCAGGCCACGGCTGACACGCTGATGACGGAGGACTGGGTGAAGCTGCGGGGCGACCAGCTTGCACCGCGCGACGGCGCGTACGACCTGCGGATCACGGCGGAACTGTGGGAAACACACTTCTTCGATCTCGTGTCGCTGCTGGTGGTGGACCACCCGGAAGACACCGAGATCTTCGTCGACGAGCGCTTTGCCGTGCCGCCGCCGAAGTTGCAGGTCGTTCCTACCGGATCGGTGCAGAACTTTGCGTCGGTGCGGGACGACAGCGGCGGGGATGTATCGCAGCTTGCCGCCGCATCCGACTCTCGCTACATCGATTTCGCCGGTCGCGGCGCCTACCAGGGCATCACACGCGCGCACTTCGTCGAAGTGGAGCTGCCGGATGCGGCGCCACGAAGCGGGCCGTTGTGGCTGATTGCCAAAGGGTGGATTCATCCGACCGACAGCTCGATCAACGTCGCCATTTCGCAGGGCGCACATGGCGCTCCAGAGGGGCTGTCACTTCACGTCGCCGATCCAAACGGCCGCTTCCGTGAAGTGCGCAAGGGCCTTGGCTTCCCCGCCGGCAAGGACAAGACGTTGCTCACCGATTTGACGGGACTGTTCGGCGCGACCGGAGCGCGACGCGTGCGTCTCTCGACGAATCTCGAGATCTTCTGGGATCGGTTGGGTTGGGCCGTCGGCCGCCCGGACCTCACCATCCAGCCTCGCCGGATCGAACTCACGGCGGCGGAGCTCGCCTATCGAGGTTACTCGGTGACGGAACAGCCGAACTCGAGCGTTCCGGAGCGCCCACGTTACGCGCTCGCGGGAACCGCGCCGCTCTGGCGCGATCTCGAGGGCTACTACACGCGGTTTGGTGACGTCGTGGATCTGCTGCGGCGGGTCGACGACCGTTACGTCATCATGAATGCCGGGGACGAGCTCAGGTTGCGTTTTCCCGAACCGCCACCTCCGGCGCGCGGGCTCGTTCGCGACTTCGTCGTCATCGCCGATGGCTGGGAGAAAGACGGCGACTACAATACGAGCTTCTCGCGGACCGTTCTGCCGCTGCCGACGCACCGCACGGGCCGGTACGACACGCCACCGCGGCGGCTCGAGGACGATCCCGTGTTTCGTCAGCACCCACAGGACTTCGCGGAGTACCATACGAGATACGTGACATCCGACACTCTCCGCGACGCGCTTCGGGTTCCACCCGAGGCGGCCGGCCCGGGTACGAAGCGACCATGAACCGTTACGCCCGAATCGTCCTCGTCATTATCTTCGCGGGGCTGCTGCTCACGCCGTTCCTGATTCGCCGGTTCGGACAGCCGGCGAGCGACACTGGAACATCGGGCAACGCCACTGCGCTGACGCAGTACGGCTTCCGGCTGACCGAGTCAGCGAAGGCTGCCGGTCTCGAGTTCATGCACCAGTCGCCAACACTGGATCCCAAGCTCGCGCACATCATGCCGCAGGTGGCGTCCATGGGGGCCGCGGTCTCGGTCGTTGATTTCGATCGTGACGGCTGGCCCGATCTTTACGTCACCGACAGCCAGGAAGGTTCCAGGAACCGGCTGTTTCGAAATCGCGGCAACGGCACGTTCGAAGACGTCGCGGAGCGAATGGGCGTGGCCGACCTCAATCACGCGGAGATCGGCGTGTCGATGGGGTCGGTCTGGGGGGATTACGACAACGACGGCTTCGACGACCTCTTCCTGTATCGATGGGGACGTCCCGAGCTGTTTCACAACGATCGCGGCCAGGGCTTCACACGTGTCACGGATGCGACCGGTTTCCCGGCATGGGCCAACGTGAACACCGCCGTGTGGCTGGATTTCGATCGCGACGGCCGGCTCGATCTTTTTGTCGGCGGCTACTACTCCGAATCGATCAATCTCTGGAAGCTCGCCAGCACGCAGATGATGCCCGAGAGCTTCGAGTACGCGAACAACGGGGGGCGCAAGTACCTGTTTCGCAATGTCGGAGGTGGCCGGTTCGAGGAAGTGAGCAAACAGGTCGGGCTGGTGTCGAACCGGTGGGCGCTCGCAGCGGTTGCAGCGGACCTGCGCGGCACCGGGTACCCGGACATCTTTATCGCGAACGATTACGGCGTGTCGGAGCTGTTCGCCAACGACGGGGGGCGGTTCCGCGAGATCGGACGCGATGCGGGCGTCGGCTACGCGCCCAAGAGCGGGATGAACGCGTCGGTCGGCGACGTGCTCAACCAGGGCCGCTTCGCGATCTACGTCTCGAACATTTCCGAGGAAGGCATCCTGCTGCAGGGCAATAATCTCTGGGTCCCGTCAGGCGCTGCCAACGATCCCCCGAGGTACGAGAATCTCGCGCGATCGATGGGCGTGGATCTCGGCGGCTGGAGCTTCGGCGCACAGTTCGCCGATCTCAACAACGACGGCTTTCTCGACCTCTACGTCGTCAACGGCTACGTGTCGGCGTCGCGGAACGAGAGTTATTGGTACGACTACTCGAAGATTGCGGGCGGCAACCAGATCGTGATCTCGGACGCGAAGAACTGGCCGGCCATGGGCGGCCGCAGTCTCGCGGGTTATCAGCAGAAGAAGGTGTGGATCAGCGACGGCGCGGGACGATTCCTCGACGTTGCGCAGATGGTCGGCGCGACCGACCGTTACGACGGCAGATCGATTGCCGTTGCCGATCTCTCCAACCGCGGCATGCTGGACGTGATCATCGCGAACCAGCGCGGACCGTTGTTGCTCTACCGAAACGACGTGGCCCCTGGCCGTGGGTGGGTCGGGTTCGATCTCGAAGGGAGCTGCCGAACCGACGGTGCGGCGAGCGGATGCACGAACCGCAGCGCCATTGGCGCGCAGGTCACCGTGTTCTGGAACGGGCAGCAGCAGCTCCAGGAGGTCTCTGGCGGCTCGGGATTCTGCTCGCAGAACCAGCGCCGGCTGCATTTCGGCCTCGGACCGGGTGCAACCATCGACAAGGCGGTCGTGCGCTGGCCATCCGGGAAGACGCAGGAACTGTCAAAGCCCGCGATCAACAAGGTTCACAAAATCGAGGAACCGGCATGACGACCGAGGCAGTCGCCGAAACCGCGGCCGCAAGGCCGAAAGCCCCGCGCCGACTGCGGATCGATCACCGCTATCTGGCGCCCGCGCTCATCACCTGCGTGCTCATCGCAGGCCAGATCAGCTTTGGCTTCCTCGAGAGCTGGTCGCGCACGTTCCTCGCAATTGCGACAGCCATCCTGGTCGAGATGGTGGTGGTGCGTGCGTTGTACGGTCACTGGCCACACCTCGCGAGCGCTTACGTCTCGGGCATTAGCGTCGGGATCCTGGTGCGTTCTCCCGCGTTCTGGCCGTACGCGCTGTGCTCGGCGATCTCGATCACGTCGAAGTACGTGCTACGTGTCGAGGGTCGGCACATCTGGAACCCAACCAACTTCGGTATCGTCGCGATGCTGCTGCTGGCATCGGACACGGTTGCGGGCCTCAGCGTCCAGTGGGGTAACAACCTGCTGCCGATGGTGTTCGTGTGGATCTTCGGAACCGTGATCCTGCGGATGGTCGGCCGACTGCACATCACGCTGACGTACGTCGTCTCGTTCCTGTTCTTCGGTGTGCTGCGGGCGCTTGTGACCGGGCATCCCGTCGTGAGCGAGATCGCGCCGATCACCGGACCGATGTATCAGCTCTTTATCTTCTTCATGATCACGGACCCGAAGACCACCGTCGGGCCCAAGTGGGCGCAATCGCTGGTGGCGGTCCTCATTGCGGCCCTGGAGGCGGTCTTCAGGCTGATGCAGTGGGTGTACGCGCCGTTCTACGCGCTGTTCATCATCGGCCCCATCGCGAACCTGATTGAGATCGCGCTCACGAAGAAACGGGCGGCTCGCGTCGCGCAGTCCGCCCCCGCATCGTAAGGGCGGCGAACTACTTCGCGAGGATCCTGCGCTGGTTGGCCAGGATCTTTACCTGGTTGCCCTCGATCCGCTTCTGATTGCGGAGCACCTGATCGAGCTTGCGCTGGTTGCCGATGATGGTGCGCTGGTTGGCCTTGATGTCTCGCTGATTCTGGAGCACCGCGTCCAGCTTCTGCTGGTTGGCCAGCAGCCGCGCCTGGTTCCGCAGAACCCTCGCCTGGTTCGCCAGCACTTGACGTTCACTCATGCTCTGCCTCCTGTCATGTAAAAACCGGTGCGCTCGAGAAGAGAGACGATCTCTTCGGGCGTGGCGTCCAGCTTCGCGGCCGACGCCAGGAGATCGGCCGCAACGACGGGATACCAGTCGCGTCGTGCGCGATCGAGGAGACCGGCGATGTCGAACGGCTCGATGGCGCGGTCGATGCGCGCTTCGAGTGCCAGCCGTTCGGCGCCTTCTGGCGCGCGGGTCGCACTCGAGGCGCACCCCTCCAGCTCGGGGCCGAACGCCGGATGCGCGCAGAGCATGAACCCGGGCGCCAGTTCTGGCCGCCCGAGGCGGCGTGCCGCTTCGCTGAAGCTGGCCGCCGCGAAATACAGCAGGCTAAGCCGCTTGAACAACGGCGCATCGGCCATCGTCGCATAGAGCGCGGCGACCAGCCGCTCGGTGGCGTCCAGCTCCGCGAGGGTCGTCCGTTCGTAGGCGAGGAGCGCTTCGTCACGCTCGCGACCCGTTGCCGTGCGCTCGAGCAGATCGACCAGGCGGATGATGCCGAGCAGGGTGAGCGGAAAACCAGTCGAGAGCAGCGGATCGATCACTCCCGCGGCAGACGGCAAGAGGGCCCACGCGGGTCCTGAAACACGCGCGCTCCGAAACGCCAGGCGCGGTGCGTGGATGAATGGCAACGTGGCGCGCGACGAGCGGAATTGATCAGCAACTGACGGCAGGGTCGTGAGCAGGCGATTCCACGCCGCTTCGCCCTCAGACGCTCCAAGCGTGGCGGCGACAGGATCGGTCAGCGCGGCACCTGCGCTTGTCATCCCGTTGTTGAAACGGAGTATCCAGATCCATCCGCCAGCAAACACGTGATGCACGGCCGCATCGTCAATCGGGTACGGCTGGAGATCTGCCGTCGGCCTCACTCGATCCCACCGATCGACTCCGTCGAAGTGTGTATAGAGCCCTTGCGTTGCAGGAAGCCATCGGCGCGGCGCTTCATCCAGCCCGAGCGCTCGATGGAGAAACCCGCGTGGCCCACTCGCATCGATCACGAAGCTCGCGGTGATGCGGATCGACCTGCCGTCGCGCTCCCCTTCGAGAATCGTGCGCATTCCCCCGTGTCGAAACGTGTCCAGGCGCGTCATATCCAGGTAGATCGCGCCTTCAGATTGCGCTTCGACTGCGAGCGCCTGATCGAAATCGGGCCGGTACCAATGGGTATCGCCAATCTCGTCGTGCGGGCTTGCCGCCACCAGCAGCTGCCGCGCGTGATCCCGGTCGTCCGGGAACCCTTCGCCAGGGCGGTGGAAGAAGAACGTGAAGCCGCGTTTCAGGCCGCAGGCAACGTCGGGACGTGTTCGCTGCCAGGTACCCCACTTCGAAAAAGCACGAATCCTGGGCAGGTTGTAGCGATCGGATAACTCTTCGAGAAGGAGGTTGGCGAGCGGCGTCGAGGACTCCCCAATCGCGAAGCGCGGATGACGCCCTCGTTCGACCACCACGACGCGCTGCCCTCGCCTCAGCAGCGCGAGCGCCGTCAATGACCCGCTGAAGCCGGAGCCCACGATCGCGACGTCGGCGTCGATGCGTGTCACTGGCGCAAGCGTCATTGAACGGTGCACTCGCAGTTCAGGCACGCGGACTGCGGCAGGACGCGTTGCTCGAGGTTCATCGCGTGAAGGCGGTCGCGTCGCGATGCGAAACACTGCTGGCAGTGCGCGAAACGCTGCAAGTCCCACAGATCCACGAACACGCGGCCGTAATCCCGCGCGTGGGTGAGCGCCAGCGCAACGCTCCGCTCGATGTCGTCCAGGCCGGGCGCTCGGAACGATCCACGGGCAGCCAGCGCGTCGATCGCACCATTCCCGGGACGCGTCGGCACGAGCGACACCACCGACGCGCCGCACGAAAAAGCCGCGTCGACAGAACGCAGCAGCCAGTCGTCCTGCTCGTGCACGGGGATAAACGGCGGCGAGATGAGCAGAAACACGCGCAGCGCTACGCCGCGGGTCTCGAGCGCGTTAGCTGCCTGCGCGAAGCGTTTCACCGTGAACCGCTTGTTGAGTCGATCGAGCGCGACCGGATGTGCGGTCTCCAGTCCCATTGCTACTTCGAGCGCTGGTAGTGCGTGGGCTTCGCGTTGACGAACGAGCGCCGCGAGCAAGCGATCCACCCGAGCTCCCACGAGTGCGGGGTGCGATTCGACGATCACCCGCGTCAGCCCCGCGAGCGCCGCCGCGACGGCTTCGTAGTCGGCGTCGGGAACGGCGCGGGGGTCGAAGAAGCTGCCGGCGTTGTACAGCTTCATCCCCGTGATGCGAACGGGATTGTCTCGCAACGAGGCGCGCGCGGCAGCGATCTGCGCGGGAATGGCTCCCACCGGCGTGTCGCTGACCGTGGTGAAGGTCCACAAATCGCACATCGTGCAACGCCACGGACACTCACGGCCCGTCAGCAGCACGGTCGCCATTCGAGCGCGGCTTCCGTCCGCTGTTCGCTCGTCCTCGACGATGACCCCCTGGTAACGCCAGGGATCGTGCTGGAGTCGTGGACCGCGCCGTTCGAGCACGAACCGATCGCGCGCGCGTGCCGTGACGGGATAGACAGCGGTGTCACGCATACAACCGCTCGAACGCATGCCGATAATCGCGTTCCGAGTGGCCCAGCCTCTGGCGCATCGCATCGACCGTGGTCGCCCCGTGCTGGAACCGCCGCTTGGGGAACGCCGGCATGTCGCGGCCGGTCACGGCCTTGACCCCGCGTCGCACGATCTCTCCCTTCAGCGAGTAGAGAGTCGGCACGTCGTAGCCGGTCAACGCTGCGAACGGAATCGCTTCGGCAATCTCGACCACATTCGGTCGAGTGTAGGGACTGAACCCGGCGAATCCGTATTTGATGGCGGGCGCGTAGGTCCGCACGTAGCTTCGGCTCAGCCCACCGCTGTAAGTGAGCGAGTGCTTGATGCGTCCAACACCCCAGCCCTCCTGGTACAGCATCAGGTTGTCCACCACGCTGCGAATCGTCAGCTCTGGATTCTCTTCGATCGGATAGTCCTTCAAGTTCTCGTCGCCACCGTCGCCATCGGCCAGGTATCGCCAATCCGGGTAACGTTCACGAATGCCCTTGCAGAGCAGCAGCCCCATCGCGGCGCACTCGATATCAAGCGGCTTGTAGTCTTCGAGGACCCGCAGTGTTTGCTCGACATCGAGTTCGCCGGCGCTTCCCTCGATCTCCTCGAGGAACATCGACGAGCCCACCTCGCTGAGAAACGCGCGCGCCTGCTCGACATCAGGTCCATTCCCGAGGTTCAGCACGAATGCCTTCAGTCTCGACGGCGTCATGCCGAGGCGCAGCATCGCGTCATAAATGACGAGAAGCACCGAACCGCTGTCGATGCCGCCCGAGAACGTCACCCCAATCGGCTCGGCCCGCGCGCCGCTTCGATCGATATCCAGCAGCCACTTCGTGATTTCTTCGGACAGAGCTGCAATGTAACGCCGTCCGATCTCGTCCAGGTCCGGGGGAAGCATCGCACGTGCGGGGGTAAAAAACCGCGTATACGTCGGGTCCGGGTCGGGGCACCCAACGAGCGCAATTTCGACAACGTAGTGCGCCGGAATCATGCGCGTGTAGCTGGGATGAAACTGCTGGTCGAGTCCCGCGTCCTCGAGCGCGCGCTGCAGCGTGTCGATGCGGTCGGCGACGAACAGTGCAGGCCCCTCGTGTCGCTTCGCGAGGAAATAGCGCATTGGACGATCCAGCGAGCGAGCCATCCGCACCGTGATCCCGTCGACGGTGACGAGCGCGAAGGATCCGTCAATCGAGCGGACGGCCGCCGGGTCGCCGCTCGACACGCGGCGGCGTGCCTCTTCCACGTCGACGTTGTGCAGCCGGTTCAGCTCCGGATCGAGCAGATCGACGATTCGGTCAATGCGGCGTTGCATCCGCGAATTGTAAGCCACGGTCATGTGTGCGGCGCTCCAGCACGCCGGCGCCTCAGTAACACTTTCACCCACAGCGCACCGAGAGCAAGGAACGGGAACAGGTACAGAACGATGACGCCTGGCGCCGGGCGCAGATCGTAGGTCGCATCCACCTGGCTTCCGATATCGGCGCGGCCCAGGGGTCCATTGACGGTCACGCGCACGCCGAACGGTCCCTCGTGGTCCATCAGCAACGCCACGAACTGATTCGTTACGGATCCCTTCACGGGATCGGCCACGCCTGTCAGAGTCGGACCTTGCCGATCGAGTGGGCGAATGGACACGCTGGCTTCTGTCCCAGCCGGAATCGTCGTCGCGCGGTCGGCCGGCTCGAGCACCACCCAGAACTGTCCTCCCGGTTTCCCATCGTCCGTGGTATCCGGATCGGTCCAGATCGAAATGCTGTACGCGCCGACGATCCGGCTCGACACGATCGGGTACGGTGGACCACTATGTGCATGAATCGCGCGGCTCCAACCGAGCATTCCTGCGACGGCCAGCGCAGTGACCGTCGGCACACGACGAGTCATCCGCCGAGTCCCGTCCCTCTCATCTCCATCGGCTGCGCGAGGATCCACAGTGCCAGCACTGCGAGCGCGACGACCACGACGAGCCACGGAGCTGCCGCTCGCTTCGCAAGGCGACCATACTCACGCTCGGAAATGCGGTACCCGAGCATCAGCGATCCAATCGTCCCAAGAAGAACCGAGCCGATTTGCAGCGGAAACACCTCACCCGGACGCATGCCCAGCCAACGCCAGTTCGGTTCGCCGAGAACCGCATGGCCCGCCGCGTCAATCGCTGCGCTCTGCATCACGGGCACAACCGTCCAGAGACCCGTCAGGAAATGAAAACCGTAGTGCGCGAGCCACACGCCGAACCCGAAGGGCACGAGCGCGTACGCAAAGCGAACGATGATCTGCGTGATGCTCACGTCCCGTACCGATGCCAGGCGGCGCGTGAGTGACGCCGCGCCGGCGCACAACGCGAGTGGAAACAGTATCAACGCTGTCGCGAACACGAGCACGAGCGCGGGAACTTCGGACGAAGCGCCGATCGCGTTCGCAATCCACTGCTCGACGGCGTAAACCGGGCTCACCATCGCGAACGCGTTGAGCAGTGCGCCGAACGCGAACAGCAGGGCGAGCGCCGCCAGGTCGGGCCGTCGTGAAAGACGGCCGATGGCCGAACGCCGGCGATCGTCTGTGAGCTCCTCTCCTGGCACCCTGAAGCCGATTGCCACGTTATCGTGCGGACACGCTTGCACGCAGTCGAGACACAACGTGCAATCGAGGTTGCCAACCTTCGACGGAACGAAGAGCGCGAGCTCGCAGCCGCGCTGCACGATTTTGATCGGTGCGCTGAGATCACGGCGACCCTTGATGCAGTCCGCCGTCGTGCAGCTGCGGCACACCGAACGATCGCGCGCGCGCACCTCGAGCGGTGAGAGCGTCGAGGCGATGAAGTTGAACTGGCCAACCGGGCACACGTGCTTACAGAACGCTGCGCCGGTGAAATTGAGATCAACGAGAAGCGCGGCGGCGAAATAGCCGACCACGAGCCAGGCAGTCGCCGCCGGCAGCGCCCAGAGATCAAAAAGCTCGTAAGCGAACAGGACGCCGACGAATAATCCGAGGGCGACCCACTTCCCGCGAAGCCATCGTGGCCAGTGGCGGGTCGGCCGGTGGAGGCGGCGCCCCAGATCGCGCACGAGGATCATCGGGCACGCGCCGCAGAACGCGTTCCCCACCGCGAGCAACGCGCCGATCAGCAGGCCCCGGTAATGAATCCAGGTCAACGACGTCGCCAGGTTCTTCGGCGCAAGCTGCGGCCCGAAGAATCCATGCACGACGACGACGAGCGCAACGAGCAGCAGGACGATCTGCATCGTCGTTCGCAACCGCCGCCAGCGAAGCAGCGACCCGACAACGGGCCACTGGAGCACATTTGTTTCAGCAGTGGGAGGTGGGGCCGGGGCAAGCAGCGGGGACATCGAAGGTTCCTGGCGAAGCATGCGCGTCACCCTGACGGCCGGACGTTGCCCACATCGACGCGACGCTCGATCCGCGTGCCATCGGGCAGCACCGCGGCGACGAGAAGGACCCAGTCACCCTGCATTGTAAAGGCGAAGCGCAGATCGTAGACGCCCGGCGCGCTCTCGGTTGCATTCGCCAGCACCGGCGCCATTCCCGCGTGCGACATGTGTCCCTCGAGCCGGACCGTTGCGCCTTTCAGAGGACTACCGGACGGGTCACGAAGCGTGACTGTCAGAGTGGCGGGTCCAACAACAGGGGGCTGCGGACGAAGCGTCCACCATGCGTCCAGTCGAGGACCGGTCTGAGTGCTCCGATCGCAGGCGCCGGTCGAAATGCTGGCGGTCAACACCACAGTCGCCAGCCATCCAACGTTCCGCCGTTGGCGAGATCTCACGCGGCTGACAGCGACTCCTCTTCATGTATCGCACACGAGCACTGCGGCCGTGTGTGTTCCTGTGCAGGCGGGAACAGGTGGTAGTACATCGCGATCACCATCGGGACGAAGACGATGGTGTTGTAGAAGAGATGAAGCTCCACGCGTGGAACCCAGAGTTGAACGAGGCTCGTGGGGACCGGCCGACCGAGCAGGTTGTGGCCCAGGATCGCCTGCGTCTGCAGAATGCCGTGCTCGATGTGGTGGAAGAACTGGATGCAGAACGCGAGCATCCACCAGAAGTGATCCACTTTGCCGGTGAAGCCTTTCCGCAGCGTCCACAGACCGACGAGCATCACGAGCGCGTAACCGTAGTGAAGGGTCTCGGATTTGATGAGCCACGGAAACAGCACGCCGAGAGCGCCACGCGCTTCGGGTGGCGGCCATCCGAGGACGTAAATCTGGAGTCCCTGCAGCAAGTGCTCGACCCAGTGGGCGAGCACGATCACCATGAACACTCGGAGCGCCAGTTCGTGCCGATCGGTGTTCAGGCGATCGATGAAGCTGACTGGCGAATCAACGGCGACAGTTCCCGCGGTTGCCGTGTCCATGACGTCAGGTCCTCTAAAATCAGTCTGTCTCCGGAACCGACTTGCAACTGCCTAACCCACCCGCGGTGGATCGCGTCGCCAGATTTTTGCGAGTCCAAAGATCCCCGCAAGCGCCGCGATCGCCAGGACCGTGTGACTGGCGATCCGCAGCGGCGGCGGTTGATGGCCGGACGTCCACACCCAGCCGAGCGACACGACGGTCAGGAGAGCCAGGACGAACATCGTGATCGCAATCCGCACGCGGTTCATCACGCGCTCCTTGTGAAACACGCCGCGCGCTCTCGTGCCGTGCACCGCGGCACGCACCTTAGAAGCGGACGACGGTTTCGATGTACCCGAAGTGCCCGACGGCATCGCTGGGATACGTGGCCTTGATGACCTCGCGGCCGGATGCATGTCCATAATAAAGATTCACACCGAGATGAGGAATCAGCTGCGTGTCGGCGCTGAGATCCCAGAAAGTCGCCAGCGAATCGTGACCCGAGCTCGGACGACCGGCGTAGCCGAATGCATCCGACTGTCCCGGTCCACCGCCTCCGTACCACAGGTCTGCCCGATTTGCGAGCCGGAGCTCGTGCACTTCGGCGCGGAACGTGGCTTTCGGGCTCGGTCGCAGCGCGAACAGCCCGTACGCATCCTTCAGGTTCATCATGTTATAGAACGGAAACCGCGCATATTGTCGCGTTGCGCCCAGCACCTGGTAGAACGTGCCGTTGCGCGCGTCCAGCGGGTCGCGGTCGCCGCTCGAATAGCGGTAACCGCCGCGGAGCCAGGGCTTCAGCCTCGACTCGGGCGGCTGCCATCCGAACTCGCCGAAGGCAGACGAGGCGCGGTGGGAGAGCGTTCCCCACGAGCCTGTCTGCGCCGCGGCCCAGCCTATCACGTCAAACTTGCCGGGCTTGCCGGTATCGAAGACGTGAACGTAGTCGGCGCCGTAGGTGGCAAGCGTGATCGACTCCTGGTCTCTCGCGCGAACTGCCGCCGGCCGATTGTCCGGCTTCACGACGGCATCGCGATGATCGACGTAGCCAACGGTGAAGAGGCGGAACGATCCCGCACCGTTGTTCGCTTTGACGGCACGATTGTAGGCGCCGTAGTAGACCTCGATGTCGAGTTCCTTCCAACCATCGAGGTGCACGCCGCCGGCCGTGGGCCGCGCGGCGAACCCGCTGACATTGTGCGCCCCGCGGTTCCATGAGAACAGCGCGCCGTCCACGCTTCGCTGCGCCGCGGGAAAAGCTTCGTTGGAGATCAGACGATGAGCGACGCGCGACTGCACCAGCCCGGCGACCGTCGGATCCGGTATCGCTGCTTCAGTGCCGTCAAAGAATTCGAACCGCCCCACCTTCAACGTGGATCGACCCAGTTGCTTGAACT
>JBKOZS010000237.1:0-16380 GCA_046726015.1 Acidobacteriota bacterium
AGTCACGGCTTCCAGTTGGGCGGGATGCTCCAGGCGTATTCGGCTCCGCCCTTCAACATCACGTCGGGCGTGACGACGATCCAGGGCACTGCGGCCAGGCCGATCGTCAACGGTGAGTTCATCGAGCGGAACGCCGGTGAGGGAACGGCCTTCTTCAGCCTCGGCGCGCGATTGAGCCGCGTGTTCAGGTTCGGCGGCCGAGTCGAGCTCGAAGGACTGGTCGAGGGGTTCAACCTGACGAATCACGTCAACGTCGTCACGCGGAACACGAACTTCGGCCCTGGAGCCTACCCCACGAATCCATTGCCGACGTTCGGTCAGATCACAGCAGTGGGAGAGCCACGATCGTTTCAATTCGGCGGACGCGTGAGGTTCTGACGGCCCGGCGCGTCGCGAATCCTGGCTGGCGTCCGTGGTCTCTACCGGACGCGATATGAAATCGTGACGCCGAAGCTTGGAGCGAAATAGCGCTTGTCGGGGTCATTGGAACCGCGAGTTTCGATGCCGGCGAACGTCGGGCGACGCCACGCCCATTGCGCCCCGTTGATTCCGCACGACGGAGAGCGCGCCTGAGCTATTTGTTCGGCACACGGACAATCTGAATCGCGTTGACCGGCGCGCGAAGGGTGGCGTTTGTACTGGTGCCCGGAGTAGCGGTCAGCGTGAAGGCCGTGCCGGTGATGCTGAACTTCACGTAGTTGCCGCTCGTACCCGCCGCCTCTGTAAAGGTCCCTGAAAAGTTCGTACTCGCCACGTCCGTCAGATTCACTGTCGTCTGGGCGAGACCGGGCCCAGTGAGCTGATAGGCGGCGGTTCGGGTGTACACCCGGTTGTCGCCGTCCGTATACACGTAGACGTCGTACGACCCTTGCGGCAACCCGGCGACCATCACCGTCGTCACACTCGTACTGCTCGTATCCAGGTATCCCTTCATCAGCCGCGCGTTGCCGGGCTGGTCGGCGATCGGCGTCATCCACGCACCGTGCGCGGCCCACGTGACGTTTGCGGTCGTCGCTGTCCCGGCGTTGTCAACGAGGTAAAACGGCGCACTGCTTGCGGCTCCTGCAGCGTTGTTCCAGTTTGCCTGCGGCACCACGCCCGCGCTTTCGCTTGCCGCCATGATCGCAGGGCTGGAGCCGACGAACTTGATTCCAATGGCCGGCTGTGGCACCTCCGTCGCGGCCGGTACGATCTGAATGGCGTTCACCGGTGCGCGGCGGGTGCCGGAGAGCGGCAATGCGGGCGACGCGGTGAGCGTGAACCCGGTCGCCTCGATCGTGAATTTCACGTAGTTGCCGTTCGAGTTCTCGGCGCGCGTGAACGTCGTCCCGAAATTCGTGTTCGCGGCATCAGCGAGATTCAGTGTCGTTGTGGTGATGCCGTCGCCGCTGATCGTGTAATCGGCGGACCGGCCATACACGCGATTGTCGCCATCCGCATAGACGTAGACATCGTAGGCTCTGCGTGCAAGCCCGGTGACCGTTACCGTCGTCGACGACGTGCTGGTGGTGTCCAGGTAACCGCTCATCAGTCGCGCGTTGCCCGCGACGTCGGCAATCGGCAGATTCCAGACGCGGGCCGACGACCACGTGACGGCAGCGCCCGTCGGCCTTCCCGATTCATCGACGAGCGGCAAGGCGAGGCTGCTTTGCGCGCCGCCCGCATTGTTCCAGTTCCGTTGCTCGATCACGCCTGCCGCGTCGACTGCGTCCATCGGCATCTCGGTCGCTCCGGCGAAATTGATCCCGATGGCTCCCGTGCCTGATGGCGGTGCTGGAGGCGGACCCGAGGAGACGACGAGATCGACGGGTGAACGCGCTGAGACCTCGAGGCCACCTGCGGGATTCTGACTGAGAACTATTCCCGCCGGAACGGTGACGCTGGACGCCGTGCTCACGCTGCCGACCGTCAACCCCGCGGCGACGATTGCCGCAGCGGCTGACTGCTGCGCGATCCCGACCGCGTTGGGAACAACGTTGACGACATCTATCGTCACGCTCGCGGTTGCCGTCGTGAACCTCGTCGCGTCGTCCGGTGTGAACATCACCGACAGGATCTGGGCAGGCCCGCCGCCGAGCACGGTGCCCGCTGGCGGCGTATAGACAAGCGTGCCCGGGGCATCGGCGGATGCGTTCAACTGCGCCGCGCCAAGCGGAGTGCCGAACGGAATCCTTGCCGGCGCTGGCCAGGTGATCGTTGGCGTGACCGGCTTCGCCACTTCACTCGCCATCAACAACGTCGTGACGACGTCGTACGTGGATGCGCCCTCTGTCCAAATCACACCGATCTGGTTGTTGCCAACCTTCGCAGAGCCCGAAATGTAGTTGCGGTTCTGAAGACCGATCTCGGTGCCTGGCACGACCGACCACGGCGTCCAGGTTGCGCCATCGAACTTCGTATACAGAATCGAATTGGCGACGTCAGTGTTAATGACACACACCCACACGCTCGTTCCATCCGTTGCGCCGAACAACCCTGCGCCAGCCTTGACCGACTGCCCGGAGCCGACGGACGGTGGCGCAGGAGACATCGGGGAGAAGGTGTTCGTCACGGCGTTGTAAGACGCTGCGTCGATGCCGGTCCCGTTCGCCTTTCGCCGGAACACCAAGATCTGATTCGCACCGACCGATACAAGCGCCCAGTCGTTCTGATCGATCGTCGCGGCCGTCGGGAATACATCGCCGTCACCTCCCGTCTGCGACCCGACAACGATGCCGCGCCAGGAGCCGTCGGCGTTCGACTTCTTGTAGCGGAGATTCGTCTGCCTCGGTTCGATGCCCTGGCCGTTGTCGTACACCGCGAGCATCACGTTGTTGGCGAGCGGCGCAAACGCGAGCGAGTTGGCCTGGTTCGTCATCGAGCCATCGATCACAGCGGGGACGGAGAACCCGCTCGTCCACTTAGTGCCAGTGTCGGCGTTGGCGGACTTGCGCGCGTTGGCGTCGACCTCCTGCTGGAGGATCGGACCACCGGTGTGAATGAACTTTCCGCTGGACACGCCAATCGTGTTCCCTCGCGGCATCGTCCACGTCGCCGCAGGCTCGTCGAAGAGGTCCCAGGACTCCCAGGCGATCGACGTCGCGGTCACCACGGCACGGATATGCCCGGTGCGTCCATCCTGGCCGTCGAACGCCATGCTGATGTCCGCATGGATCACGTCGAGCGGGCTGTTATCCAGATATGCGATCCCGAGCGATCGGCCGCCGCCCATGAACTGGTTCGGACTGCCAGCCGGAACGGCAGGGCTGTCCGCGCCCGCGATCCACGTGGCGGTCGCGAGATCCGGCCCGGAGGATCGGAATGATTTGACGACGTGGTTCGATCCGCCTTCCGAATCGGCAGCCGACGTCAGTGTGAAGAGCCACCATACCCGCGAGTTGGCGGCGTAGACGAGATGAGACTGCGCCGAATGTCCCGTTGCGTCGCCGAAGGTCCCCGCGATCTGACTGCCAACAGTCATCGGCGCAGGACCACTGGCCTGCGTAACGGCGAGGATGACACTCGACAGCAGCATGCCGGCGACGAGGAGTCTCGTGGCGAGCGTGCGCGCTGTTACTGACGTCGCGATTGTGCGCAGAGCCATGCTGCACGAGATGCAAGGCTGGTCGCGCATCTACGGAGCAGAATTTCAACGCTCTGTATCAACTGTGCCGGATTTGTCGGCTCGGGAGATGACTTCTGTCTGCTCCGGGAGCGAATAAGGGCAACGACCGAGTTGAAGGCCACGAGTCCAGTCCGGCATCACTCGCACCCGTCAGCGCTGGACCTGGCGAACAGCCTGCGCCACCGCATCGAGAAGCGCGCGATCGTCGAATGGCTTCGCGAGGAAATCGACTGCGCCCACCTCCATCGCGCGCACTGCCATGGGAATATCGCCGTGCCCCGTAATGAAGATCATCGGTGGCGGGGATGGCACCTTGCGCACCCTGTCCGCGAGATCGAGTCCGTTGCAGCCGGGCATTCGGACGTCGATGATGAGACAGGCGGGCCGGTCGGCGCCCATCTGCTCGATCACGCCGTGAGCCGACGCGAAGGTGCGGACGCGGTAACCGGCGGTGCGCAGCAGCCGGTCGACAGCCCGCCGCACCGACGCGTCATCGTCGACCACGAAGACTTCGTCAGTTGTCATGAGTCCCGGGCGGGCCCGCCGGAAGGAAGAACTCGAAAACCGCACCACGATCCGAGCCGTTCGATGCACGGATTGCCCCGCCGTGCGCTTCGAGAATCGAGCGGACGATTGAAAGTCCCATTCCCATGCCGCTGGACTTGGTGGTGTAGAACGGCTCGAAGATCGAATCGTCGGTTCCCGGGCGGAGACCCGGCCCCGAATCCTGCACAGTGATCAGCACCTGCTGTCTCTCCGTCTGGCGACCGCTGATGACGATCCGCCGGAGAGGCTCGGTCGAATCGCTCATCGCTTCCATCGCATTGTGCAGCAGGTTCAGGATCACTTGCTGGAGCTGCACGCGGTCGCCGCGCACGAACAGCGGTTCCTGTTCGAACTGGAGCGACACCGTCACGTTGCGGATGATCGCTTCGCTGCTGACCAGGTCCAGGACGTCGCGGATCGCCGCGGTGAGATTGACCTTCGTCATCTCGAGCTGGCCCTTGCGGAGCAGCTCACGCAGCCGGCGGATGACATCGCTCGCGCGGCGATCGTCCTTGACGATATCGGCGAGGATCGCTCGGACTTCGGCGAAATCGGGCCGCGCGGAATCCAGGATCCGAGTGCCGGCCTGGGCGTTCGTCATGATCGCGGCGAGCGGCTGATTGAGCTGATGCGCCAGTGATGCCGTCATCTCACCGACCGTGGACACGCGAGCGACGTGCGCAAGCTCTTCACGGCTGCGTTGCGCTTCCATCTCCGCTCTCCGGAGTTCGGTGATGTCCGCGCGCGTGAGAACGGCGCCCCCCTCCGGCCGATTCAGCGGCACCGCGGTCAACGACCACCATTCCGTTGCCGCCTCCGTATCGGTTCGATGCTCGACGATGAAGCGCGGCCGAGATCCTTCGAGGACGGCCGCAACGCCCGCAACGACATCTCCGGCGACTCGATCGCCGCTCTCGAACGCCGCCCAGCACCGCGCCAGCAGGTTGCTGCCCACCTCGGCGTTCATCCACTCTGCTCCCCTGGCGAGCTGCACCCACGTGTCGTTGACCCGCAAAAGGCTGCCACTGCGATCGATGACGGCCACGCCACTCGCGAGCGACTGCAGGATCGCTGACTTCATGACCTCGCTTTCTCGCAGGGCATCTTCCGATTGCTTGCGCCTGAGCGCGCTGGCCAGCACCTCCCCAACCAGCTGCACGTTCGCGATGAGATCGTCGGACCACTGCGATTCGCGGACCGACCCGAACGCCAGCGCCCCGATCAGCTCCCCCTCGCCGATCAGGGGAATGGCGCCTCCTGCTCGAAACACCACGGTCTGCGGTGTGGGTGGCGGCCCGTTGCCGCCCGGCAGCGCGTCATCGGCGTCGGACATGACAACCGGCTCTCCGGACGTCACGCTGCGGCGCGCCCATTTCGTGTGATCGATCGGGCTGGCCGCAAGAGGGCCGCCGGCGTGGACGTCGGTCCACGAGTACACAGGGTGCAGGCCGCTGGCGCCGTGCGATGCTGCGAAAACCGTGAGCGAATCGATGCCCAGCACGCTGCCGATCCGGCCGAGCCAGGCTTCGAACGCTCGCGTCATCTCGTCGCTCGGCAACTGGACGAGTGCCCCGGACAACCG
The DNA here is from genome assembly GCA_046726015.1 of Acidobacteriota bacterium. GTDB lineage: Bacteria > Acidobacteriota > Vicinamibacteria > Vicinamibacterales > 2-12-FULL-66-21 > QHWT01. The sequence goes on from JBKOZS010000237.1 coordinate 5,733, forward strand.
CGACAGCAGCCCTTCGAATTGGAGACGGACTCCCAGCGCGTGCTGCGCCTGGCGCCGCTCCTCGATTATCGTCGCGAGGAACAGCAACGTCGTCGTCACGACGATGAGAGAGATCGTGAGCGCAGTCACGGTGGTGGCAGGCGCGAACAAGGCGAACGGCCCGACGCCGTGGACGACGGCCCACGCGCTGAGCACGCTGGTCGTGAGCAGCGCCAGTCCCGTGCCGGTTGGCCCAAACCGCACGGCCGCCCACAGCAGGAACGGCAGCTGCATGGCGAGTGGCGTCTGCCGGGAAACCGCGCCGATCGCCGGAGTTTCCCAGAGCAGGCTCGTGAAACCAAGCAGCCCTGTCGCAAACAACCCGAGGCAGAGAATGGTCGCCTCGACATACCGGGCGCTCGCGCCGCCGCGCCACCAGCGCTGCAAACCCACCACAGCGCCGACGAGGGCGGGTACAACCGTCAGCTCCGCCAGGATGTTGCTGAGCGTACGGTTCTGCCACACGCGCCAGTAGGGCTCGCCGCGGAACCAGGCCACCGCTCCAGCGTCTGCAAACGACGAGAGCAGCGGCGCGGCGACTACTACGGCGAGGAAAAACACCCGCAGCCGCCGAAGCGTGTCGAAGCGCGTGGGTGCGTCACTCAACCAGTGCGCGCCCGCGGCGGCGATCACCGCCTCCGACGAGTTCGTGACGAACAGCGCAAGGATCATCGCGAGCGGGAATTCCATCTGCGCCTGGATGAAGAGATGCACTGGCAGAACCGCGAGCAGAATCACTGGCCACTGCCGGGGCGACGACAGCAGGAGCGCCGAGGTCAGGATCGCGTTGGGCGGCCACAATACGGACGTGGTCGCGGGAGGCAGGCGCAGCTGAAATCCCACGATCGAGCCGAGGTAGTACCCGGCGCACGCGCCGAGCGCGATCGCAGGAAGACTAATCCGGTGTCTCGAGCCGAGGCCGAGGGTTTGGTCAGCGCGCATGGCTCCGCGGGGATTGTTCCGGGTGAGTGACACCACGGGTGCCGCGCGGCTATTTTACTCGGGGAAGGATTTCGGACGAGGCCCGGCAGGACTGCCGAGCCCCATTTGCTGCAGCGCTTAGGTGAGCACTACTCGATGCGAAACGGACCTACGTGCTGCAACGTGGCGAGCTCGAACCCGCGCGCTGGCGCCGCGGCTGACGTCAACTGAATCACTTCGCACAGTCCGGGTGCGCGGTAGTCAGAACCGGCAACAAAGGTCTCGCGAGAGGACAGCAACTGGACGGTCACCGCGCCACTCGGGAACACTGCGTATCCGCGTTGCACAGCGGCCGGCTGCATCGACGCAATGGTCAAGGCCGGGTCGGCTCCTGGAGTGAGAAGATATCGCTGGCCCGTGCAATCCGGTGTGGTGTGATACAGAGCGCTCACATAGTTGTCTCGAAACCCGGCGCTGTTCACTGGCAGAACGATGAGCTGACTTCCAGTCCTGACGACGGCGAGGTGCTCGTAGCCACTCGGAACCGTCTGGGACAACAGAGCGCCGACGGTCTGCCCGTTGCTATCGACGACGCGCATCGCGCCTTCCCCCGGCAATCCCTGCTCACCCCGCGGACCCTGGATACCTTGAGGACCTTGAGGTCCGGCAGGCCCGGGGATCAATTGAATGGCCTGCACCTGGCGATAGAGATCGTTGAAGGCGTCCCAGATCGTATATGGCACACCGTTCTTGTTCTCAGTCTCCGCTCCGAATGTGAGCGCGCTGCCCGTAAGGACGACCACCGTGACGATTGCAATGATGCGACGCTGATGCATGTCCACTCCAGACCAATGAGATGCGCGTGCCGACACGTTGACTGCGATTACCGTCATTCCCAGCGCTCATGCGCGTGCCGAATACGTCGCCGCCGGCACAGTCGCGTGACGCATGAGAATGTCAGCGCTGTAATCAGACTTTCGATTGTGTGGGAGCGGACGGCCATTCTGCCGTGCGGTCTGTGGATTGTCAATACGTGATAACTGCGTGGATCTCATGCCGATCACATTGGTGATCGCATGTTGCGGACGCGCAACGAACCGGTAGCCGTATCGCGGATGTCTCGTTTGCGACACGACGATTTTCAATAACGTAAGCTGTCGCCGGGAGAGCCTCCGGGCTATCTGGGGTCGCGGCAGATGAAGTTCTCAGCCTCGTCGGTGCTGCCGCTGCCCTTATAGACGGCCTGTTGCGGATACGCGCACAGGGGGCGAGCCCGTGTGGCCGCGCCGTTCGAGACTTTACGCGCAATGATGCGTTCGGGAGCCTTGCCCCCGTCGACCCACGCGTCGATGGCGTCAATCCAGTCCGCCGTGTCGGGACCGGCCCCACCGCGGCAATGCAGGACGCCAGGCATCATGAAGAGGCGTGCGTAATCGTCCGCCTTCGGATCGCGCGCTTTCACCTCGTCGTAGTACTTGATCGTCGCAAGCGCGGAGAGCGCCGCGTCCGACCATCCATGCCAGAGCAGCAGCTTGTGCCCTTTCGATTTGAACGCGCTGAGATCAGGATTGGTGGCGTTGAGAAAAGACGCGACGCGCTTCGTATCCGATCGCCATGTCGACAGGTCGTACCTGGTGTAGTCCCATTGAGGATCGGCGAACACGAAGTACTTGAAGAACTGGGTTCCAAAGATGAATCGCAGGCTGGGCGTTTGTGGCTGACCGGGGCGCGGCGGCGCCCCTGAAATCCAGAGTGGCCATCCCGTCAGCTCGCCTTCGCCGCCAAACGGCTGCGCGGAAAACACCGTCTCGCTCCCGCTGCGCGTGGGCGCATAAATCGTCGTCAAGGCCGACTGCTGCGCGGGCGTCAACCCGGAGAGCGAGGCCAGATCCACGTTGCATTGCCGCGGATCCTCCATGACACCATCTTTGACCTGGTCGAGGGCATCGCACTTCTCGAGGATCTGCGCCGACACGGATTGCAAAGTGGCGGATGGAATCAGCGGAGTGAAGTTCTTCGGGTCAGAGTACTGCGCGCGAGTGTCCTTGATGAACTGCGCGGCGATCCCGGTGAAGTCGGCCGCAGGCGCGCCGGCGACGACCCCGTCGAAGTCGTCCGGAAACCGCTGCGCCTCCATCAGCCCCTGGCGGCCGCCGTTGGAACACCCGAAGAAGTACGAACGTGTTTCGTCGGCGCCGTAGTAGCTGCGAAGAATCGCCTTCGCGACTTCCACCGTGCGGTGCACGCCGAGATATCCGTAGTTGATCTGCCGCTCGAGATTGTCGAGCGCCCAGCTCGCGTCGATGCCACTCCCCTGGTGTCCGGTGTCGGTGCCGACGGTCGCGTAGCCGGCGTTGATGACAGGCGTGAGGAAATCGATCTCCAGCGCCTGGTTCGACACGGTGCCGACAAAGCCACCGCCGCCGCCCATCACGAACTTGCGATTCCACGTGTCGGGGAGCAGCAGCGAGAACTTGATCTCGCTGCCAATCACGCCCGCCACACGGCAGTGCGCGACCTTCAGGGGCCCGGTCGTGGGCGCTGGAACTGCGACCGCTTCCGTCACCTTCACGTCCGGCAGCCTCAACCTGGTCAGCGCTGCACACTCTGTGCGCTCCGCCGCACCCGCGGACGCGCTCGTCAGCGCCGCCGCCACTACCATGCCTGCCGATAACCGCTTGGTCATGACCGGGCATGATAGTAGAAGCGGCGTTCTTCTGTATTCGCCAAGTTCGTGTATATGAGAACTGACTCGCCAGACACGCGAAACCGCCTCGAGGACCGGGCTGCGGCATGGGGCGTTGTTGTCGAGCGCACCATGGAAACCGAGACGGCCATTCTCGCGTTCGGTCGACGCCAGGATCGTCCTGTCGTCCTGAAGGTCGTCAGGAGCGTGGGAAATGAGTGGCGTGGTGGAGAGATCCTCGATGCGTTTGGGGGAAACGGGATGGTTCGCGTCTACGAACACGTCGATGGGGCAATGCTGATGGAGGGCCTTTCCCCGGCTACGCGGCTGGTGAGCCTCGCCATGGACGGACGCGACGATCAGGCGACCGAAATCCTCGCGGACGTCATGAGCAGCATGAGGGCGAGCGTTCCCGTGAGTGCGCCAACGGTCCGCGACTGGGGCACAGCGTTCGACTGGTACCTCGGCAGCGGCGATACGCGGATCGACACCGGGCTCGTGCTCGAAGCGAAAGATCTCTACGCAAGGTTGTGCGACTCGCTATCGAGCCCCCGATTTCTTCACGGCGACCTCCATCATTACAACGTGTTGTGGGACGCCGAACGCGACTGGGTCGCGATCGATCCCAAGGGAGTCGTCGGTGAGCTCGAGTACGAAGCCGGCGCCGCCCTTCGCAATCCATACGAGGCACCCGCCCTGTTCGTCGATCCGGCGCGAATCCGCAGCCGGGTAGACTGCTTCGCACGGAGGTTGCGACTCGACCCAGACCGTCTGCTCGCCTGGGCGTTTGCCCAGGCTGTGCTCTCTGCCGTGTGGATGGCCGAGGACGGATTCGCGGTCCATCGCGACGACCCATCGTTCCGGCTGGCGGACGCGATCCGTCCGATGCTGTCCGATCGTGATTACCGTTGAAGCACTGCGACTTTCAGCGTCCACGCCTGCAGGCGCGCCAGCTCCATCAACCGCGGTGCGTGAAATCCCTCGGGAAAAATCGGCCAGTCCCACAACTTGACGGAGTCTTCGGCAACGTAGCGATCAGCCGTGAAGCGACCGGTCCGGCGTTCCACGCTGGCCGGTGGCTGGCCCGACGAGATCGCGTGTTCGAGCGCGCCGCCAAGCGTGGCGAGGAAGTCCGCGGGCGCAAAGCTCTCGACGCCAATCCAGATTTCGTCAGGCATACGCCGGTTCGTCCGGCAAAAGGCAGCCGTGTCGCTGACCGTATTCGCGAACGCTTCCCATTGAAAGGTGGACGACCGGAGCGTTCCCGACGAGGATGTAAACGCGCGCGCCGGACCATCGAGCGCGGTTAGCCGTGTCGCGGCCGGAAGCGCGTGTCGTTCGATCAGCGCTGCAGCAGCCTCGGTGAGCAGCGAGAACGTGTCGGCGGCTGACACCGCATATCCATCGAACGTCTGGAACGTGATCTCCTTCTGCACCGATCGCGCGAGTCGAAGGAGGTCGTCCTTGCCAAAACTGCGGTTCGTGGCGCGATCGGCGTAGATCTCAATCAGTTCAGTGGCCGTGACGAAGCGGACACCATCCTGCGTCTTGATGAACTCGATATACCGCTCGAAATCGGCGAACGCCTGCTCCGTTTCGACGGCAGGTCGAATGCCCGGCCGCTTCCATTCACCGCGCGGCGGGTTTGCGCCACGGCTGAAGTTGACTGCATCCCAGAATTCTGTCTGCACCCATTCGTTCGGATGGTAGTAGATGCTGACCGTCCCACCGCCGCGCGCGCGCAGCGTCGCGTGGGCCTTGCTGAACGCTGATTGTCCTTCGGCGAGACTCGCGCCGCCTGAGAGCGGCATCCTCACGAGGTTCGACCGCATCTTGAACACGTTGAGCATGCCGCCGTAATAAAACGGCTGATCGTCGATGCCGACATGATCGGCCTCGTCGAGGTACATCTTGATGCCCATTTCGCGAAGCGCCGGATAGGTTTGTGGCGCCCACGCGCTGCCAGGCTGTCCGTACGCAACCGGCGTTACACCGAATATCCGCTGGATGTCCTTGACGCCCTGTTCCTCGCGCCGGGTGAACTCCGCGCGCCCGTCTTCCCATCCGGTGTTCTGCAGGTACACGGCAATGGTCGGCTGCTGGCTGTGGGTGTTCGAGTGGTAGCCGATGTCGTGCCGCTTCAGCGCCTCGATCACGTCCGTCCTGCCGCGCTGCTCCAGGACCCGCGCCTTCTCGCCAACGATTTTGAACGTCGCACGGACGCCCAGCCGCGACAGCATCTCGGCGAGCCGCTTCGTTGCGTCGTCATCCTCCGTCAGGATGTAGTCCTCCGTGTCGAACCAGAGCGCGACATAGACGGGCGCGTCCGCTGTGTCGCGGGGTTTGGGCACGGCATAGAGCGCGAGACCGAGCAGCAACCAGACCAGCGAGTTCTTCACGTCGTTCTCCGCAACGGCATTTTGGGCCAAGACAGCGCGTTCGGCCACCAGCAACGTTAAACCGATTGACCGTCGCCTCCGACCGCTCCGACCTCTCCGTCAGAAGACAGCCCCGTCGAACTTCCGCGCTTCATTTGACGTCCTAATGAAATGTGTGGTATTGCATTGGCGTGTCTAATAAAGAGCCATCCAAGGCAGGCGTCCTGCAGGGGACACTCGATCTGATGGTGCTCCAGACGGTGGATTCGCTCGGGCCGCTGCACGGGTATGCGATTGCCGCGCGGCTCGAGCAGGTTTCCAGCGGCGCACTGCAGCTGAACATGGGCACCTTGTATCCCGCCTTGATGCGGCTCGAACAGCGCGGCCTGCTCCGTGGTAACTGGGGCATCAGCGACAACAATCGGAAAGCGCGCTTCTACACGCTCACGCCGGCAGGACGCCGCGAGCTGGTGAAGGAGAAGCAGGCGTGGGACCGCATGGCGGCCATCATGCAGATGCTTCTCGGCGGCGAGACCTGATTCCACGGAGTGCTGAATGCAAATCCTCCGCGAATGGATGCAGCGTCTCCTCGGAACGCTCGGTCCGGGTCGAAGGGACCGCGACCTGGAGGAAGAACTTCGACTCCACCTGGAACTGGCCGCCGCCGACGCCAAGCGTCGCGGCGAGGCGCCGCAAGACGCCGCGCGCGCAGCGCGCGTGCGGACCGGCAGCGTGGCCCAGGCGATGGACGCGCTGCGCGATCAGCGCGGCCTGCCGTGGCTCGACGCTCTTGCGTCCGACCTCGTCTTCGGCTGGCGGCAGCTGAACAAACATCGCGTCGCCAGCGGTGCTGCCATTCTCTCGCTCGGCCTTGCCATCGGTGCGACGACTGCTGCATTCCGCCTCGTCGACGCGGTCTTACTGCGTCCGCTCCCGGTCGTCGAGCCCGAGCGCCTTCTCTATGTCGCCACAACGTTCATCGACCAGCAGAATCGCCCAGACTACCGCGACGACTTTGATTATCCGACGTTCCGGCGTTACGTGAACGCGGTCGGCGATCGCGCCGACCTCATGGTCGTCGGCATGATCGCCCCGCAGGAGATCACGGTCGGCGCTGCCGATGAACCAGAAAAGATCTACCGTCAGTTCGTTTCGGGCAATGTGTTCGCCACGTTTGGCCTTCAGCCGGCACTCGGCCGTCTGCTCGGGCCGAGCGACGATGTCATGCCGGGTGGACATCCGGTCGCGGTGATCAGCTACCACTACTGGAGCCGTCGTTTCGGCCGCAATCCAGACGTCATCGGCACGACGTTCCGCATGGCGAACCAGCAGTACGAGATCGTTGGCATTGCGCAGAAGGATTACATCGGCACCGAGCCCGGCCGGGTTGCCGACCTCTTCATTCCAGCCATGATGAACGTGGAGGCGATCAACAGCCCGGGGTGGTCGTGGTTTCGATTGTGGGTCCGCCCGAAACCGGGAGTGCCGTCTGAACAGGTCCGGCAGATCCTGCAGACGGCATTCGATGACGAACACCGCCAGACCGTCAAGAGCTTTCCCTCCGACACGCCGCAGCAGAGGATCGATGCGTACCTCAGCGAGCAGGTTCTGCTTCGTCCCGCCGGCGCCGGCACGTCGGAAATGCAGAAGAACTTCCGGCGCCCCCTGGTCATCCTTGCCGCCCTTGTGACCCTCATCCTTCTCATCGCGTGTATGAACGTTGCCAATCTGCTGATTGCGCAGGCCATGGCGCGCGGGCGCGAGATGGCGCTGCGCGTCTCCATTGGTGCAGGACGGTCGCGATTGGTGCGGCTGGTGCTCGTGGAAAGCGCCCTGCTGGCGTTTTTCGCGTCGGCAGTCGGTGCGCTCTTCGCATCGTGGTCTGCGCCGTTTGTCGTCTCCATGCTCGCTCCGCCGGACGATCCCGTGCGGCTCATCCTGGACACCGACTGGCGCGCCATAGCGTTTGGCGTTGCGCTTGCGTTCTCGGTCACGGTTCTCTTTGGGATCGCCCCTGCGATTCGCGTGTCATCAGTCGACCCGGTGAGCGCGCTCAAAGGTGGCGAGCATCCACCAGCACAACGCCGCCTGACGAACTCGCTCATTGCCGCGCAAATGGCATTCTGCGTCTTCGTGCTGTTCGTCGCCGTGCTGTTCGTCTCGACGTTCACACGTCTCTCCAATCAACCTGTCGGTTTCTCGCAGCACGACGTGCTCGTGATCGAGACCGAGCTTCGTCGCAAGGCGCAACCGCCTGAGATCTGGACACAGGTGGTGGATCAGCTCCGCCAGACGCCGGGCGTGGAGTCCGCAGCCGTATCCAGTTGGGCACTGCTGTCGGAGAACCGCTGGTCGGGCGTGGTCCGGGTGGCCGGACGTCCGCTCGACTCCCGGCCCGCGTATTTTTTGAGCATCTCTCCGGCGTTTTTTGCAACGCTACGGATCGGGATGATCGATGGCCGCGACTTTCGTCCCGGGGATACGCCGCCGAAGCTCGACGTGAAGAAGCAGCCTGCGGCTGGCGTCGGCATCGTGAACGAGGCGTTCGCTCGCGTGTATTTCGACGGGCAGAATCCCGTTGGAAAGCAGGTCAGCGTCCGCCCGCGCAATGATCAATACATCCCGATGGAGATCGTCGGCCTGGTACGCGACGCGGCGTATTTCAACGTGCGGGAGCCCATGCGCCCCACGGTGTTCATGCCGGTCGAGCAGAGAGGGACCGCGGCGTTGTTGGTCCGCACGGCAGGCGATCCGCTCGCGCTCGCACCGGCCCTCCGTCGCGAAATCTCGCGGGCGCATCCTGATTTCCGGGTGCATACCATGGCACAGCATAGCGCGCTGGTCGATCGCCAGATGCTCCGCGAACGGCTGCTGGCGACGCTCTCGGTGTTCTTCGCCGTCGTCGCGCTGCTCCTTGCGGGCATTGGGCTGTATGGCGTTCTCAACTATGCCGTGATCCAGCAGCGCCGCGAGATTGGCGTCCGGATGGCCCTTGGCGCGCGCGCGGCGGACGTCGTGCGGTGCATCACCGGCGCGCTGCTGGTCATGGTGTCGGTCGGCCTGCTGATTGGTCTCGCCGGAGGCCTGGCCTTCGGCCGCCTCGTCGAGCCGTTGCTGTTTCGAGTGAAGGCGACCGATCCGTCCACCTTCCTGACGCCCATTCTGATCCTTGCCGCAGTGGCCGCTTTCGCGGCGATTGCGCCAGCCCTTCGGGCGGTGCGGATCGATCCGGCGCAAACGCTGCGGACGGAGTAGCGCAGAGCGGTTGTCACCCGCTTCCCACAGCACCAGGCCGCGAGTGCAAACCCTCTGACACACCTGGTACTGGCCCACCGTATATAATCCGCCCCCGTACATCCCGGTCTCCATCAACCTCGGACTTGCCGGATTCGGGAGGACGCATGTTGAGAAAGCTGTCGGGAACCGCGCTGATCGTCACGATCCTGTCGATGGGCGTGGCCGCGCAGGACGCCAAGACGATCGTTGCGACCGCGTCGAAAGCGATGGGCGCAGACGGCCTGAAGTCGATCACCTACTCAGGATCCGCGTCGACGGGCAACTTCGGGCAGAGCGAGAACATCGCCGGTCCGCTGGCCGTGACCACGATCACGAATTACACGCGCACGATCGACTTCGGACAGCCGGCATCGCGCGCGTCGGGAGCCACGATGCCGCCGGCGATTCCTGGTGGACCGCCGCCGCAACCGGGAACCCTCAATCAGAACATCACGCCGACCAACACCGCGTGGACACAGCAGCTGGAAATCTGGGTGATGCCGTGGGCGTTCCTGCAAGGGGCCGCGGCAAACAACGCGACGGCCCGTTCTCAGCGCGTCGGCGGCAAGACGTACAGCGTCGTGACGTGGAGCCCGGCGCAGAAGGCGCCGTCGGGACAGCCCTACCGGCTCGTTGGCTACATCAACGATCAGCATCTCGTCGAGCGCGTCGAGACCTGGGTCGAGCACCCGGTCGTGGGCGACCTGCACGTTGACACGTCCTATGGCAGTTACCAGGACTTCGGCGGGGTGAAGGTGCCGACGAAGATTACGCAGAAGCGCAACGAGTTCGCGACATTCGAGGCCACCATTGCGAGTGCGAACGCCAATCCCACCAACGTCACCGAGCTGCTTACGCCGCCGCCACCCGCTACCGGTGCGCCCGGAGGAGGCCGCGGCGGCGCTGGCGGCGCTCCGCCGGCCGCGAGCCCCGCCCAGGCAGAAAAGCTTGCCGACGGCGTGTACCGGATCACCGGCAACTACTCCGCGCTCGTCGTCGACTTCAAGGATCACATCGTCGTGCTGGAAGGCGGACAGAGCGAGGCGCGCGGGCTCGCCGTCATCGATGAGGCGAAGAAGGCCATCCCGAACAAGCCGATCAAGTACGTCGTGAACACGCACGCGCATTTCGATCATGCCAGCGGCCTGGCGCCGTTCGCCGCCGAGGGCATCACCATCCTCACGCACGAGAACAACAAGAATTACCTCGAGAAAGCGCTCAGCAGTCCGCGCACGCTCGTGGGAGACAAGCTGGCGCAGTCAAACAGGAAGCCGAAAGTGGAATCCGTCGGCGACAAGAAGATCCTCAAGGACGACACGCACACGATCGAGCTGCACCACATCGAGAA
>JBKOZS010000238.1:0-11772 GCA_046726015.1 Acidobacteriota bacterium
TCACTCCGGCGACATCCTGCGGCGTTCCGATCCGGCCAATCGGGTGGAAGCTGTTGAAGCCTTGCAGGGCGCTGTGCACGTCGGCCTTTGGAATGAAGCCCTCGTGTCGGAACGTCGCCGCTCATGAACAGCGCGCTGCTCGGCGTCATGCTCGAACCGTTTCGCCGCGCGCATGCCGACGTTGACATCGTGCTTCGTGAGATGAACATGGCGGATCTGTACCGGATGCTCGACGCAGGACTTCTGGACTATGTCCTCGGGGTGGTCGACGCTCATAAAGCGCGATGGCGCGCCACATCTCTCTACGAGGAACCGTTACTGTTCATTCCTCCAAGTGCGGCGCCGTCCTATGACCGAAGTCTGGCCAGCGTTCGGATTGACGACATTGCGCATGAAACATTCGTGATGGTCCCGGATGCATGCGGCCTGGCGCGCGCAACGCGCGCTCTCTTCGCACGCAGCGAAAGAAACTTCAGGAGTATCCGGGAGAAGCGATGGGATATCGCGTCCTCGAAGAGTGGGCAGCGCTGAAGATTGGGGCAGCCATCCTGCCAAAGTCGAAGGTGACCAGCAGTCACGCCTGTCCGATCAAAGACAAAGCGGGTCGGGACGTGACGATTGCCTTCGAGGCCGTGTGGGTGGGAGGCGCAGGCCGCCCTGAACACCTGCTGGCGTTTGAACGACACCTGCGAAAAGTTGTTCCGGGAATCGTTCGTGGCGTGGCGTGAGGAGTGAGCAGCGGTGTGAGTTCGGCCAGGCTGCCGCGTGTGCGCAGACACCGCTCCCGGGGAAGACGCGTCGAGGACCGCTCGCTCGTTTCTCGCCGCGCGCCGGAGGGCGTGGCGGTGCAATCCGGTGCAAGGCGCGACGGCAACGCTGGCATCCACGGCAACCCTGGCATTGTGGAATCTGTAACTTACAGAATCTAAAGGACACGCAAGAGTTCGAATCCCACTCTCTCCGCCAGCCCATAAGCCGTTCAGTCACAAACACTTCCAGCTTGGGGTGATTTTCTGTTTCGAGCTCGAGTCCCTTTGCGCATTCCAGCCCCATACGCTGCAGAATTACTTCGTTCGCATCGGCGTCGATGACAATCGATCATGAACGTCCCAGGAGAGACCGATGACGTCGCTCACTGTGTCTCTCTGCGGTCCACGGGCGATCCGATCGCGAGCAGGCCTGCGCCGTCGGCGGGGGCCATTCGCTTCGTCTGACGATTCCGGCTCCGCGTCCTTTCCATCAGTCCCCCGACCAGAAGTCGTTCAGTGCGCTCACTGCGCCGGCTGCGACTCGAAATAGTCGGATGGAATCGTCAAGGGGCGTGGGACCGCACGCTCAGCAAACGGTGAGAACCTGTGGACGGACGGGAGAGCGATCATGTTGTCCCAGCTGTGCGTTTCGGGCGAGCCCCACAGGAACCTCAGACGGATATCGTTCTAAAACGCGAGTGCGACTTGAGCACCTGCTCGCCTGGGCCCAAACACAGGGACGATGGTAACAGTAGATGCACCACCGGCTCCGTGGTCGTAGATGATTTCGCGTTTTCGAATGAGCGCGTCGACGCTGACCCCGATGCCGGCGCCGATGCCGCCGTACACTGCAGCCGCCACGACGGCCCAGCCTGCATCATTCACGAGACCGGAATCGTCCGCCGCGACGGCGAGAAGCGCGGCGCCTGCTCCAATACCGAAGCCCCACCACGTCCCATTCGCGAGTGAATCACCGCGCCGCTGCCGTATTCGGATCGCATCGTCGGGGTGAAAGGCGCGACGCTGTCCGTCCACCATCAGCACCAGCTCGGTGGCGCTGACACCAGCCACGCGAGCGGAGAACTCCTTCCCGGTCGCTTCACGCACGGAAACGGTGTCGCCGTCGGCGACGAACACCTGCAGTTGCTCGAATGACCGAGCCTGGGTCACACGCTTTTGCGACTTCAGTGATTTCGCGATGAACGTCGGAGATGCGGCGGGATCCACCGTACGGGCCGTTTGTGCGGAACAAACCATGGGGATGAGCGCAGACGCGATGAGGACGACGCCGCTTTGTACGAGCTTCATGATGATTCTCCGCCGACTGTCGCATCGGCATCGTTGGGAGAACGACCCGCAACGAAACTCGTCGGGTCGTCTCCTGTCAAATCGCGTAAATGTCGCTTTGCGAGGACCCCTCGCACTCGACGATTGTCTTCAGCGCGTCAGCGCATATGCGGCAGCCTGCGCCGTAATGGCGTGCACGGCCCTGCTCGGGTGAATGCCATCCCAGAACAAGTACTCGTCGGGGCTGGCGCACGTGAACGGTGAAATGCCTGGCGTGATGCAGGCGGACGTGACGTTCGTCAGGCCGAACGCCGCGGGGTGTGACGAGAGATCGTTCAGCAGCCCATATCCGTCGAGCCGCACAATTGTGATCCCAGGCAGCGCGGAGAGCTGCGCCAGTGCTCCGTCGAGTCCGGCGTTGAAGGCCTGCGTGATGCTCGTGGCCAGCTGCGCCGCGCCGGGTCTGGCCTGATCCAGCGTGCGGATCGCCGGCGTCAGGCCGACGTTGGGAGGGCGCCAAACGAGAAACGTCCTCGCACCCGCGCCGTACAGTGTCTGAATGCCTGGGCGATCGATGCGACGGCCTGCTGAAGGATGGGAGCGCCGTCTTTTCCACCTGCAAAGGCGACGAGCGCGTCACGGATGTCGTTGCTGCCATCTCGATCACATACAACCCGCTGGCGGAAGCGACACCGCCGGAATCCTGCAGAAACGCCTCCACCTGCGCCGGCAGATTCAGGTTGACGCCGTCATCATGCGCGCGTGCGCCGCCGACCGCGTAGTTGGCGGCCCCAGTGCTGGAACTCATGAAGGCGGGTTTCACGCTGCCGGCCAATCCAAGTGGCCGCGCGAACTGTTCGACCCACGTCGCACCGTTGCTGAAGTGGTGGCCGCCGCGCGCATACGGCGCACTCGGAACCAGGAAGGGATCGACGAGGTAATCCGGCGGAACGGGGGTATTGCCTCTCAAAGCGAACGCGTTGCCGGAGTCGGAGAGGCTGGTTCCAAACACGACAATACGATCGAACTGAGTTTCGGCGGCGGCCGGAGCGATGGCAGCGGCCATGACGGCCGCCGCAATGAAATACCGGGAATTCCGGAGCTGCATGATGTCCTCCTGATCAGACGCACCAAGTGATGCGCTTGTGGAGTACTTCAGCAACGCGCTCCGAAGGTTACAGCTCGAGCCGCGACAGACCTCGCGGAGGCGCTGGGAGCGCCCGTTCGAGCGCGGCGAAACCGGCTAGATCTGAGGAGACGAACCCGGCACGATCCATCGAATCGGCGAGGAGCGGCGCCAGACCGAAATCCAGCAAATACGCTGCTTCGGACTGCGGATGCACGATCACATTGCCCGGCACAATTGACCCGTGCGTCAGACTTTTCGTATGCGCGGTGCGCGTGATGCCGAGGAGGCGAACGAGAACGGCCGCGGCACGATCCGGATGAAGTCGGCCAGTCTTGACGCTTTCGAGTATCGGGAGTCCCTGTCTGAACTCGCTCAACACCCAAGCGCGGCCCGCCGCATCGATGCCCGCGGCGAACGGAACGGCGATGTCCTCATGATTCCAGTCAGCGAACTGCGCGACTAACTGATCGAATCGCACCAGGAATCCCGGGGGTGCGGGCCGATGCCACCGCTTCAGGCGCAACAGCCGAAGGTCAGACGTTTGCGCTCGGACCAGGAACACGGACGCCGAAGTGGTACTGCCAAGCGGGAGCTGTATGGTGAGCGGCGCGGTGCCTGAGAGCGGTCGACCACCGTCGGCTCCGCCCTGATTCGGGTCGGCGGCTAGGTCGAACGGGAGCGCTTGCTCGAGAAGGCACACGGCACAGAGCCCTTGGTACCTCGCCGCGCGCGGATGTCTGATGCAGCTCACAGCTTACGCCGACACGGCTCGAATGAGCGCGCGCACCTCATCGTCCACCTCACTGACAGTCGCGACCGTCTCCGCAACTTCGAGGCGCAGAATCGCACCGAGGCGCTGCCGCAGACGATGAACCGCAACCTTGACGGCGGACTCGGTCAAACCGAGCGCGGCGGCGACCTCGCTGTAGGCCGGCAAACCACCCGTGTCGGTGAGGTACGGCAACAACTGATCGGCGATGGCGCGCTTGTCCGCGTGTCGGTGCTCGTCTCGAAGGCGCCGCACCGCGCGGTCGAGCGCGATGGTCGCCCATTTGCGATCGAACATGCGCTCCGGCGTGTCGTCGTTCCGGCGATCGCGTGCGTAGGTTCGCTCGGCCTCTTCGAAGCCGAGGGGGAGCATGGTCGAGCCTCCTCCGCGCCGCGCGGCGGCTGCATGCTCGTGTTCGTTGATCACGTAACGCTTGAGCGCTGTGAGCAGGAACGCACGAAAGCGTCCGCGCGTCGGGTCGGCCAGCCGCAGGCCCCGGCGTTCGAGAAGACACGCGAAAAATCCCTGCGTGAGATCCTGCGCCTCGTCAGGTTTGTGGCCGCGACCGCGAAGATAGCCGTAGAGCGGCGGCCAATACGCGTGACACAGCTCGGCGAGCGCTCGGTCCGACGCGCCGTCGGATCGCTGACCAGCGGCAGCCACGAGCGTCCATCGCGTGGTGGCAAACTTTGCGTTGCCGCGCGGCGCGCTCATGCCAGCGCCCGTTCACAGGCGGCGAGGAGGTCGAGCGCCCCACGCGGCCTGACGGCGCGATCGGTGGACAGCGCCATCCGGAAGAGCGTCGCGGCCGATTCCGACAACTCACCGATACAAGGTCCGAACGATTCCGCCTTGCCGGTCACGTGATCGTCACCGTCGAACGCCACATGCCTCCGGAACGGCGGCGTGCCGGTGATCATCTCGTATGCGATGACGCTCACCGCCCAGACGTCCCACGCCGGCTCCGCCTGGTCACCGGCAACTTGTTCAGGCGCCATGTACTCGAACGTGCCGATCAGCAAACCGGCGCTGCTCAGGCGAGCCGTAGGCCGATCGAGACTCCAGTGCTCGCGGAACGCTTTGGCGAGGCCGAAGTCGAGCACCTTGGGCACGATGCCGTGTGCGTGCCGCTGCAGGAAAATGTTCTCCGGCTTGAGATCGCGGTGGACGAGTCCCTGCGCGTGCGCGGCGCTCAGCGCCGAACAGACGCCCCGCAGAATCTCCAGCGCCTCCGGTCCGTCCACGTGTTGGCCACCGGCAAGCCGCTGGCGCAGCGTCTGCCCTTCGAGAAGCTCCATGACCAGAAACGGGCGGCGCTCGCGGTCAACTCCGAAGTCGTACACACGCACGACGTGCGGATGCGAGAAGCTCGCCGCGGCCCGCGCCTCTATGTGGAACCGTGCGTGGAGATCGAGCGGGCCGACCACATCCTCCCTGATCAATTTCACGGCAACGGGTCGTTCGAGCACGTCGTCCACCGCGGCGTAGACGGTGCCCATGCCGCCGCGCCCCAGCCGGCGATCCAGCCGGTAACGCCCGTTCAACTGGCGTGGACCGGTACCGATGGTCAGTAGCTGACGGTCGTACGTGCAGAGCGACACGCCAGAGTCGAAGCATCTTCCGCATGATTCACACACGCGCAGCGCATCCCGCTCGCCGTCCGAACGTTCGAGGAGCTGGCCGAGGGCTTGCGCGATCGTCGCGAGCAGGTCCTGATCCTCCTTGTTATACGGCTGCTCGGACCGCCTGGGGCCGAGTACCAGCAATGCCGACGGACGTCCGTCGTCGTGGGCGCTGCAGATCGGGGCGAGAAGCTCGATGCGCTGCTCGGCCAGGAGCACGCGTTCGGCCAGCGGCAACTGGTGCTGGATCGACGCCGTGTTTCCGAGCGAGAGCGCCAGCGGCCGGCGCAGCGCCGCGAGCACACCAATCACAGCGAGGGACGCGGGAAGGTGAGCACGCGGCGGATCCTCCGCGAATCGATCAGGCACCGGCGCGAACACCGATTCCGCCGGCCGGTGCCGGACTACGGTGACGAACTCGGGATGCAGCGCCTCCTCAATCTGTTGCACGACGGACGGCACGATTACGTCGAACTGCAACGCGCGGCTGATCTGATTCGCGATGTTGCCGAGCAGCCGTTGCGCGTCGTAGCGCTCGCGAAAGAATCGCCGGTCGACGCTCTCGAGCCACGCCTCCCTCCTCGAGCGCACCACGAGCAGCGCTGCCCCGACGAGCGTGAACCACCACCACCGCGCTTGTACGACGGCACCAATCGGCTCCGCCCTGTGGATGACAACGTCGACGAACAGGACCATGACCAGCGTTGGCAGCAACGCGTCGACGAAGCGCCGCGCCAGCGCATATCGCAGGCCCTGTCGTACGATCAGGCTGACATCGAACAGACGGTGCCGCAGGATGGCGTAGCCGAACGCTGCAGGAACGGCGAGGAACACCAGCGATAACACCGTCAGCGTTCCGGTGGCGAAGATGTCCGCTCCGGGATTGAACCAGTAGCCGATCATGACTGCCGCACCGGCGAACACGCCGACGATGGTGCCGACACCGAGCACGCGGATGCGACGGTGCTCAGTCAACGTCTCGGCCGCGCGGCGGTGGGCTCTCAGCAGGAGGATCCCGGCTATGGCATACGTGACGTTCATGGCGAACACCGCCGTCAGCGGGTCCGGCAGGGTCGTGGGCGGCCCCGGTTCGCGCTGGATGTGGTACTCCACGGATACGTGCCACGCCACCACCGCAACCGCGGGAAGGAGCGCCATTGCGAGTGCGGCGGCCGACCACCTGCGGACTGGAAACACGGCGAAAAAAGCGAAGAGCAGAGGACCGAATGCCACGCTTGTCGCAAACGGAATCCAAAGAAGGAGTCCTGCGGCCGGCGGCAGCGCGTGCCACAGGACCGCCAGTCGCATCGGGAGTACGACCGATACGGTGGCAATCGAGGCGAGCAGCAGCGCGCCAAGCAGCGCCGATGGCTGCCGCGCTCGCTTGACCATCACGAGCAGGGCCATCGCCAGCGTAATCACCTGTGCCAGCCGGAAGGCGAGGAGGCCCGGCCGCGGTGCACCGCTACGCCACTGACTCAGTCCGGATGGCAGGTGGAGCGTCACCATCGATGTCCGACCCGCGCGATCGACGTCAAGCACGAACGGGGTCGAAGGATCGAGATGCGCGCGAACGCGCTGCCAATCCATCCGCCGTTGCACGACCTGGCCGTTGGCGCGGATGATGCGATCTCCGGGCATCAAACCTGCCAGGCTGCCGATCGATTCCGCCTGCACCAGACCGATCGTTGTCGCGCCATCGACGCTGAACTGGGGAACGAAACCAAGCGGCGCGACGCGCCGCAGGTCGCAGGTGATCAGGAGGGCGAGGTAGCCAACGTACGCGGTCGCCACGGCCGCGAGACCGCCGCGGACCAGAGCCGGCACGATAGCGGTTTGCCGATGATTCATTTGGTAACTGCCGTCTGCAGGCCGGAGAGGCGCTCAAGTCCACCGCGTGGCAGCGCGCGTGCCACCGTACCACATCACCGAGGCGGGCTCATGGACTCATTCGGACAGGTCGGCCTCGGAGGCGGCGCTCAGCCCTGAGTTTGCCCAGGACCGATTCGCCTCATAGGCCGCGACCTCGGACGGCAGTTATGCGTGAATGCCACCTCGAAATGCTGCTAAGAGTTGCTCCTCGTCGGCGTCGCCTATCAAGGCTTCCACCGAAGCGCCGCCGTACGCCGCGCCGCCGTCGGCCGGAACGCCGCGGGCTGGCGCAGGATGATTTCGTCGGAGCGGTGCGACGAATTCATTGTGGAGACGGTGGCAAGCGAGCTGAGTAACTCTTCGGCCTAAGGCATGAGTCCCCGACCGTTCTTACTCCATCCTTCTTCTTGTTCAGCCCCAGACCGTCGACGACTACAGGTGTGCTGCATTGAACAGTCTCGTGCGCGGTCATCGCCTACACTGGTTTGCATCCACGCCCGGCACTCCAATCGAGGCGACGATACTGCTGCGCCTCTCGGGATCGGGAACATCCGCGGTTCGGATCCCGTCGGTATCCGTATCCGAACGTTTGCGCATGCACCTGTGGTTCTCCTGTGGGAAGGTCCATATATGACGACTGTAGAGTTTTTCCGTGCTGCTGTCTCACCGGCTGCATCACGGAGTGCCCATGAAAGCATCCGCCCGCCACCCGCAGTTTTCCGCTGGAGAAACGCGCTCGAGCTGACGATCGTATTCGCGGCGTACTTCGTTGCCGGAAAAGTCGGTCTGGCTATCCCATTCACAAGCGGGAATGTGTCTCCCGTTTGGCCGGCCGCCGGATTTGCTCTCGCCGCCTTGCTGCTGGTCGGATACCGGGTGTGGCCCGCCATCGCGGCCGGCGCATTCCTAGTCAATCTTCTTTCCCCGATTTCTCCTGGCGCCGCGATGGTCCTCGCCGCGGGGAACACAGCAGGTCCGGTGGTCGGCGCTTGGCTCGTTCGGCGAATCCCAGGATTTCGCCCGTCTCTCAGCCACCTCGATGATGTGCTCGCCCTGATCCTGCTCGCGGCTCCCGCGAGCGCGGCGATCAGCGCGACCGTCGGCGTCACTGTGCTGTTCGTCACGCATTTGGATCCTTGGCTGCGATTCTGGCCGGCGTGGGGCGTCTGGTGGCTTGGTGACGCGATGGGTATATTAGTCATCGCACCTCTCGCTCTTACGCTCTTCAAGCAACAGCGGATTACCCCAGCCCGCCATATCCCGGAACTCGTGGCCTTGCTCTCGGCGGTCGTAGTCACCTGTTTGGTAATTTTCCACAGCCGGACGGGCCTCGGCATCGAGAAAGACGTCCTTGCATTCGCGGTCCTGCCACTCGTGCTCTGGGGGGCCACTCGATTCGAGATACCCGGAGCGGCCGGTGTGACGCTTCTCATCGCCTGCATGGCCGTATGGGAAACAGCGCATGGGTTCGGACCTTTCGTCCGAAACAGCACGCTGCAAAACGCCACGATGTTGCAAGCATTCATCGCGGTGATCTCAGTATCAGGCTTGACGTTGGCTGCGGTCATCGTGGAGAGGGCCCAGTTGATACGTCAACAGGCCCAGCGCGAAGGACTCGAACAGAGTGAAAAGCGCTATCGCGAAATCGTGGAAACGGCGAACGACGGGATCTGGATGCTCGACGCCCAGCTGGTGACGGTGTTCGTGAATCCACGCATGGCCGGAATTCTGGGGTACACGGTCGACGAGATGAGCGGGAGACCCTTATCCGACTTTATCCCCCAGACTGCATGGGAGGAGAAACGAGCAGGTCTGCAGCGACGTGGCCCAGCCGACCGCGAGCACGCTCAAGCCCAGTATCTAAGGAAGGACGGGTCGGAACTCTGGGCGACCGTCTCCCGCACTCGCGCGTTTGGAGAAAACGGCACGGTCACCGGCGTTCTCAAGATGGTCAGCGACATCAGCGATCAGAAGCGCGCCGAAGCTGAACGGCAAGAGGCACGCGACAGGGTCGTGCTGCTCTCAAATGCCCTCGAACAGACCGCCGATAGCGTGCTCATCAGCGACAGCGCGGGACATATCGAGTACGTGAATCCCGCGTTCGAGGTAATGACCGGGTATACACGAGAAGAAGTCCTCGGCAAGACGCCCCGTCTTCTGAGGTCCGGGCAGCACGCGCAGGAGCTCTATCAACAAATGTGGGACTCCCTGCTCGCCGGCGCGCCGTTCCAAGGGACGCTCGTCAATCGCAAGAAGACAGGCGAACTGTACTGGGCGAACCAGACTCTCACCCCGATCAGGGACCCTCAAGGAACCGTCACGCACTTTGTGGCCGTGCTCAAGGACGTGACCGAAGCGCGCAAGTACAACGAACAAGAAGTGCAGCTTCGTCTCGCGCGCGCCGTGCAGCAACGATTTTATCCCTTGCCACCTCGTCTGCCCGGCTTCGATATTGCCGCAGCCAGTTATCCGTCGGACGAGACCGGCGGCGACTATTTCGACTTCATCGAAGCGCCGAACGGTATCCTGTACATAGCGATTGGCGACGTTAGCGGCCATGGCTTTGATGCCGCACTGATCATGGCACTGACGCGCGCGTACATGCGCTCCTTCGCCACGTTGGGAATGGATGTCGGAGAAGTTCTCAGACGCGCGAACCGGGCGATCGTCGGAGATCTCGAAGAGAATCGCTACGTCACAATGCTACTCGTGCGCCTCGACGTGCAGGCCGGAAGCATGGCGTACGCGAGCGCCGGACACATTCCCGGCGTGCTTCTAAATGGTTCAGGGGGAATCGACTGCCTCATGGAGAGCACCGGAGTCCCACTCGGCCTGTTTGCCGACTCTACATTTGCGACCCGTCAATGCCAGTTCAGGGCCGAACAGATTCTGGTGCTCGGCACGGACGGCGCAACCGAGACCTCGGATTCGAACGGCATGGAGTTCGGCCGCGATGGAGTGATCCAGTATGTCCGGACACACGCGAGTGATACCGCGCACGAAATCGCGGCGGGCATCTATGGTGCCGCTCGATCGTTTAGTGCCTCGGAGCCACAACACGATGACATTACGTCGGTCATCGTAAAGGTCACAAACGCTGAAGCAAACCATCGAGACGCCTGACAGATGCCTATTTCCTCCGTGCGTTCAGCGCCTCCAGCGTTCGCTTCAGGTGTTCGAGCTTCTTCCCCGCCTCGGCGAGCTTGCCTTCCGCCGTCAGCCGCTGGTAGTCCGCGAGATCTTTGGCGGCTTCGGCAATCAACGCGCTGACATCAGCTGGGGGAGGCGGCCCCGGGACAGGCGTCGTGGTCGCGGCCGGGGGCGGCCGCATGCCCTCGGCAGCGGATGGAACGGTGCCGAAAAGCCCCGCAAGGGCCTCTTCGAACGTCGGCGCGTATGCCAGGCGATCCTGCATCGCGAGGACGACGAGGCGCAGCTCCGGCATCGGGCTCCGCTCGGCCTGCAGGTAAATGGCTTCGGCATACAGCAGCGCGCGTCCAATCGGGATCACGAGCAGCGACCCGCGCCGCACGCGTGAGCCCTGCTGGTTCCACAGCGACAACTGTCCGGACAATTGCGCGTTCTGGTCGATGCGTGCCTCGACCTGAAGCGGACCATCCACCAGCCGCGTTTTCGGAAAGTTGTATACGACGACCTCGCCATAGTGCGCGCCGTCGCTGCGGCCCGCCATCCAGCCAATGAGATTATTCCGGTTCGAGGGTGTGAACGGGAGCACCTCCACGAACTCCGTGCTCGCCTCGCCCGGAAGCTTCATGAGCAGAAAGTTTGGCTCCATCGGCTGCGCGGCTTTCTCCCGCTGGTTGTTCGCGGCGACCTCGCTGGCCACCGTCCATAGATCCTCGCGGTTGTAGAACACCTCGGGATTCGTCATGTGATACAGGCCGAACACGTCGGCCTGAAGCGCGAGCAGCATCTCCGGATAGCGGACGTGCTTTCGCAGGTCTGCCGGCATCGCAGCGGCGTCCGTGAACAGTGTCGGAAACACGCGGCGGTAGCCGGCGAGAATCGGGTCCCCACTGTCGAAGACGTAAAACGTCGTCGTGCCATTGTAGGCGTCGATCACGACCTTGATGCTGTTGCGGACGTAATTGATGCGGTGCGCTTCGAGCTGGTAGGGACGCGAATACGGATACCGGTCGGAGACGGTGAACGCGTCCATGATCCACGACAGTCGCCCGCCCTCACCGAGGACGACGTAGGGGTCGTCGTCGAAGACGAGGAACGGCGCCAGCGCCGCGACGCGCTCCCGCACGTTGCGGCGCATCAGCAGGCGGCTCTCGGCCGTCACGTCGTCGCTGAAGGGAAGCTGGCCGAGGTCCCCGC
>JBKOZS010000239.1:0-14540 GCA_046726015.1 Acidobacteriota bacterium
CGCGTTGATTGCTCCCGTTGTCTTGGCGATTGCGATCATCGCAGTGGTGGCAGTTTTCCTGCGGCGGCCGCCCTCGGCCGTCGGTAACCAAGCGACCGCGGTCCTGGCCGCGCGGACGATCACGGCGGCGACGCTGATGGCGCCGGTGTCTGCGGTCTCGCGTTCGATCGTGACGATTGCGTCATCACCGCCATCGGACGCCGAGCCGCACATCAGCACTGCATCTGCGATGCACGTGACCGAGTCAGAGGTGCTCGTAGCGGGCGACGAGATGAGAGCAGTTCATCAATTGATCCGCGACGCTCGACGCGGCGATCTCAGCATCGTGCCGGCGCCCGTCGCGCCGCCGGCCACTGAAATCACCATCGATCCGATCGCGATCGAGCCGATTCCATCACTCATTGGCACACAAGGAGCGATTCCGTGACCAAGCTTCCACAAACCATTGGAGCCATCGTCGCGTTCAGCGTAGCGTCGAGCGCCGTCGTGCCCGCGCAGGACAAGCCAGCGGCGAAGGAAATCGTGCCGGTGAGGGTACAGGTCGTCATCTCGCGGTACCAGGGCGACAAGCGGCTCGGCAACATGCCGTTCACGTTGTCGGTTAACGCGAACGAGATGGCCGGTGCGGCTCCACGCACGGCGAGCCTTCGGATGGGCGTACAGGTGCCGGTCTCCACCGCACCGCAGCCTGAGGGCAAGACGGTCTCGTATCAGTACAAAGATGTCGGCACCAATATCGACTGCAGCGCCGCAACTACTGACGATGGCCGCTTTCGTGTGGGGCTCAGTATTGAAGATTCGTCAGTGATTCCCGACACGGCCGACGCCGGCGCCACCGCGCCGAAAGGCTGGCCCTCATTTCGGACGTTCCGTTCGAACACGTCTCTGCTGCTGAAGGATGGCCAGACGACACAGTTCACCGCGGCGACTGACAAGGTCACCGGTGACATCGTCAAGGTCGACGTGACGCTGACGGCCGTGAAATAGCACGGGTGCCGCGGGCCCGGCGGCATCGGGGGTCAACCGTCGGTCTCCTGGCTGATCTGGTACTGTTCGAGCTTTTTGTACAGGTTGCTGCGCGGCGTGCCGATCACTTCCGCCGTCTTCGAGATGTTCCACGCGTTCTCCCGCAGCTTGTCGACGAGAAACGCGCGCTCGGCCGATTCCTTGAACTCGCGCAACGTGCCGGGACGCTCCGCGTTCGATGGCTCCGCCGTTGCCGCAGACGGCTTCGTGTCCATCCGGACGACCTCGCGGAGATCGTCGACGTCGATGGTGTCTCCTGGCGTCATGATCAGCAGGCGCTCGACGGTGTTCCGGAGCTCCCGCACGTTCCCCTTCCAGCGCGCCTTCTGCAGGTACTCGAGCGCCGCCTGCGTGAAACGCTGCGGCCGGCGGTTGTTCTCGCGGCTGAACAGATCGACGAAGTGACGAACCAGCGCGGGGATGTCTTCGCGCCGATCGCGCAGGGGCGGCACTCTGATCGGGATCACGCTCAAGCGGAAATACAGGTCCTCGCGGAACGTCCCTTTCTCGATCTCGGCGTCGAGATCCTTGTTGGTCGCGGCAATCACCCGCACGTCGACCTTGATCGTGCGCGCGGAGCCCAGGCGTTCGACCTCTCCTTCCTGGAGCACGCGCAACACCTTCGCCTGCGTCTTGGCGCTCATGTCGCCGACTTCATCGAGAAAGATCGTGCCGCGATCCGCCTGCTCGAACTTTCCAATCTGCTTCTCGGTGGCGCCGGTAAACGACCCCTTCTCGTGGCCGAACAGCTCCGACTCAATCAATTCCTCGGGGATGGCCGCGCAGTTCACCTGCACGAAGCGCTCGCGGCTGCGAAGACTGTTCCGGTGGATCGATCGGGCCACGAGCTCCTTGCCCGCGCCGCTCTCACCGAGCAGCAGCACGGTGGCATTGGTGGGCGCCGCACGCTTGACCGCATCCCAGACCTGGCGCAGCGCCGGACTCTCCCCCACCATCTGGTGACGGATTTCCGCCGCGCGCTTGAGCGTCCGGTTTTCGTTCTGCAGCCGCGTCTGATCCAGCGCGTTCCGAATGGTCACGAGCACGCGTTCGCTGCCGAGCGGCTTCTCGATGAAATCGAACGCGCCCAGCTTCGTCGCTTCAACGGCGGTACTCACGGTGCCGTGGCCCGAGATGATGACGACAGGGAGTGTCTCGTTGGTCTGGCGGACGCGCTGCAGGACATCCATGCCGTCCATGCCCGACATCTTGACGTCGAGGAAGACGAGATCCGGTGCTTCGCGCTCGATGATGGCCAGGCCTTCCGGCCCACTCGACGCCTCGAGGACGTCGTACCCTTCGTATTCGAGAATCATCCGCACCGATCGGCGGATCTCCGCCTCGTCGTCGACGACCAGAATGCGTGCTTTCATCTTCATGCGGGGGGCGTCGCCCCGCCGCTCCCCCCTGCACTTCGATCGCGGCCGCTCCATTCCGCTCGCACGCTCGCGGGCGCGTCACTCCGCTCCGCCTTGTCCGCCGCAGCCGCGAAGCGGCGCAGGCGGATCGCGTGGCTCACTCGCTGTCGCTCGTTCGCTGTCATCGAGATTCGTCTACTGTCGCGGTCACGAACGCGCGCTGCCCGAGCGACGGATCGTAGCCGTAGAAGACCAGGACGTCACCGGAGCGCGCCGCCGAGATGATCTTCTGGTAGTCGGCCACCGACCGGATTGGCTGGCGGTTGATTTCGGTGATCACGAAGCCGCGGCGGATGGCCGGCACGAACGCCGCGCTGGCGGGCTCGACACGCGTGACGACGACCCCCTGGATTGAGGAAGGAATCTCCATCCGTCGCGTGAATCCGAGATCGAGATCGCGAACGGTGAGGCCGAGCGGTGGATCGTTTGGCAGCGGACGCGGCGCCGGCGGACGGGTCGACAGCCCCGGATTTGCGGCGGCGTCCTCAGCGTCGCGCGGAGGACGCTCGGTCAGCTTGACCGTCGCCGTCTGCCGGCGGGCATCGCGGAGCACGTCGAGATGGGCAACGGTCCCCGGCTGCCGGCCGGAGATGTCGCGAATCAGCTCTTCGTTCGTCCAGATCTCGCGCCCATCGACCGACACGATGATGTCGTACGGTTTCAGCCCGGCGCGCTCAGCGGGCGAATTGGCCGTGACATCCTGCACGAGCGCACCGCGCGATACCGGCAGCTTCAGCGAGCGCTGCAGATCGGCGGTGACGTCGGTCAAGAGTATCCCGATGAACCCGCGCGAGACCTTTCCGCGTGCCTTCAACTGCGGCAGGATCGCCGCCGCCTGGTTGATCGGCACAGCGAAGCCGATATTGCTTGCGCGCGAACTGATCGCCGAATTGATGCCGATCACTTCACCACGGGCGTTGATCAGCGGCCCGCCGCTGTTGCCGAAATTGATCGCGGCGTCGGTCTGGATGTAGTCGTCGAGGCTCGCGTCGAACAGCTTGCGACCGATGAAGCTGACGACCCCGACCGTCACCGAATGGACGTAACCAAGCGGGTTGCCAATCGCGCACACCCATTCGCCGACACGCAGGTCGTCGGAATTACCCAGCGGCGCCTCCGGCAGCGCGGCACCGCCGGACACCTTGATCAGGGCGACGTCGATGGCGGGATCGGATCCCACCACCTCGCCGCGCAGCGTACGGCCGTCAGCCAGCGTGACCGTGATCCGGTCCGCGTCCTCGATGACGTGATAGTTGGTGAGGATGTAGCCTTCCCGATCGATGATGAACCCGCTGCCCGATCCCTGGTGCGGCATCTCGAATTCGCGCGGCGGATCGGCGGTGGTGTCGTCTTGCCGGCGGCGCCGCGCCTCGCGTCCGCCGCGGGTTGCGGCATCAATGTTCACGACCGCGGGATTGATCCGCTCGGCGACATCGGCAAAGTTCACCGCGCCTGGGCCGCCCCCTGCCGGACGCAGGCCTCCGCGCGTCGTCGCCGTCTTGGGCGCGCTGGAAACGGTCGGCGTCGGGCTCAGCCCGCCTGCGAGAATCACGCCGACGAGGAACGCCACGGCGGATGACAGGATGACCGTGACGAGGGTGAAACGCCTCACAGGTTCATTATAAGCGCCCGGAATTCCTCTTCGGTCAGCGTTTGGATCCCCAGCGCCCGGGCCTTTTCGAGCTTGCTGCCCGCCTCATCGCCCACGACCACGTAGCTCGTCTTCTTGCTGACCGACCCCGACACCTTTCCGCCACGGCGCTCGATCTCGGCGGTCGCCTGTTCCCTCGTCATCGTTGGCAGCGTCCCGGTGAGCACGAAGGTCCTGCCGGCCAGCGGCCCTTCGCCCGCGACGTCGGGCGGCGGCTGCAGGCTGGTCATATTCACACCCGCAGCGGCGAGCTTTTCAATCAGCGCGCGATTGTGAGCCTCGTCCGCAAACGCACGCACGGATGCCGCGACCACCGGCCCGACGTCCGGCACCGCCTGCAGACGTTCGAGGGGCGCCTCGAGGATGGCCTGCATCGTGCGCAGGTGGCGGGCGATCGTCGACGCCGCCTTCTCGCCGATGTGACGGATGCCGAGCGCATAGACCAGGCGCGACAGGTCGTTGTTCCGGCTTCGATCGATCTGCTCGACGATGTTACGTCCGACCTTGCCAAGCTTGCGAGGAACCGCGCGCTCGGAGCGAGGTTCGCGTGGCGTGACGACAAGATTCTCGAGTTGCTCCACTGTCAGCGCATAGAGATCGCCGAAGTCGCGCACCAGACCGAGCTCGATGACCTGATCGACCAGCGATTCGCCGAGCCCCTCGATGTTCAT
Source organism: Acidobacteriota bacterium (assembly GCA_046726015.1). Classification (GTDB taxonomy): domain Bacteria; phylum Acidobacteriota; class Vicinamibacteria; order Vicinamibacterales; family 2-12-FULL-66-21; genus QHWT01. The sequence continues at coordinate 4,767 of JBKOZS010000239.1, forward strand.
GGCGCTGCGCGAGGCGAAGTGTTCGAGTCCTCGGCGAAGCCGCGCCGGACAGGAGGTGTTTTCGCATCGCCATATCACTTCATCCTCGTCGCGTGCCAGGTCGCTCCCGCACGCGGCGCAGTGCGTCGGCATCTCCCACTTGCGCGAATCGGCCGGACGAAGACTGAGCACCGGCGCGACAACCCTCGGGATGACGTCGCCTGCCTTCTCGATGACGACCGTGTCCCCTTCGCGGATATCCTTGCGTTGAATGTCTTCGGCGTTGTGCAGTGTGGCCATCGAGATCGTCGAGCCGGCCACGAACACGGGGTCGAGGACCGCGTACGGTGTATTGGCGCCCGTGCGGCCGACGTTCACGCGGATCGCGATCAGCTTCGTGTGCGCCTGCTGCGCCGGGAACTTGAACGCAGTGGCCCACCGGGGGAACTTTGCGGTCGTGCCGAGACGCGCGCGCAACGCCAGGTCGTCCACTTTGATGACGACACCGTCGGTGTCGAATTCGAGTTCGCGCCGCTTGTCGCCCCACGTCCGGCAGAACGCAATCACATCGTCAATACCCGCGCATTTGCAGTAGTGCGGCTCGACCGGAAGCCCCCACGCGGCAAGCTGCGCCAGCATCTCCGCATGCCGTCCGTCGGTGGCACGCTGCTCCGGCCCGACCAACTGGTACACGAAGGATGACAACCGGCGTTTCGCCACCATCGCCGGGTCCAGGTTCCTCATCGTTCCCGCCGCAGCATTTCGGGGGTTCTGAAACAGGGGCTCCCCTTCCGCCTCGCGCTCGCGGTTCATGCGCTCGAACGATGCGCGCGGCAGGAACACTTCTCCCCGCACTTCGAAAGTACCCGCGGGCAACCCTCGAAGGACGAGTGGAATGGCCTTGATGGCGCGCACGTTGGCGGTGACGTTTTCGCCACGAGTGCCATCGCCCCGTGTCGCGCCTCGCGCGAGACGGCCGTTCTCGTAGGTCAGCGCAATGCTGAGACCATCAATCTTCAACTCCGCAACGTAGTTGACGGGGGTATCTCCCAGCCCTGCTGCCCTGCGCACGCGTTCGTCGAACGCAATCAGCTCGTCGTCGTTGTAGGCGTTGTCGAGGCTGAGCATCGGCGCGATGTGCTCGACGGTTTCGAATCCTTCGACCGGCCGGCCGGCAACGCGCTGAGTGGGGGAATCGGGTGTAACGAGATCCGGGTTTTCTGCTTCCAGCCGCTCGAGCTCGCGAAGCAGGTGATCGAACTCCTCGTCCGAAATCTCCGGCGCGTTGTGGACGTAATAGCGCTCTTCGTGGTGGCGGATCTGCTCGCGAAGTTCCTGGAGGCGGTCGAGGGGATCGCTCATGGCTCAGGGCTCAGGACTCATCGGGCTCACGACTTAAGCCGACGTCAGCGTCAGCCGGCCTGAGCCATGAGGCATCAGCCCTAAGCCATCATCTATCACGGGCGAGGACGTAATCGGTGAGCGCGACCAGCGCCTCGCGTTCGCGGCTCGGCGGAAAGGCGTCAAGTGCGAGCTTGGCGCGCGTGGCGTATTCCATAGCCTGCGCGTAGGACAGTTCCGACGTGCGGTGCTCGCGCAGCAGGCGCGTAATGTCGCGCCACTGCTCGCTCGAGACCGCTCGCTCCTGCACAACAGTGCGGATGAGCGCGTCCGCCTCCGCGCCACCACGTTGCAGCAGGAGGATGATCGGGAGCGTGACTTTGCCCTCGCGCAAATCGCCGCCGACCGGCTTCCCAAGCGCGGTCTCGTCGGCCGTGTAGTCGAGGAGGTCGTCGACGAGCTGGAATGCGATGCCGAGATTGAATCCGAACTCCCGCAGCGCTTCTTCCTGGGCCTTGTCGACGCCGCCGAGCATCCCGCCAATCTGCGCGCACCCGCCAAACAGGTAGGCCGTCTTGCGGCGAATGATCTCGAAATGCTCTTCCGCGGTGATGTCGACGTCCCCGGTCTTCGTGAGCTGGTAGAGCTCGCCTTCGATCATGCGCAGGGTGACGTCGCAGAGAAGCCGAATGATCTCCAGCGAATCCTGCGTCAGCGCCATCGCCATCGACTTGATGTAGAGATAGTCGCCAAGCAGGACCGTGATGTCGTTCCCCCAGCGCGAGTGCACGGCCAGGCGGCCGCGCCTGAGATCGGCGCCGTCGATGATGTCGTCGTGCACCAACGTGGCCGTGTGAATGAACTCGACGACAGACGCGTAGAGCACGGCGCGATCGCCGGTGTAGCCGCCCAGGCGCGCGGCCATCAACAGCACGGCCGGGCGAACACGCTTGCCGCCGCTGTTCTGGATGTAGCGCCCCATCTCGGGGATCAGGGCCACGCGCGACTGGATGTGCCGCACGAACTCCTGCTCGACGAGATCGAGATCCTCGCGGATCGGCTCGAATATCTGGGCCAGATCCACAGTCACGGGGGGATTTTGCGTGGCGTCGCTCAAAGGGATGACGTCAGGTTGTCGATTCACAATATCGGACTCAGCACCGGAGTGTCAACGCGCTAAGCCGTTGCGCGGACTGACTTTGGACGGAAAAGTGCGTCGAAGTTCCGGGTCACCGCGACGTCGAGTGACGCGGCCGGCTCGTTGCGGATTACCGCGAGCGCCTCGAGCACGCGCGTCACGTACGCTGGTTCGTTTCGCTTGCCGCGATGCGGCACCGGCGCAAGATACGGGCTGTCCGTTTCGATCAGCAGTCGATCGGTGGGAACGATCTTCGCGGCATCCCGTATCTCGGCTGCCTTTGGAAACGTGACGATCCCGGCGAACGAGACATGGAAGTCGATGCCAAGCGCGCGCTTCGCCATCGCCGTATCGCCGGTGAAGCAGTGAAACACCCCACGCAGCGCCGATCCTGCCTCGCGGAGCACGCCGAACGTATCGTCGGTGGCATCCCGCGTGTGGATGATGATGGGGAGATCCAGGTTCAGCGCGAGCTGGACCTGCTCGACGAACACGTCCCGTTGCACGGCCCGCGGCGCGAAGTCGTAGTGATAGTCGAGACCGATCTCGCCAATCGCGCACGCATCGAACGAGGCCGCATGGGTCTGTGCCACGCGCGCGGCTTCGCCGGGTCGACCGTCGAATTCGCCGGCGTTGTGCGGATGGACACCTGTCGCGAAACGAATCGCGGACCATCGGTCGCGCAGGCGCCGTGCGCGTTCGCCTTCCGCCTCGTCACCCGCGGAGAGAATGCAGAGCGCGGAGGAGAGGCCGGTCTCCTTCGCGCGCGCAATCGTCGCGTCGAGATCGCCCTCGAACGCCTCATCCGCCAAGTGACAATGCGAGTCGATCACCGGATGCGTGAGCCCGGAGGAACGTCGCTCTCGAAACTCACCAGTGTCGGTTTCCCGCCATCGGGGCTCGCGGCCAGAATCATCCCGTTCGACTCGATGCCCATCAGCTTGGCCGGCTTCAGGTTGAACACGATCCCAACCGTCCGGCCGACGAGCTGCTCCGGCTCGTAAGCTTCCGCAATCCCCGCCACGAGCGTCCGCTGCTCGGTGCCGACGTCGATCTGCAGCTTCATGAGCTTGCGCGAGTTCGGCACCTTTTCCGCCGCAAGCACCTTCGCCACGCGGAGATCGACCTTCATGAAGTCGTCGATCGAGATGCGCTGATCGGTGGTGGCGACCGGAGCCGCCGGGACGGGTGACGCAGCCGCTGCCGCAGCGGTCGTGGGGACCGCGGTTGAATCGCTTGATTGATCGGTCACGCTTACACTCCGCGATTTATCTTTGTCCGTGTTTTTCCGTGTAATTCCGTGGTCGCTCTTCTGCGGGCGCTGGTTCGTGGCTTCGACGCGCGGCCACAACGCATCCCCCCTCTGAAGGACGCGCTCCCCCTCGTTTCTCCATTTCGCGGCATCGAGCCGGATGCGATCGAGCGGTGTCGGTTCGCCGACGCGACGCAGGATCTCGACGCTTGATTTCGGCATCATCGGCACCAGCAGGATCGCAGCGACCCGGACAGCCTCGGCCACGTCGAACAATACCTGGCTGAGCCGCTCCGCATTCCGCTCGTCACGCGCAAGCGCCCATGGCTCGGTTTCTGCGATGAACTCGTTTGCCGCGTCAAGGATTCGGAACGCAGCGGCGACTCCGCCTTCAAGGGCGAAGGTATCCATCACCCGGCGATAGTCGGCAACTGCGGTCGTCGCCACCTCTGCCAGGCGGCCCGGTGCGCCCGCCGGTGCAACACGACCGCCGCGATACTTCTCGGACATGGCCGCGATCCGGCTCACAAGGTTCCCGAGATTGTTCGCGAGGTCGACGTTGTAGCGCTCCTGGAAGCGCTGCCACGAGAAATCACCATCGCCGCCGAACGTGATCTCCTTGATCAGATAGAGGCGCAGCGGGTCGACCCCAAACCGCTTCGCCGCGTCGGCCGGATCGACGACGTTGCCGAGCGTCTTGCTCATGCGCTGCCCATCGACGGTCATGAAGCCGTGTCCGAACACCTGCTCCGGCAGCGCAATGGCTGCGCTCATGAGCATCGCGGGCCAGATCACCGTGTGAAAGCGCGTGATGTCCTTGCCAATCACGTGCAGGCTCGCGGGCCACCATCGCCCGAACAACGCCTGGTCGGTCCCGAAGCCAACCGCCGCCACGTAGTTGATCAGCGCGTCGAACCAGACGTACACCACGCTGTTCGGATCATCGGGCAGTGGAATGCCCCACGCCTGCCCCGCGCGGCTGATGGAGATGTCCTCGAGCCCCGCCTCGAGCAGCCGCAGGATTTCATTGCGGCGCACGTCGGGCTCGAGAAACTCCGGATGCGCGTTGAAGTGCTGCAGCAGCTTGTCGCGGTAGGCCGACAGGCGGAAGAAATGATTCTTCTCTTTGATCCATTCCACCGGCCCGTGCAACGGGCACTTGCCGTCGACAAGATCCTTTTCCTGCTTGAACGCCTCGCAGCCGACGCAGTACCAGCCCTCGTAGAAGCCTTCGTAGACATCTCCCGCCGCCGCAATGCGCCGCACAAGTTCCTGGACGGCCGTCTTATGCCGCGGCTGCGTCGTCCTGATGAAGTCGTCGTACGACACGTCGAGGAGATCCCAGACGCTCCGGAACTCGACCTCCATGCGATCGCAGTATGCGAGCGGATCGAGTTGCAGCTCGCGCGCGCGACGGAACACGTTCTGCGAGTGCTCGTCGTTGCCCATGACGAAATGAGTCTCGACGCCCGACAGCCGCTTGTAGCGCGCGATCGCATCCGCCGTGATCTTCTCGTAGGCGGTGCCGAGGTGGGGACGGCTGTTCACGTAATCGATAGCCGTCGTCAGGTAGAACCGGGACATCCGAATAATTCTATCGGATTCGTACGCTAACGCGCGTTTCTATCCAGACGAGCCTTGATCGCCACAGCCTGGACGGTCTTGATCGACACACCACTCTCATTCGCCACGCGCACGCAATCGTCGAATTCCGGGGCAGCATTCAGTTCTTCGCCGCCGCGGCGCGCGACTTTGAACCTGACCGGCCCGTACGGCGTGTCGACGGACTCAATCGAGCGATCGAGGCGCGTGCGCGACATCTCTTCGTAGCGAACGCCGATCGTCGTCGACTCGCGGAACAGGATGTCGGTGAGCGCCTGGCGCCGTTCGGGCGGCGCGATGATCGTCACCAGCGTGCCGGGGCGTCCCTTCTTCATCTGCACCGGCGTGTAGAACACGTCAAGTGCGCCGCCGGCATGCAGCGCGTCCATCAGGGGCCCGAACAGCTGCGGGTTCATGTCGTCGATCTCCGATTCGAGCTTGATGATCCGTTCTTCATCACGTGGGGCTCCGTCCCACACCCCGGCTCGGTCGCTGCCGGGGGCCCCGAGACCCCGCTCCGCTCCCTCGCGCCCCGCGGCGCGCGTGCCGCGCAGGATGCGCAACACGTTCGGCCGCTCCTTTGGATCACGTTCGCCCGCGCCATAGGCGATCTGCTCGATGCTGATTGTTGGCATCGGACCGAACTGCTTCGCGTATCCCGTCACGAGCAAGGCGCCCGTGGGCGTGACGAGTTCGGATTGCCCGTCCGAATACACCGGCACGCCCGCCAGCAACTTGGCCGTCGCCGGCGCCGGCACCGGAAACACGCCGTGCGCGCACTGGACCGTGCCGCCGCCGACATTGAGCGGCGACGACATCACGTCATCAATCCCGAACCACTCGAAGCCATACACGGCGCCGACGATGTCGATGATCGAATCGAGGGCGCCGACCTCGTGGAGATGGACGCGTTCAATTGGTGTGTTGTGAATCGCTGCTTCCGCCTCCGCGAGCCGCTCGAAGAGGTGCACGGCGCGATCCTGCCCTTCCGGCGAGAGCGCCGACCGCCTGATCGCCGCCACGATGTGTTTCAAGTGATGATGTGTGTGGTGCTCCGGCGCACCCTCACCGGTCGCGGCTTTCTCGATGACGCGAAACTTCGTCGCCGACACCCCGGCCCGAAGCACGCGATCGGCGCCGACATCGCCGTACTCGATCGCCAGGGTGCCGAGCGCCCCCTTCAGCGCGTCGAGCGGGAGCCCGAGGTCAATCAACGCGCCGAGGATCATGTCCCCCGACGCACCCGAAAAGCAGTCCAGGTACAGCATGGTCGACCCGCCCTCGCCGCGACACACGGCTTCGGCGCGGCAAGCCGATTATGTCAGCTTCTTCAACTGCTCCGTCATGCTGTAGAAACGGGTCTCGGCGAGAATCAGGTGATCCAGGACCGTGATCCCCATCAACTCTCCCGCGCGCGCGAGACGGCGTGTCAACGCGACGTCGTCTTCGCTCGGCGTTGGATCGCCCGACGGGTGATTGTGGAACAGCACGATGGCGGCGGCGCCACCGCTCGCGGCCTCGCGAAACACCTCTCGCGGATGGACGATGCTCGCGTCGAGGGTGCCGACGGAGAGCACCGTGATGCGCAGCACGCGGTGCTTGGTATCGAGCAGCACGACGCCGAACTGCTCCACCGCGCGACTGCCGAACTGCGGCAGGAGCAGCTCCGCCGCGTCCCTCGGCAGGATGATTTGTGGTCGTTGTTGCGGACAGCGTACGAGCGTGCGGCGTCCGGCCTCGACCGCGGCAATCAATTGCGCGGCACGTGCCGCGCCAATCCCCGGCAACCGGCGCAGATCGTCAATGGACGTCCGTGCAAGTCCATGCAGGCCGCCGACTGCCACGAGCACGGCATTTGCGAGCTCGAGGGCGCCAGCCTGCGGCGCGCCGTGGCCCAGCACGATCGCGAGCAGCTCGTTGTCGCCAAGACTCGCACTGCCAAGGCGCTCCAGCTTCTCTCGCGGACGATCTCGTTCCGGAACCTTTTTCATTACTCTCTCGAGCGGATATACTTCGTCGGATGCGTCGGCTTGCGATCGGACTGCTGCTGCTCCTCGCGGCCAGCTGCTCCGAGCCTCCCCAGAAAGAAATCGATCAGGCCCAGGGTGCGATCGACGCCGCGCGCGCGGCGGGCGCCGACAAGTACGCGGTGGACGAGTACACCGCCGCCACTTCGGCATTGCAGAAATCGCACGATGCGGTCGCTCAGCGCGATTACCGGCAGGCGCTCAGCTACGCGCTCGACGCGCGAGAGCGCGCGCAGGATGCCGCGCGACTCGCCGCCGATGGCAAGGCGAGCGCCCGCAGCGCCGCCGAAGCGGCATTTACCGAGGTTTCGGCGCGAGCGCACCAGCTCGAGACGCGGATCAAGACCGCGGAAGCTGCGCGCGTGCCCGCGCGCGAGTTGCAAAAAGGCCGCGCGACGCTCGCGGAGACCCGCAAAGCCTTGCAAGAAGCGCGCACAGCGATTGACACGGGGAACTACGCTGACGTCCCGTCGATGCTCACGGCGGCCCGCTCGCAGGTCGATGCGGCGTTGAGTGAGGTTGAAGGCATCCCGCAGCGCCCTGCGAGGAAGCGTAGGTAGTCTCTAACAATCGAAGGAGTCGAAGGGAGCGAAGGACCCGAAGGAGCTTCAAATAACTAGTCGAAGGAGCTCCAAATCATCGTCGGTAACATCCCTGGACGCTTTGCCCTTCGACTGCTTGTGATCCTTCGACCGACCGGTTTTGATCCTTCGACCCACGTTTGATAGTTCCTTCGATTCCTTCGTCTTCCTTCGATTCCTTCGATTGTTTAGACATCCAACCACCGGCCATCCAGCACGACTTCCGCCCAACCGGTCAGGAACAACCCGGATGGACGCCATTCGACGCGCTGCGAGCCGCCTGGAGAGATCACTTCCACGTCGCGATCGGCGCCGCCGAACGACATGGCCGCGACGGCGGCCGCGCAGGCGCCGGTGCCCGAGGCTTCGGTTGGCCCGACACCCCGCTCCCAGATCAGGATGCGAACGCGGTCCGGACGTTCGACGGTTGCAAGCTCCACGTTGGTGCCGGCGGGAAACGTGCGATGCACGGCCAGGCGCGACGCAATGCGATAAAGGCGATCCTCGCTGACCTCTCCAAGGACCACGCATTGCGGGTTCCCGACGCGAAGCGTGATGGCGTCGACGAGTTCGCCGTTCACGTCGATCGTGCGCCGCTCGATCTGTTCCGGTTGCCCCATGGCCGCGCGGAACGTGACACGGCGCGCTTCGATGCCGAGCAGTTCAAGTGTCTTCACACCGGCGTCGGTGGTGATCTCGATCGAACTCCCTGGCCGCAGCCCACGCGTGCGCGCGAGCCACGCCGCGAGACAACGCACGCCGTTACCGGAGATTTCCGAAGGGCTGCCGTCCGCATTCAGCAGGCGCATCGATGCGCCGCGAGGGCCGTCGCTGTAGAAGATCACGCCATCGGCACCGACGCCGCGGTGCCGTTCGCACAACGCACGCGTCAGGTCGGCGCGCTCCGGTGGCGGCGGCGCAGACTGCGCCTCGACGAGCAGAAAGTCATTCCCGTAGGCGTGGGCCTTGACAACGTTCATTTGCGGCAGAACGCCAGCAGGTGCCAGCCAAAGCGCCGCACCCACGCACGCGGCAGCGCGTTGAACGCGGCGACGAAGAACGTGTTGAAAAGCGTTCCCTTCCATCCGCCGTGAAGGCGCGATTTCACCGGAAAGCGCTCTTCAACGATCCGGACCTCGCGAAATCCGGACAGCACCGCGCGGAACTCTCCGGCGCTGTACTTCTTCAGCACCGGCGCGTCCTCGTGTTCGAGACCGACCTTCATCAATTTGGAGAGCGCGTTCAGCCAGGAGATGCGGTTGTAGCCCTGGAACACGGCGGTGCCATCGGTCTTCAGCACGCGGCGGATCTCGTCGACGAGGGCACGATCGTTAGCGGTGTACTGCACGACCCCGTGCGCGTAGACGAAGTCGAACGATTCGCCGGCGAACGGGAGATGTTCGCCGTCCGCCTCGCGTAAATCTGCCTCGAGGCCCTGTTGCTGGAAGTTCTGACGGGCCAGCGCGATTGCGGATGACGAGAGATCGACGCCCGTGACGATCGCGCCACCCTTCGCGAAGCGCACGAGATCGGTCCCGGCGCCGCATCCCACTTCGAGCACGCGCTTGCCGCGATACCCGTTGAAGTCAATCAACCGCGGCAGATGGTGCAGTTTCTCGAAATGATACTGATCGAGGTCCGCGAAGAACCCGGGAGAACCAACGGGATGTCGCGTGATCTTGAGGTCGTGGATGTGCTGGTTCCAGTATTCGCGAACCTGGGCGTTGTCGGACATGGAGATCAGGAATGGAGTAACGGCCGACGAAGAGAAAAACCTACCACTTGTTTTGTCGTCGTCAATGTGAATTCGTTAGTACCTTCGTGGTCTTCGTGACTTCGTGCTCTTCGTGAATA
>JBKOZS010000240.1:0-23439 GCA_046726015.1 Acidobacteriota bacterium
CGCCACGGCTTGCTCCGCTGTCTTTCGGGCGTCGTCGAACCGGCCCACCCCGCGATAGGCGTGAGCGAGATTCGAGTAGGGATACCCGTGCGAGGGATTCCGTTTCAGCGCTTCCAGCCCTTCCTCGATCGCCTGGTCGAAGCGTCCGAGAAAATTGTGGATGAGCGCCAGGGCGTTGGCCGGCTGAAATTCGAGCGGGAAGGCCCGCTTCCAGTCTTCGAGCGTCTGGCTGGCACGCGACTGATCCCCGGTGACTTCGTACTGGTACTGGTATGTGATGGACAGACGTTCCCGCTCGCCGACCTGATCGCGGCGCTCGTACGCCAACCTGGCGTACTTTCTTGCGCGCTGCGCTTCGCCGAGGTTGCTGTAAATCCTCGACAGGCTGGTATACCCCGCGGCGAAATTCGGATCGATCCGAACCGCGCTCAAAAAGAATGGGATCGATACAGCCGCGTGCGACTCTCGAATCAACGCCTCCGCCTGCGCGGCCAGAAGGCCCGCGCTGGAGGCGCGCGTCGCCATCGATTCGTAGGTCGCGGCAGAGTGCTCCATGTCGCCGAGCGCATAGTGCGCCTCGCCGATCCGCTCCAGAATCTGCAAGTCAAGCTCTTGCCCGTGCGCCCGGTCGATCTGTGGCAGCAACTGTTGCGCGTGTTCGAGGACCGTGATGGCCTGCGCGTGCGCATATCGACGCGTGGCGTTCTGCGCGGCTTGGAGCAGGTAGTGAACGGCGCGCTCGTAGGCATGCCCTTCCTCGAAATGCAACGCGATCTCGGCAGCCATCTCCGGCAACACGGGTGCGCACCGCTCCTCGATGCCCGCCGCCAGGCGATGGTGAAGGGTCACACGTTGGGCCGGTTTCAGCCGGCGATAGAGCACCTCGCGATACAGGGCATGTGTGAACGCGTACTCCGGCGTCGACGTGCCATCAGGCAACGCTCGCAGCCCGCTGCTTTTGATGAACTGCTCGCGCTCCGCCAACCCGTCACAGATCTGTTCTACACGTGACACGTCGGTTGCCAGCATGGTGGACACCGAGGAAGCCGTGAAACGCTGGCCGGCTACACTTGCACGCTTGAGCAACTCCTGCTCGGCCTCCGTCGCGTGCTGCAACTGGATCTCGAGCATCTGCTTGAGCGTCTCCGGCACTCCTGGATCCACCTGCTCGAGCGGTCTCGTCATCGTCCAGAGTCCACTGACCCGGGAGAGGACGCCCTGCTGTTCGAGGTGATCGAGCATCGCCACCATGAACAAGGGATTTCCGTCCGAGTGACGGTGAATAACCGCCGCAAGACCCGCGGGTACATCGCCAGGCGCAAACGTCGCCGCCACGTACTCCGCCACATCACTCTCCTGGAGGCGCTCTATCTCCAGCTCATGGCACAAGCGGTGCAGCAGGAGATCGTGTTTAAGAGCCTTCAGAGGGCTTTCGGACAAGATCAACTCGGCTGGCCGGCACGTTCCAACCACGAGCAGACGTGCTGGTTCACGGCGGCGAGCGATCGCCGAGATTAAGTCGACCGTCGAACGATCGACCCAGTGAAGATCTTCGAGGATGAGCACGAGCGGAACGGTCCGCGTGATCGTTTCGAGCGCTTCGCAGAGCTCCCGCACCATGCGTTCGCGCGTAGCGCCAAGGATCTCGCGCTGCAATGCCGCCTGCTGATCGGCACGAATCAGCGACGGAAACTGGATCAGCCACGTTGGCGCGTATGTCGCAAGGGTGTCGACGACGAGCGTCCTCGATGGGCCGCGCGCGAGCTGCGCCAGCGCCTCGAAAACCGGGTAATACGGCTCCTTGCCGCCAAAGCCTTCGACCGACTGCCCTCTCACGACCGCGACGCCTGCGAAGGCCGCGCTCGCGCGCTGAAACGCATCCACCAGGCTCGTCTTCCCGATGCCCGGCTCGCCGACGACGAACACCAGCTGCCGACGGCCGCTCAACGTGGTTCTCAAATATCGGTCGAGATCGGCGAGGGCTGATGCCCGTCCCACCAGCGTCGTCGTCGTGGCTGACGGGATCTCCCCTGCTGTCGCGGCACCCTCATCGGTCACGGGAGCAATGAACTGGTAGCCGCGCTTGGGAAGGGTCTGAACGAAGCGGGGCGCTTCGGCCCGATCGCCAAGCGCTCGCCGGATCTCCAGGACATACCGACGGAGGACTTCGGGCTGCACGTACGTGTCGGGCCAGATCGCAGAAAGGAGCTGGTCGTGCGTGACAAGTCGGCCCGGATGTTCGACCAGGTACTGCAGCACCGCAAATGGCTTGGGCATGAGAGAGACGCGTGCCTCTCCATCCCAGAGGCACTGGTTGACGACGTCCAGGCGGAACCGCTCGAACGACCTCATGCCCGACTCGACTGGCAGCGCAGGGATCACTTTAGCACCTCGAGAGACGCACTCTCTGTCCTGATGACGACGGGCTGGTGCGAGTTCGGGACGGCGCGGCGAGGCCTGTGTTGGGGACCTCAGTGGCCAACTCCTTCCCCAGTGTGACGAAAGTTGGCGCCCGATCGGTTCGTTGGACCGGCTCTAACAGAGATTTCACGGCAAGTTGCACATGACTTTCACAACCGCGTCGGCATTGGATCGTAGTTTCCTATGTCATGCGACGGGGGTTTGTTCTCCAGCTGGGGTCCGACACGCAACCTCCACAGCGGCACTATGACGGCTGGATCGAGGAGGTGGACACCGGCCGGGAGTTGCGTTTCCGATCCACGGAAGAGCTGCTGACGTTCCTGGCCGAGTGTTTCGAGCGAGCGCCGCAGCGAAATCGCGAGCTTCGACAGGACAGCGACGACACATCGTGATCGAACGAATCGGACAGGGCGGTCGTGCGGACGCAATGGAGCGCAAGGCGGAGCGGCATGAACTTCATATGGTCGGCCTGCAGATTCATCCTTGTTCATTCACCTTCGCAGTCCGACCAGCCATCTTGCTGACGCTCGTCGCGGCGGACCGGGGAGTGAATCCGCTTCGGCCAGGTCCGTCGACATCGACGACCACTTCGCCCAAGCCGCGCCTGCCCTTGGGGGCGTGTAATCACCGTCTGTTTTGAATGCGATGCGAGCGCGGCGGCACTTTCGGAGTCTATGGCCCGCGAACTCCCTCCAATGCTTCCGCGAGTTGCCGGCGCAACTTTGCTCGTTCGGCAACGTTCAGACTTTGATACAGAACTTCGCGGTAGAGAGCATGCCGGAACGCGAACTCCGCGGTCTCGGCGCCGTTCGGTAGAGCGCGTATGCCGCACGCCTCTACGAATTGCTGTCGTTCAGCCAGGTCGCAGCACTGCTCGTGTGTTTCAGCCGTCCCGCGGGACAACATCGTAGCCACGGCCCAGACTGTGAATCGCTGTCCGACGATGCTCGCCGATCCGAGCAGCCGGCGATCTGCATCGTTCAACCGGTGCAGTTGCATTTCGAGCATCTGCTTGAGCGTGTCCGGCACGCCGGGGTCAACCTGCTCGACCGGCACGGTCAGCCGCCATCGGCCGCCCGCATTGGACAGAACCCGCCGCTGCTCGAGATGCTCGATCGTCGCGGTCATGAACAACGGATTGCCGTCCGAGTGTCGGTGGATGATCGTCGCGAACTGTTCCGGAAGCTCGCTGTCACTCAACGCAGTAGCCAGGTACTCGGCAACATCAGACCGTTCGAGTCGTTCGAGCGTCAGTTCGTGTGCGAGACGGTGCAGGACCAGATCGTGTTTCAACGTTTTGAGCGGACTGTCACTGAGAATCAGGTCGGCAGGCCGAAGTGTGCCAATGAGCATCAGCCTGGCCGCTTCTCGCCGACGGGCGATCGCGGAAATCACGTCAAGAGTGCAGCAATCCGCCCGATGAAGATCCTCGAGGACGATCACTACGGTCGCCACGTTCGTGAACGCCTCGGTCGCGTCGCAGAACTCGCGCACCATCCGCTCGCGCGTCGCGCCCGCGACTTCCCGGTGCGGGGCGGCGCGTCGCTCTGGCGAGACCAATGCTGGCAGCTGCATCATCCAGGTCGGCGCCTGCGTGGCCAACGCGTTGACGACCGCCGTTCCGGCCGGCCCGCGCGCGAGTTGTGCCAGTGCTTCAAAGATCGGGTAGTAGCATTCCTTCCCGGCGAACCCTTCAACCGGGTGACCGCGTGCGACGCGGACGGCCTGACGCGTTGACACCCTTTGCTGAAAGGCGTCTATCAAGGTCGTTTTCCCGATCCCGGCTTCTCCCACCACAAACATGATCTGCCGGCGGCCGCGCTCCGCGAGTTCCAGGGAGCGCTCGAGATCAGCCAGGGATGACGCTCTTCCTACCAGCGTCGGCGGGGTGTTCGCGGCTGCCGGGAGTCCCATCGCATCCTCGTCCGTTACCGGTGCGATGAACTGGTAACCGCATCTCGGAAAGGTCTGGATGAAGCGCGATGCTTCTGGTCGATCACCCAGCACTCTGCGTATTTCCAGAATGTACTGTCGCAGGACTTCTGATTGAACGTGGGTGTCCGGCCGGACCACCGCGAGGAGGTTGTTCCTGTGTCACGAGTCGCCCGGCGTGAGCGATGAGATATTCGAGGACCGCGAACGGCTTCGGTTTGAGTGCGATGCGCGCGTCGCCACGCCACAGGCACTGATTGACAGCATCCAGGCGGAACTGGTCGAACGCTAACATCGCTCGGCCTGTCCTTTCTTCTGTTCTGCGGCCCCGTCACGACACCACTTCCGTGGTGTTACTGGGTCGCCACGGATTCCTGCCCCATCAGCAGTTCGATCAGCGTTGCGCTCCGGCTCCAGCCAGCGGACGCGTGACGTACCGATTCGGGATCCAGATCCAGCAGACCAACCAGTACCTCGCCAACAATCCGGCCGCCGATCGGGCCGAGACGATGACCCTCCGCGCGCACAGCGGCTTCGCGAAGGAGGTAGTACCAGAGCGGAGTCTCGCCGTGCCATCCAGCCGCCTGCGCGCCGATTTCTTCAGCGGTAAGCGGCGTCACCCCCATCCGCCGGGACACCGCTTCACCGGACGGCAGGCCGACGCGCTGGCCACGCTCGAGATCCCGGACGGCGAGGGAATGCAGCTCCGCAACCTCGCACTCACCCGTCAACGTCACTGGCAGCGCAATCAGCGAGCCGACAAGCGTCCCGTCAATCTTCTTTGCGCGGTCGGCTGGAGGGTAGCCGTCAGCATCGAACAGACGCTCCCATTCGACCCGGCGGTCCGGCGTGACGGGCCGGAAGCCGATCAGGTCAGGAAAGATTGGTGCCGCGGCTGTCGCACCGTTGAGGCGGTACTCGTGTCGAATCTGCGCATGGCCGTAGCGGTACGCGGCGTCCGCGAACTCCAGCGGAATGAAGACCGCGTCCGACGGCCGGTAGTACCGGCGATCGCCGGCAATAAGCGATCGCGTCAGCTCCGAGCCGATCAGCCGGGGCAGGAACTCGTGCAGCACAACGGTCTGGTAATGCCACCGGAGCTCCCGCGCCGCCGTTTCGAACGTTGCTGACTCGAGCGTCCCCTGGCGTCGCACGCGATCGACACACATGTTGTGTGCGCGGACAAACGCGAGGTGCATCTGCGACATCAGCACGTGCGAGTCGTTGCGTGGATCGCCAATGATTGCGGTGCCTTCGCTGTTGCGGAGCACGTCGAAACCGTCCGGCGACGTGAGGAGCTTGGCCGGGTCGTCGCGCCGGAAGAGGTACGGATGTCCCACCGGACCATCGCCGTAAAGGCATTCCAGGTTCAATTGCGGCGAGCGCGCATTGCGAAGCCGCGAAGGGTCGGCGCTGGTTCCGACTTTGAGCGCCGACCGATCCGCGGTGATGTCGTGCGCCACGAACTGCCCGAAGAACGGCCACCCTGCCGCTTCCCTTCCGAGCGACGCTCGGTCATCGTCGGCATCGCTGCAGTCGCACAAACCACCAGCGCGGCCCAACGCGAAGAGAAACGCTTCTTCTGCCTCGAACGGCGGCAGTTCAGGAAACAGTCGTCCATAGGATGCAGGTCCGAGCCGTTGGTCCCGTTCCTCCCAGACTCGGGCCGGGGCGAGACAATGTGCGTGTTTCACGGTCGTCCTCCCGGGGACAGGCTAGCGTATCGGCGCGTCGGCGCCCGTGTCCTCACCCATTCGGGTAGGACCCTCACGTAAAAGATATGGCGGCGGCGCAGGCCAGCTGTGAATGTCCCGTGAAGTTTTTGTGTTGAACGCGCAATTGACGGAAATTGAACAAGCCTTTCACGCAGCTCTCGGCAGCGTCGCCCTACGCTCTCCCTCGAGATGACGTCAAGGCGAGCAACTCGCGAAACAAGGCACTGGACTATCGCCAGACGCGCGACGCCGCGGCTGCGTAAGATTCTTTTGGCTGAGTCGCTGGTCCGAGTGGCCGTCGTGATGCTCCTCAGCGTCGTCCCGGCCCTTGGGCAGAGTGTCGCCCCGCCGCAGGATCGCTACCGCTATCCGTTGCCCACGTATGACGAGGACTGGCATCACTTCCGCGGGAGCGAACACCACGACCGGTGGGACACGGTGAAATTCATTCCGTTATCGCCGGACGCCACAGCATGGCTGTCTCTCGGCGGCGAAGCGCGCGTGACCTACGAAAGGTTTGGAAACCAGAACTTTGGTCTCACCGCGCGCGACCCGAATGGCTACCTGCTCCAGCGATACATGTTTCACACGGATGTTCGCCTGGGATCTCACATATGTTCAACGGCGAGTTCGAGCAGGCGTCCGTTCATGGCACGCCAACCATGAGCTTCGTGTCGCCGTGGGTGACGTATCGATTTTGAGGAGCCGGCCGACACACTCTCCGGGCTGTCCGGATTTGACAGAAATTAAACGCGACTTTCACGTGCCGCGGCCGGTGCTGGCCGTATCTTCAGTGCGTCATGCGAGAAGCGTTCGTGCTTCGTCTCGCTGCCGACAGTGAACCCGAACAGCGCCGTTTCATCGGGTGGATCGAGGAGGTCGATACGGGTCGCGAGTTCCACTTCCGATCGACCGACGACCTCCTGAAATTCCTCGCGGAATGCACCGAGGACACGCGCGAGAGGACTCGGAGCTCGCGGCAAGACGATCCCGGGTAGAGCTCGCCGCAAGACGGACGGAAGGAACTGCACATGGCCGGCATCGCTGTGACGGTTAATGGAGAACGCCGACTGGCGGACGTGGATCCGACGACCCCGCTTCTATGAGTCCTGCGCGAAACGTTCGGACTCACCGGCACGAAATTCGGCTGCGGCATCGCGCAATGTGGCGCCTGCACCGTGATCCTCGATGGGGACGCGGTCCGGTCGTGTGTGACGCCAATCGCGCGTGCCGAAGGAAAGCGCGTCACCACGATCGAAGGTCTTTCGAAGGATGCCAGCCATCCGGTGCAGAAGGCCTGGTTGGCGGAGCAAGTGCCCCAGTGTGGCTACTGCCAGTCAGGACAGATGATGTCGGCGGTCGTGCTCCTGTCTGCTATCCGCCGGCCGAGCGACGCGGATATCGACCAGGCGATGGCGGGAAATCTGTGCCGCTGCGGTACCTATCAGCGAATTCGTCGCGCTGTTCATCGTGCCGCCGCGTTGATGGCGGGAGGATCGCAATGACGTCGACCGTGTCATTGGCTTCGCTCACGGCGCTCCTGGCGCTCCTGTCATTGCAGACCACGGCAGCAGGACAGGACCGCGAAGGTGCCCTCGGCGCCTTTGCGAACATCGCGAGTGTGCTGTCGGGCCCAAGGTGCGCAAACTGTCACATCTCGGGCGACTCGCCGCTGCAGGGTGACGATGGGCATCCGCATACGATGCAGGTACGCCGGGGGATCGATGGGCGCGGCACACCGGCGATGCGCTGTTCGAACTGCCACCAGGAGGTCAGCTCGCGCACGCCACACGCGCCTCCAGGTGCGCCCGGTTGGCGGCTGCCTCCGATGGCTACCCGATGGCATGGAAGGGACTCAGGCATTTCCGCGAATTCGATTGAAGGCGGCGTCGCCTGGGGGCTGTCGTCTGCGCTGCTCTCGGAAATCACCTTCGCAGGCGGCCGAACAGTGGAGAGCAACTGGCACGACTATGAGGTGCTTCGCATGCCGGCCATGCCGCGGGTCGAAGTCCACTTCGTCGACAGCGGCGCGCGGCCGCTGGGCGGGATCGGTGAAGCCGGGCCCGTGACGGTCGTCCCAGCGCTGACGAACGCGATCTTCCGCGCGACCGGCAAACGCTATCGCTCGCTGCCCCTGTCGCGCCACGGCATTCGAATCGCCGAAGGGTAACGGTGTCATTGTCGCCGCAGGTCGCGCACCAGAAACCCGGCGGACACGAGCGAGCAAGGCGTCGGCTAGATCAAATAGTGAAATCGCCGGCTGGCCAGCGTCACTTCAAGGGCTTTTTCCCACCCGCGTCGAGAGCATCCGCAGCACGTCGGGAGGGCAAGCATAGCTCTCGATGACCACGCGAAACCACGCCCCGGAGTCAGGCGGGCAATCCGTAATGGGCGCTGAACCGGGGCAATCCAGGTTGCGCCGGCCCACCAGCATTCGTGAGCGGACGAGCAACGCATTGGCGCCGGCGGCCGCGGCACGATTGCGTTGCACGACGTACGGATCTTTCTGCCCCTCGATCTCCAGTTCCGTCATCGAGACCGCCGGTGCCTCCGCGATCAGACGGCAACCTTGCGGCATCGCGTACCGAGCTTGCGGCTCATCCAGCGGGGCGCGGTATACGGTCACCCGTGCGCCCTCGGGCGTCAGCGTGATGCATGCGTACGCGGCAATCAGGACAAGCAACCAACACGACGGGGTCACGGTACGTCGAACGCGCTTCACCACGCGGCTCATCGCGACTCTGTTTCGAACACGGCGACGTCGCGGCCGGCGGCATCGTCGTCGAACGCCTTGGTCGGGAGGACGCGGACTAGTCCCTCTAACCGCTGGCGCAGAGCCGTGTCTCTGCATCATCGAGTCAGCTCCGCGCTCGGCACGGGGTCATCTGGTCCGTTGTTTGACCGGGGCGGCGATCCACCACGTGATGCCGTTCCGGTCGACAACACCAGCGTTTCGGTGACCGTACGGCTTGTCTTCAGGCTCGCTTTCGGAGGTCGCTCCAGCCTGAAGGGCTTTCGCGTACGTGGCGTCGACGTCGTCGACCCAGAGGTACAGCGCCGCGGTGCGAGGCTTCCACTGTCCTCCGGCCTGCCCGAGCATGACCAGCGAATCACCAATCCTGATTTCAGCATGCATCACGGTGTTGTCGGAATTCCTCTGACAATTGGCCTCGGTGCCGCCGAACGCCGCCTTCAAGAAGGCGAGTTCCGCGTCCGCGTCAGTCACGACAAAGTAGGGAGTGATCGTGTGATACGTGTCTTTTGCGTCAGCCATGGCCGGCATCGTCTCAGATGCCGGCTTCGTCGGATTGTAGAAATTTGACGTGGTTATGAAACGACGTTCGAGCGGCCTGATAGGCCGTCGGCGTGAGGCCGGCGAACGAGCGGAAATCGTGAATGAAGTGCGCCTGGTCGAAGTAGCCGCAATCGAGCGCAACCTCGGCCCAGTCGATGTCACGCCTTCCGTGAGCCAGCGTCACCGCCTGCTGGAAACGCCGAATGCGACAGAAGCGCTTCGGCGTCACGCCGACTTCCGTCTTGAACCGTTCGATGAATCGCTTCGCACTCAGCCCGATGGCGTCCGTGACCGCTCCAATGCTCGTCGCGTGTGGCACTCGATTGAAGGTGGTCAGCGCGTAGGCCACGGCCGGATGTGGACCCGGCGATCTCCACATCTCTCGAAGGGCGGCCTCGATTGCGTCGAGCTTCGCTTCGAGGCTGGGCCGCTCGAGAAGGCGTTCGCGGAGAGTGTTAGTACGACGGACGCCCCAGAGGGCCTCCAACGGAACATCGAGATCGATCGTTTCGTGCGCCGGCACGCGCATGAAGGCCACTGTGCCTGCGGGTTTGAAGGCTACGCCGGCCACGTATTCCTGTTCGGATGTATCAATGACCTGATAGCGGGAGTGCACGCCGGATAACACCGTGCCGACGGTTGTCGCACAACGATGCGGGGCCTCCGGATCGTAGAGGCGTGTCTGGTCTTCCTTCAGGTTGACGATCAGCTGGGCGGAACCAGTTGGGAGGATTCGCTCGAGCGTGTGCGGGACGGGATCGTTCTGGTACACCCAGATCACCTCGACGCACGAATCGAGCGGCGGACGCGGAACACGCTGGCGGAACTCCATAACCAGGGCGGCGACGTCACTCCAGTATGCCCCATCAAGTGAGAGCTGTGTTGCAGGATTCGTTCTGACCACGGCGCTGGCGCCGCCGTGCGTGATGGCCAATAATGCGGTCAGTCGTAGTACTCGTCCGGCGCCGGCGTGAAGATCTCGGGACCGCTGTCGGTAATCAGCACATTGTTCTCGTAGTTCGCACCGCCGAGTCCGGGCGCCTCGATCCGGCGCTCGATCGCGACATACATTCCCGAACGGATCGCGACGTCGGACTGCCGCTCGATCCAGGGAGGTCCCCAGTCAAGCCCCAGCGCGTGCCCCCACGCCCCACCCATCGTGGCACGCGCCGCACCATGACGCTGCACGTGAGCAGATGTCGCGAGCACATGCTCGCAACGCTCTGCGACTTCGCCGAGCGTTCGGCCCGGTCGGAGAAGCTCGGTTCCCGCCATGACGCTGTCGCGCACCGCGTCGACGAGATGCTGCTGAACCGAGGTCGGACGTTGCCCCACTACTCGCGAGCGGCCGAAGTCGAAGAGGTAGCCGTCGAGCGAGCCGTACAGATCTAATCGGACGATCTCCCCGCGTGCCAATCGGCGACCGCTGTCATACGCCGCGGGCGTGGACGGACTGAACGTATGAGCCCACGCGCCCGACGACAGTCCCAGGCCGTAGAGCGCGCCGCCGGCTCGCACGACCTCGTAAATCGCCGCCGCCGCGACGTCTGCCTCGCTCGCGCCGGGGACCGCGGCGTCCATCGCGGCGATCACCGCCCGGGTGCCGACTGCTCCTGCTGCGCGGAGCATCGCGATCTCCGCGGGGCTCTTCAGCAATCGCAGTTCAACGCCGAGTTCATCCGCTTCAAGTACGGCAATGTTCTGATCGTTCGCGCGCCCATGAAGATACCGCCCCCAACGCCAGGCCAGCGCTTCGCCACCGAGGAGGGCCACGCGCGCACCACCACCGAATAATGTGGTGAGCGTTTCTGCCAATGACCCGACGATGTCTTCGGTGAACTCGACACGATCCGCGACTGGCTCGGGCGGCTGTCGACGCGCGACATCGACGAGGAGCGTGGATGCGGCATCCACTGGCAGCACCAGCGCCGTGTGTCCCCGAGCGCGCCAAACAGGTGGAAGGTCGGGAATGAAAGGATAATGCGTATAGAAGCCGGTCAGGTAGTACACATCTGCGTAGTGGTCCTGAGTGGAACCGCCGCGACTCCAGGCCACGATCGCATCAAAGCCTTTTTCGCGTGCCAGCGCGCGCGCACGTTTCTGCCTTTCTATGTACTCGCCGAGCATTATTCCCGCCATATCGTTCGTCCGAGACGGATTTCTGCGGTTAACCGAGTCTGCCGATTCAAGCAGGTCGTCCGTGGTCGCCCAAAGCCGATGACGTATACATTCCTCATCGGCCCTTTCAAGTCATAGGCATCGTCTGCGGTCCAGTCCTCCTACATCACTAATACTTGAGCTGCTGTCGGATTCATGCTGCGCACGCGATGAGATCCGCCGCGACCGCTGGCGGCCTTTCACTCATTGCGCGATCGTCCTCGCCGACGTGGACGCGGATCATGCAACATCGAGTGCGCCCTGTACGCGCGTCATTGCGTGGCGCGCTCGGCCGCCGCAGAGCGAGGATGCCCTGTCACATCGCCTTGGTATCGTGGCCTCTTTCGGAGGGATCCATGAATCACTTCAGGCGAGCTGCCGACGCGACCGCGGCTGTTGTCGGTTCCCCCTGGGCCTTTGCCGCCACGGTCGCGCTGACGGCAGCGTGGCTGACGCTTGGGCCGGTATTTCGGTTCTCCGATAGCTGGCAGCTGACGATGAATACCGTTGCATCGCAGGTGACGTTTCTGATCGCGTTCCTGCTGCAAAACACGCAGAACCGTGACACGCGCGCGCTCCAGCTGAAACTGGATGAGTTGATCCGCAGCACGAGCGGAGCGCGCCCGCAATTGATCAACTTAGAAGAGCTCGACGATCACGAACTGGACAAGCTCAAAGCGGAGTTCGACCGAATACGGCAACTTCGCTCTCAGAGCCCTTTCTCCTGACCGGGTTGACAACGTTCGGATCCTCGACCGCTGGGCACGTCCAACCTGACTGGCGGCAGGCGAAAGTTCCTGTCGGGCAGCATGGCGCTTCCCGATTGCGAAATCTCGGTGACGAGCTGAAGAAGCAGTACCGCGTGGTCTACGCGCGACCGGACGAGTGGCGTCAGGCTCGCAAAATCGATCTCGCAGTCCGTCGATTGTCCCTGGCGTCGAATGGGAGATCCACTCGGTCAGGGCGCGCCGAAGATGCGTGACGACTCAGGAGAATCGCAATACCGTTGCTGCCGTTCGTGCATAGATGGCCGCGCATTCGACAATGCGATCGACGTGAACAAATTCCTTCGGCCCGTGCGACACCGCGAGAAGGCCGGGGCCATACGCGTATGCCGGCATTCCGTGCTCGGCATAGAACCTGATTTCCAGAAGACCCGGACACATTTCGAACGTCGGCGCTGTACCGGTAACCGCGCGAACGTGCGCACCCAGTGCCCGACCGAGCGTCGTCGCCTCTGAGATGCCCGACGGTTGTCCCTCCTGTAACACCTCGACGTCGAGCGACACGCCTGCACGCCGCGCCTCGGCGAATACGTCGAAGAGCGCCTCGCGTTCGCTGTCGAAATCCTCCTCGGGGTTCATGCGCCGATCCACGGTAAAGGCGCAACGTCCCGGCACGACGTTGAAGTTCGAGCCCGCCTCGACTTGACCACCGATGAGCATGAGCGATCGACGGGCGGCGTCCGGCGTCACCCGAAAGCGCGTGCGCCTCCGGCGGACGCGCCGGCCGAGCCGCTGGAGTCCTGCCACCACGCGGAGCGCGTCTTCGAAGGCATTTCGCCCTTGATGCATGAGCCCGACGTGCGCTTCACGGCCGTGCACCGTCACCCGTATCGTGAGGGCGCCGCGGTTCGCGTTCCAGACCACGCCGCTCGTCGGTTCCGGCGTCAGCATTCCGATACCATTCGAACCCAGTCGCTTCGTGGCCGCCAGAAAGCCCGAGCCGCGCTGTCCGCCCGTCTCCTCGTCCGGCACAAATACCAACCGGACACGCCCGTCGAGCGGCGCGCGCACTCGCTGTAATGCCACTGCGGCGTAGAGCATCGACGCCAGACCGCCTTTCATGTCCGCGGTCCCGCGCCCGAACAAGGTCTTACCGCGGCGGACAGGCCTGCATTGACCCGCTGTATTGACCGGCACCACGTCGTAGTGGCCGGAGAAGTACAGTGTTCGCTGGCCCGAACCGACGGCGCTCATAACAACCGCCGCGCCCGATTCGTCCCGCGTATTCCGCTGCGGGCGGTACGGCACGCGATCGGATGCCAGCCCGAGTGCCCGCAGTCTCGACTCGATGACATGCACGCACTTCGGGTATTCCGAGCCAGGCGGGTTCTCCGACGCGACAGCCACCAGCTCGCTCGTGAAGTCGATCATTTCGTCGCGGAGCTCGCGCACAGCTGCGTCGAGCCGCTGGTGCAGCGCTGAGAGCGTTTGCTGGTTCTTGCGGTCTCTCAAGGTGCGCCGCTCCGTCTAACGCGATTCACTCACCAACGAAAGCGCGACAGCAATCAAGACACCCGCCCGACGCAGCCATCGAGGATCATTGCTCATGTGCTCCTCCTGGCTCGGATAGTAGGAAGGCGAACCACACGCGGCAATTACCTGAGACGTCATGACGCGGGGGAATAGCGTGGATGTCGTGCGCGCCGAAAACTTGACCTCGCGCGGAGTCTAGCTTGTGTAATAGCGCGCCCTTAACCAGGGACGATCAGTCGCCGACCTCTGGACAGACGACGCTGCGTCCGGCCCGCTCTCGCGTTGACATCGAGCGCGACGTGAGCCTCAGCGCTTTGTGCCGGCACGCGCCACTGTGACACGGCGTAGGACCGTCGCGAATTCGTCGGCCGTGGTGAACAGTGCGTCGCCCAGGAACTGAAGCGTCGCGATCGATCGCTCGCCGGCCTCAAGGTGCCCTGCGCCGCACGCGTCTCGAATGACGATCGGAATGTAGCCGAGATCGACACCATGGCGAACGGTGGGCTCGATGCCGATCTCGGTGGCCACGCCGACAATTGCGAACGCGTTGACCCCGGCGTCGCGCAGTACGATGTCCACGGGGGTGGCTTCGAAAGCGGACATCGTGATTTTGTCGAAGACTGCCTCAGACGTGCGAGGAACGAGCTCTGGTACGATCGGGAAGCCAGGTGCATCGCGAAGGAACCATGGATGGACATCCTCCGCGCGCTCGACGCGCTGCCACGCCATGGCCATCCGGAACTGGACCACGCCCATCAGCTCCTTTGGCATTGATAAGTGGCGCGTGAACACGATGCGCACACCCGCCTCGCGCGCCGCAGCCAGCACCGCGCCGACTCTTGCCGTGATCGCGGCACCATTTGCGATCTGCCGCAAGATGCCGATCTGCATGTCGTACACGATCAACGCCAGGCGGCGAGGATCGCAGACATCCTCGAGGCTGCGGGGAATGTCGAGTCCATACACGTGTTGCACCTCGAAGACCCTCCAGGGGCGTGGCCAACCTTATTCCGTCTGTCTGCGACCTTCGCTTCCGATAGTAGGCGCCTATCACGTGGGCTCGACGATGAGGATCCCTTCTTCGTGGTGTCCGCGAGCGAGTCGGCGTGCAGCGATCCAGCTGCCGCACGAAGGATGGCACCTGCGTGACGCGCCGCGCAACTCGCTTCGCTCCTGCAAACGCCGACGACGCTAGCAGGTCACGTGCAGAATCGCGTTTGTCTTCCCCGAGGCCTTGCGCAAGGCTCTGATCGCCTCGGCGGTGGGCAGGATGATGAGCGCGATTTTCCGACGCGCCGCCTCGCGCGTGACATCATCCATAACGGGCAATCTGCCGTATGTCCCAGTCCCGATGATGAGCCGGCGACACTTCCACGGAATGTTCTCTTCCGCCGAGAGCGGCGTATGCCCAAAGGCGCCGCGGAATCTCTTGGATGGCTTCTTCTTCCGCTTCCGGATACTCCCGTGGTCGATGACCACATCGTGCTCGTAGCTGACCCCGCCGATCGTGATGTGGCCGAACGAGAAGTCCTCGATCCGCATCGCCTCCTCCGCTCCGATCACTATACGCCCGCCAGTTTCGTCGTCCTAGAGAGAGCGGCGCCCCGAGTGATCGGTGAGGGCGCCGTGTCAATGACGAATGACGAATGCCGAATGCCAATACCATCAAAGTTCGGCATTCGGCATTGGCCATTTGCCATTGACGCACCCCATCGCAAAGACGCGGATGCACAGCTTGTATTCAGCGAGCTTGGCATCCTCCAGCCAGAGGAGTGACGGAGCTCATACGAGGAGTTCCAGAGCGCCAGCGTCGATCTGCATCGACACCGTTCGGCCCGGCGACGCGCACAGCACCTCGTCATCGAGATGGATCTCGCTCGTGCCCTCGAGCGTCACGTGCCGCGCGCGCGTTGACGGAAGGGAGAGCGCGGCGTCACGTCGTAGGAGCACTTCCTGCAGGTAGCGGGCGATCTCGTCGCGGTGTTCCTCGCCGGCCATGACGACGTGGAAGAGACCGTCAGAGGGGGTGGCGTCGGCCGCGAAGACGAGATTCGGGCCGATTGACCGCATGTTGAGGACTTCGGCGAGAAGAAAGACGCCACGCGTTCGGGCGCCGTCAGCAACGATCGTCAGTTCAACCGGGTGGAGCTGCGAGAGCACCCTGCCGGTCGTGCGAATGGCTCCTGCCACCTTCGCAGGCGGCGGGAGCTCATCTCCATCGGACCGCGTCTGCATGTCGGCGACCGCCGCGGGAATCAACCCGGCGCCTACCCCTTCCACAAAAGCCTGCCGGCCCCAGGCGCCGTCCGCAACGCCGAGGTCGAGCGGCACACGCCTCGACGGCCGCCAGGCAGCAACGAGGTCGTCGATCGAGCCCTGAACCGCGAGGCTCCTGGCTATGTTGTTGGCGGTGCCGAGCGGCAGGATTGCGAGCGGAATCCCGCGACGCGCCAGCGTACGCGCAGCAAGCGCAATCGTGCCGTCGCCTCCCGCTGCGACAACGACGTCGGGGCCGGCTTCCAGTAATCGCTTCACGCCCGCCTGCGTCTCGACAACGCAGACAAGGTCGTGGCCTTGCTGCTCGATGGCGCCGCGGATATGGTCGAGTGGCACGCCTGCACCCGCACGACTGTTGTAGAGGAGCGACACTCTCACGCGAGACATGTAATCAAGAGCCGCGCCGGTTCTGGTGGCCGCCGGTTTGCGCTGACCTCGATCACGTCAGACGCATACCGAATGCTCCTGACCTGGCGTCAGCGTGTGACGCCCGAACAGAGATGCGGCACGCCACGTCCCTGGCGGGAGGATGCTTCCCTCTAAGGAACGTTCGCTGTCGATCGTTGACGCGTGGCACACTCCCGTAGGAGCGTGAGGGCAGCGGCGGCATCGCCCCAACCGACAATCCGCACGTCCTTCCCTTCCAGTGCAGTCGCCGCCATGGCGAATTGCTCGAGTTCCTGCCGAAGACGTGCCGGGAGATCGGCGAGATCCTCGATGTCGTGCTCGCGACGGGCATGGATCGGGATCCCCATGATGCGATCGTTACGAATGCGCGTTGAAGGATCGTCATTGGTCCGGTTCTGCTCGACTCGAAGGACACCGATCGCGCGACATCGGATCACGACCCCTGGATACGAGGAGACCTCCCACAACAGCATCGCATCCAGCGGATCCCCGTCAGCCGCCTGAGTCGATGGCACAAAACCCCAGTCGAACGGATAGATGACGCCGAGCGGAAGTGGCCGTGACACGGCCATCGCCTCCCATTTCGGCTCATATTTGAGTTTGAGCCTCGAGCCGCGGGGCGCCTCGATGACGACGTGGAAGACATTGTCGCTGGCAAACGCCGGGAGCATGGCAAGGTTCATCCCTCACCATAACGTGCGTTACCGCATCGGCGGAAGTCAGATGTTCGCATGTTGTGCTTGTGCCACCTGGCCAGTGCCAGTGGGAAGGACGGAGCTGGCTGGCCGTCGGCGTCGCTCGGTCCAACGAAAAAGACAGCTGACCCCAATCAGCCGCACGCCGCCCGCGGCGCTGGCATCTCGTTCGTACAGCAGACTCGGCGGCTCCGGTCGCGAGTTGGAACCTCTCGAACAGTTGGCTGGCGCAAATTGACTCTTTGCGCCGTGCAAGACGAGGTGCGGCGGGCACCACTGTAGCGGTGCCCGCCCGGAGTGCCGATTAGAACAACCTCGTGGCGCCTTCCTTGGTGAGCGCCGGCACGCACGCCTTCAGATCCAGGCGCGGGTACGGCGTGTCGTATCCCTTCACGGAATGCCAGATCGCGCGATTCAGGACGTCCGCGGGCGCCGCGTCAGGCTCGGAAAAGTCCATCTTCGCCGATGCGATCGCCAGCTCGCGCTCCAGCCCGCGCAGCGATGTCGACGAACATTGTAAGAGTTTGCGAAAGACTTTCGCTTGCGGAACCGCTATGTTCTCACCGCGAACGACGTCATCCAAAGGAGGGGTCATGGCGAAGGTCCTGATTACCGGAACGAGCAGCGGCATTGGTTTCGCGACTGCCGTCGCGCTGGGAAGAGCCGGTCACACGGTGTTCGCGACGATGCGCAGCCTCGATCGCGGCGCGGCCCTCCGCGATATCGTCGACAAAGAACGGCTTCCGATCTCGATCGTGCAAATGGACGTCAATTCGCAGGAATCGGTCGACGCGGCAACGTCTGCTGTCCGTGCAGAGGCCGGGTGCATCGACGTGCTCGTGAACAACGCCGGCGTCGTGCGCGCGGGCTCCATCGACAGCCTGACGTTCGATGATTTCAAGGCAACGATGGAAACGAATTACTTCGGGGCGCTCCGCACGATTCGGGCGTGGCTGCCGCACATGCGAGCGCAGCGAAGCGGGTGCATCGTGAACGTGAGCTCGGTGGCGGGGCGCATCGCGTGCTCGCCGCTGGGGCCGTACTCCGCCTCGAAATTCGCGCTTGAAGCGATCAGCGAAGCGCTCGCCCAGGAAGTCAAGCCGCTCAACATTCTTGATCCGGTCTTCGAGGTGCTTGCGATCGTCGATGTCGGTACTGGTCGCGTACCATCGTACGACCCGACGGCCGCTGTACTCCAATGAATGGCAACCTGCCAGGCCGGGTCTACTCGTACGGCGTGCCACTGCCAGCTCGCCGTGTGGAGGCTTCGGATACCGACGAACATTCACTAAGCAGCGATCGGAACTCTTGCCTGAGTTCGGCCGCCTCATCCACGCTGCGGCGCGCGATTTCACCGGCCAGCCGGCTCGTACGCGCCACGATCTCCCAGTTCGGCGACGCGAGCCGCTCGCGCGGCTCACGCGGCGCCGTCTCGAGGGCTGCACTGGCGCGTCGATGTTCAGCAGCGAGCGCCGCCAACTCGTCGTCAACATAGTTCGCGAGCGTGACGAACGCGTCTTCCAGAAACGCCGTCAACTCCGCCGTGAGCTGGCTGGTCGCAGCGAGCGCTGCAAGGACCGTCCGCACGGCACTCTTGATCGCCGTCTTCGAGGCCGGGAGCGTCGTGGCCGGTGCGGGAAATGCATTCTCATCGGTGTGTTGTTCAATCAGGGCGACATACCGTGCGATGAGTTGCTGCGCGGCAGCAGGCTCCACTGAGGATGTCTGTGCGTTCATGACGTAGTCCTTTCGAGCGCGTCAGCGATCGATCGCGCATGGTACTGCACGTGCAATCGATTGCATCTCACGTTCAACGATTCGCAACTTGTTCATGCTCAGCCACAAAAACAGGATTGACATGCTGCCGCGAACTACTTAGCGTGAGGCTGAGACGACGTCCCCAGCGTCGTTGACAGCCAACGGTATTTCGCAACTCGTCGGGGCTACACCCTCCGCACGAGCACGGCGCTCGATTCGCGGCGGCCCCGGCCTTGTGTGGAGGGCCACGATGCAACCTGTCCCCACCTCGGACCCCAGGGTTTCAACTCCGCTCCTCACGTTGCGTTCCCGCCAGGATATTGAAGAGGAAGTCCGGCGGCGCGTCGAAGCCGAGCGGCAGCGTCTCCTCGCCCTCACGGCGCACGAGCGCGAACCTGCTCGACACTTCCATCGGCCGGTGGAGCGTCCGTTCACGGCCGCGGAACGCGATGGCGTGACGATCCTGATTGGCGGGCTCACCTGGAAGCACGATGCGCTGCTGAAGGCCGCGTTCGAGTCGGCCGGCTACCGCGTGCAGGTCATGCCGATCCCCGACGTGGCCGCGTTCCAGCTTGGCAAGGAATACGGCAACAACGGGCAGTGCAACCCGACCTACTTCATGGTCGGGCATCTCATCAAGTTTCTGCAGGGGCTCGAGGCGGAGGGCATGCCGCGCCAGGACATCATCGATCGCTATGTCTTCTTCACCGCCGGATCCTGCGGCCCCTGCCGTTTCGGGATGTATGAATCCGAGTATCGGCTGGCGGTGCAGAACGCCGGCTTCGACGGCTTCCGCGTCCTGCTCTTTCAGCAGACAGATGGCATCAAGGCCGCATCCGGGGAGCCCGGGCTGAAATTCACCGTCGACTTTGGAATGGCGACGTTCAACGCATTGAACCTGGGTGACGTGCTGAACGACGTGGCCTACCAGATTCGCCCCTTCGAAGTACACCAGGGTGAAACGGATCGCGTGGTGAACGAGTGCATGGACCTGCTGACGGCCCGTTTGCGCGAGCGCCGCACGTCCGATGTCCTCGATCGCCTTCCTCAAGGGATCGCGACGCGTCTCTCGCAGCACAAAGCGGTGAAGGACTGGTCCAACTCGCTCGGCAAGGTGCGGGATCATCTCTACGGCGCTTACACGCAAGAGATGCTCGGCGAGGTGCGCGGCAGGCTGGCCGCGGTCGAAGTGGATCGGCTGCGCGTGAAGCCGGTGGTCAAGGTGACCGGTGAGTTCTGGGCGCAGACCACCGAAGGGGACGGCAACTTCCGCATGTTCTCGTTCCTCGAACGCGAGGGCGCGCAGGTGATGGTGGAGCCGATTGGCACATGGGTGATGTACATGCTGTGGCTTGCGGCGGCGACGCATGCCGAGCGTCGCGCGGTGACATCCAGGAAGCGCGGCGCGTTCGACATTCGCGGCCGTTTCGGTGATGCGCTCGCCTTCCACGGGAAGCAGGCATCGTTCGATCTCGGACGCCGCTTCTACATGCGGCAGTACCGCCGGATCGTCGACGCGTTCGGCGGCATCGCGCATCCCCTGCTCAAGCTCGAGGATCTGGCGGCCCTGGCCGCGCCCTACTACAACGTCTTCGCCAAGGGCGGCGAAGGCCACATGGAAGTCGCGAAGAACATCTACTACACCGTCCACAAGAAGTGTCACATGGTGCTCAGCCTGAAGCCGTTCGGCTGCATGCCGTCGACCCAGTCCGACGGCGTCCAGTCGGCGGTCATGAGTCACTTCAAGGACATGATCTTCCTGCCCATCGAGACATCGGGCGAAGGCGAAGTCAACGCGCACAGCCGCGTGCAGATGGCGCTCGGGGAGGCGCGCGCGAAGGCGCGGCTCGAGTTCCAGCAGGCGCTCGCGTCGACCGGCCGTCGCCTCGACGACATCCGGGAATACGTGGCGACGCACCGCGAGCTGCGCAGTCCGTTCTATCAGGTCCCGGTTCATACCGGGATCATCGGCACCGCGGCGAATTTCGTGCTCCACGTCAGCACGCGCATGCGGCGCGACCAGCGGCGGGTGGTTCGGTTCGCACACCCGCTCGGCCGCGCGGATGTCTCGGCGGCGGCCAGATAGCCGCAGCCGGGTCGACAGCTTCAACCACATTTGTCGGCGAGGCGTGAGATGGCAGTGCCACGTCAGTACCTCGTTGGTCTCGATGTCGGTTCGACCACCGTGAAGGCGGTCGCCGTGGACGCGGAGAGTGACGAGCTCGTCTGGTCCGATTACCAGCGGCACGAGACCAAGCAGCCGGAAAAGACCCTCGAGTTTCTTCGGCGCCTGGAGCGCGAAGTGGGCATCGCCCCCGAGAACTGCCGCGTGTTCATCACCGGCTCGGGTGGCGGCACCATCTCGCCGCAGATCGGGGCGAAGTTCGTACAGGAGGTGACGGCGGTCTCGCTGGCCGTCGAGAAGCTCCACCCGCAGGTCAACTCTGTCATCGAGCTTGGCGGCCAGGACGCGAAAATCATCGTCTTCAAGGAGGACGCGGAGTCCGGGCGCAAGAAAAAGATCCCGTCGATGAACGACAAGTGTGCGGGAGGCACGGGCGCCGTCATCGACAAGATCAACGCGAAGCTGAAGATTCCCGTCGAGCAGCTGTCGGAACAGGGCTACGACGGCATCAAGCTGCACAAGGTCGCCGGCAAGTGCGGCGTGTTTGCCGAGACCGACATCAACAGCCTTCAGAAAGAAGGCACCCCGCCGGACGAGCTGATGGCCTCTCTGTTCGACGCCATCATCCTGCAGAACCTGACGGTGCTCACGCGAGGCCATACGCTGCGCCCTCACGTCCTGCTGCTGGGCGGACCGAACACCTTCATCCGCGGCATGCGTGAAGCGTGGCAGAAAAACATCCCCAGGGTCTGGGCGGAACGCGGCGTCGAGATCCCGCCCGGCGAAACGGCGCAGTCGCTGATCTACACACCAAAGAACGCACAGTATTTCGCCGCGATGGGGGCCGTCATCTTCGGCCGAGACGAAGACAGCTCGGTCGGCGCTTACCTCGGGACGAAAGACCTGGAACACTACATCACGGTTGGACGGCTCGAGGAGAAGGCCGAGAGCGGATCGCGCGGCCTCAGTGCATCCAGCGAGGAACTCGCCGCGTTCAAGCAGCAATACACGCCACGGCGCTTCACGCCGGCGACGTTCAGGACCGGCCACCGCGTGCAGGGCGTGGTCGGCGTCGACGGAGGCTCGACGTCAACGAAAGCGGTGTTGCTCTCGACCGGCGGCGACGTGCTCTGCAAGGTCTACCAGCTGTCGAAAGGCAACCCGATTCAGGACACGATCGACATGTTCGTCGGCCTGCGCGCCGCGGTCGAGCAGCAGGGAGCCACGCTCGATGTCCTTGGCGTGGGCACTACCGGCTATGCCAAGGATGTCCTCCGGGACGTGCTGCAGGCCGACGCCGCTATCGTCGAAACCGTTGCCCACACGGAATCGGCCGTGAAGTACTACGGCGACCCGCACGTCATCGTTGATGTCGGCGGCCAGGACATCAAGTTAATCGTGCTGAAGGATGGTCGCGTCAAGGACTTCCGGCTGAACACGCAGTGCTCGGCGGGAAACGGCTATTTCCTCCAGTCCACGGCCGATGGCTTTGGCGTGCCGCTTCAGGAATTCGCCGACCGCGCGTTTGCGGCGAACGCGATGCCCATCTTCGGCTATGGCTGCGCGGTGTTCATGCAGTCGGACATCGTGAACTTCCAGCGCCAGGGCTGGGCCGCGGAGGAGATTCTTGCCGGCCTGGCCGCGGTTCTGCCCAAGAACATCTTTCTCTACGTTGCGAGTATCCCTAACCTCGCGAAACTGGGGACCAGGTTCGTGCTGCAGGGCGGGACGCAACACAATCTCGCTGCGGTCAAGGCGGAAGTCGACTTCATTCGCCAGAACTTCCGCGGCGCGGGCAGCGAGCCCGAGATCATCGTCCACGAGCACTGCGGGGAGTCGGGCGCCATTGGCGCGGCCGTCGAGGCGCTCCGGCTGTACAAGAACGGGCGCCAAACCTCGTTCATCGGTCTCGATGCGGTGGAGCGGATCACGTATCGGACGACCAGGAACGAGCAGACGCGCTGTCATTTCTGCAAGAACAACTGCCTGCGAACGTTCATCGACGTCAAGATGCCCACCTCCGCGGCGGTGCAATCAGCCGCCGCTACGGTGGGCAAGCCGGACGTCCCGAGTGCGCCGGTGACGTTCCATTCGAAAGTGCCCAAGGCGGCCGACGAGCAGCGCGTCATCATCGCGACCTGCGAGAAAGGCAGCGTCGAAGACGTCGAGAGCATGCGCGGCATCAAAGCGGGACTCGACGCGGCGAAGAAGGCCTACCCGAATTTCGTCGAAATCGCGTCGCGTGAGGTCTGGCACAGCCGCAATCCCGGGCGCGTGGCGGATCCGGTTCCCTCGCGCACCTGGACGCGTGCGGCGCGTGCCCGCGCTGACGCCATCACGCGCCGCGGCACGGTTCGCATCGGCATGCCGCGCGTGCTCAACATGTACACGTACGCGC
>JBKOZS010000241.1:0-12207 GCA_046726015.1 Acidobacteriota bacterium
GCTGCTGTTCGAGCAGTTCCAGCATCCCAACGGGCAGATCCCCGCCTACGAATGGGAATTCTCCGACCTGAATCCCCCCGTCCACGCGTGGGCGTGCTGGCGCGTCTACAACATCGAGAAGGAGCGCACCGATCACGCCGACACGCAGTTCCTCGAAAAGTGCTTCCAGAAACTGCTGATCAACTTCGCGTGGTGGGTGAACAAGGTCGACAGCCAGGGACTGAACGTCTTCGAAGGGGGCTTCCTCGGCCTCGACAACATCACCGTCGTCGATCGCAGTGAAAAGTTGCCGGATGGCGCCATCCTCGAGCAGTCGGATGCGACCGGGTGGATGGGATTCTTCTGCCTGCACATGATGCGGATCGCGCTCGAGCTCGCCAAGACCAATAAGGTCTACGAGTCGATGGCCACGAAGTTCTTCGAGCACTTCATCTACATCGGCGGCGCGATGAAGCGGATGGGCGGCCGCGGCTATCAGCTGTGGGATGAAGAGGACGGGTTCTTCTACGACGTGCTTCGCTATCCGAATGGCGCGTTCCACAAGTTCCGCGTCCGTTCGCTCGTCGGCCTGATCCCGCTCTTCGCGATCGACGTCATCGATGAAGACGAGCTGACCACATTCCCGATCTTCCTCACCGACGTTCACTGGTTCATCCGCAATCGGCCGGATCTCGTGGGCCAGGCGTGTTACACCGAAGTGCGCGACGGCAAACGCCGCGACATCCTCTCGATTGTCGATCGCCACCAGCTCGAGTTGTTGTTGCGACGCGTCTGGGACGAGTCCGAGTTCCTCTCGTCCGGCGGCATCCGCAGCCTCTCGAAATTTCACGAGCACCATCCGTTCTCGTTTGGCTCCGGCACGGTGCGGTACGAGCCGGCGGAAGCGGACGTCAAGATCAAGGGGGGCAATTCGAACTGGCGAGGCCCGATCTGGTTTCCGACGTCATACCTGCTGATCGAATCGTTTGCGAAGTTCTCGGAAGCGTTCGGGCAGGAGTTCACGGTCAAGGCACCGGCCAGCGACGGCAAGCCGATCGCGCCCGTGGAGATGGCGCGAGAGGTGGCCGACCGGATGATCGGCATGTTCACGCGCGACGCAAGCGGGCGCCGTCGAATCTACGGCGGCACCGAACGGTTCCAGCACGATCCGCACTGGCAGGACCTCCTGCTCTTCAACGAGTACTTCCACGGCGACAACGGCGCCGGCCTGGGCGCCAATCACCAGACGGGCTGGACCGGTCTCGTCGCAAATCTGATCGACGAATGGCGGCGATAATCCCCGCGTTCGTCATTGCGACCGCGCTGACGAACGCGATATCGGTGCAAGGTGCAATGTGCGACGTGCTGAGTGCTCGGTGCGACGCACCCGGCACCACGGTGCACCTCGCACCTGGCACCACGGTGCACCTGGCACCACCTGGCACCTGGCACCTGGCACTCGGCACCAAGGTGCACCTGGCACTCGGCACCACGGTGCACCCGGCACCTGGCACTTCGCACTTTGCACGTAGCACCGACTCCGGCGGCGCGAGCGAAGCGAGCGCCGCTCAACAAATCCCCAATCAGCGCCAACGCCGTTCCGCGATCCAGGGCCAGGTGATGGGTCAGGATGGCCGCCCGGTGCCGGGCGCGGAGGTCGTGTTAAGAAGCGGCGCCCGTGACGTCGCGCGTACGCTCACGACCGCGGACGGCGTGTTCCGCTTCCTCGACCTCCCCGCCGGCGCGTACTCCCTGACGGTGACGCGCGAGGGGTATCAGCCGCTGACGCAGGGGGGCCTGCGCCTCGGTGCATCGGAGCTGGCGAGCGTCGACCTGAAGGTCGCGCGGACGGGCGAACCCGCGCCGCCGCCGCGCCCGACAGAGCCAGAACGAACTCCATATGGACGGCTTCCCGAGCGCCGCGGAGAGCCGCCATCCGAAGCCACACCGCTTGCACCGGGCGAGAAAGTATTCGTACCAGTCCCCGATCGGTGGAACCTCCCGCTACCGGAGTGGGATCGCTACAACGTCGAAGGGGATTACCCGTACGTGAGCGGGCGCTGGTGGGATCCCTACAACCAGAACCGGTTGAAGGGGGACTACCCGATCCTCGGCAGGCGCACGTTCTTCGTCTTCACCGGCGTCAGCGATACGCTGCTCGAGGGGCGCAACCTGCCGACGCCGAGCGGTGTCAGCACGGAGCGGCAAGGCAGCGAGCGCTTCTTCGGTCGTGGCGGCCAGAACCTGCCGGTCACGGCCATCCGCGCCTCATTGGATCTGTTTCGCGGCGATACCGCCTTCCGTCCGATCGACTGGCGCGTCCGGGTCGCGCCGGCGTTCAGCGTCAATTTCATCAATCTCGCCGAGCTCCAGACGAATGCGGACGTCAGGCGCGGATCGAATCGCCTCGACACGCACCTCGGGCTGCAGGAAGGCTTCGTCGAGAAGAAGCTCTTCGATCTCAGCCCGAACTACGACTTCATTTCGATCCGCGCGGGGATCCAGGAGTTCAGCTCCGATTTTCGCGGGTTCGTGGCCGTGCTCGAAGCGCCCGGCGTGCGCCTGTTCGGCACGCTGAAGTCGAGCCGCATCGAGTACAACCTCGTGTTCTTCGATCTGCTCGAGAAAGACACGAACAGCGGCTTCAACGAGCTGCACCGCCGCGACCAGCAGGTCTACATCGCGAATGCCTACATCCAGGATTTCCTGGCGCCGGGCTACACGATTCAGTTCAGTTTTCACGCGAATCGCGATCACGGGGAACTGCATTACGACACGAATGGTTTCCTGGTGCGTCCGGCGCCGATCGGCCTTATCGGCGACAACCAGGTGCATGCGTACTACGTCGGCTGGGCGGGCAACGGTCACGTCGGCCGCTGGAACGTGAGCCACGCGTTCTACCAGGCGCTCGGCCACGAAGAAGCGAATGCGATTGAAGCGGCGCCGGTCGACATCAACGCGCAGATGGCCGCGCTGGAGCTCTCGCTCGACAAGGACTGGATTCGCTTCAAGGGCACGACGTTCTTTGCGTCCGGGGATGACGATCCAAACGACGGAGAAGGACGCGGGTTCGACGCGATTGTCGATATCCCGACGTTTGCCGGTGGCACGTTCAGCCTGTGGAACCGGCAAGGGCTGCGTCTCGCGCAGACCGGCACGGGGCTGGTCTCGCCCTTGAGCCTGCTCCCGTCGCTCCGCACGAACAAGGACGAAGGGCAGGCGAACTTCGTCAATCCGGGGATCTTCCTGGTCAATGGGGCGGCGGACATCGAACTGACGCCGAAGCTGCGTGGATTCCTGTCCACGAGCTACCTGCGTTTCATCCACACGGAAGTGCTGGAAACGTTGCTCTTCCAGGAAAAGGTGCGCCCGAACATTGGTGTCGAGTACGGGGCGGGCGCGACATACCGTCCGCCGCTGAGTGACAACCTGGTGATCATCGGCGGGGTTGCCGGGATGAAGCTTGGGCAGGGCCTGAAGGACATTTACGAGCGGGATCACCTGTTCTCGTTGTTTGTGAACGCACGGTTGCAGTTTTAAAGCGCACGCGCCACGGCGTGTTTCACGAAGACCACGAAGCGACGAAGTTCACGAAGATTGGGACGGCTCTTGAGGTTTTTCCCTAGTGTAGGTTTCTTCTCTTCGTGAACTTCGTTCCTTCGTGAACTTCGTGATGAGCCGTCGGCCGTTGTCTCGAGGTGCTATGACACGCGCGACTCGCTGTGTTTTCCTCATGCTGCTGTTGTGGACCGGCGCGCTGCTGGCCGCCGCGGGCCGCGGTGTCGCGCCCACGCCATCCGTCGCTGATTCGTCGCCGGTCCAGGAACGAACATCCTCGCGGGTTGCGAACCAGTCGCCCGATGACGCCGCGAAACAAAGCGCCGGCTGCATCACCTGTCACACCAAGACCGACGAAGCCACGATGCATCCCGGAGGCACCGTGACGCTCGGGTGCGCAGATTGTCACGGCGGCACGCCTGAGATCAGCATCGCCAGCGGAGTCGCCGCCGGCTCGCCAGAATACGAAGACGCGAAACGCCAGGCGCACGTGTTGCCGAAGAACACTGACGTGTTCAACAGCGCCGCGAATGCCATCCGTCCTTACACCGAATGGATGGAGGAGTCGCAGGAGTTCATCCGGTTCGTCAACCCCGGCGACCTTCGGGTCGCCGACAAGACCTGCGGAACGTGCCACGCGGCCGAAGTGCGCAACGTGCGCACCAGCATGATGACCACCGGCGCCATGCTGTGGCAGGCGGCGCTCTACAACAACGGCGGCGCCCCCTACAAGAACGCGCGTTACGGCGAGAGCTACGCGCCGGATGGCACGCCGCAGCGACTGCAGGCATTCCCGCCGCCCACCGCGGAAGAGACGAAGACGAAAGGCTGGCTCCCGTCGCTGGAGCCGCTGCCCCGCTGGGAGGTCACGCAGCCGGGCAACGTGCTGCGCGTGTTCGAACGCGGCGGCACCAGGCGCAGCGAAATCGGCAATCCCACCCGCAACGAGGAACCGGGGCGTCCCGACTCGAAACTGAGCGACCGCGGGTTCGGCACGCTGCTGCGAACGGACCCGGTATTCCTGGGTCTCCAGAAGACGCGGCTGCTCGATCCGCTGCTCTCCTTCCCCGGCACGAACGATCAGCCGGGGGATTTCCGGAACAGCGGCTGCACCGCGTGTCACGTCGTGTACGCGAACGATCGATCGCCTGAGCACTCCGCGCAGTACGCGCAGTTCGGCAACGAGGGGCGCACGGCCACGGCGGACCCGACGATCGACCCGCAGCGCGCCGAGCGTGGCCACCCGATCAAGCACACGTTCACGCGATCGATTCCGTCGAGCCAGTGCATGACCTGCCACGTGCACCCCGGCACGAACGTGGTGACGACTTACTACGGCTACACGTGGTGGGAGAACGAGACCGACGGCGAGTTCATGTATCCCGCGCAGGAGCTGCGTCTCTCGGACAAGGAACGACTCGAGATTCGATCGCGCAATCCCGAGCAGGCGGCGCTCCGCGGCAAGTGGGGGGACGAGAGGTTCCTCGGCCAGATCGGGACGCCGGAGTTCAACAAGCAATTGCAGCATACCCGGTTCGCGGACTTCCACGGCCACGGCTGGGTGTTCCGCGCCGTCTTCAAGCGGGATCGCCGCGGCAACCTGCTCGATGCCGACAACACGATCGTTCCGCACGAGGACCCCGATCGCTTTGGCAAGGCCGTGCACCTCCGGGACATCCACCTCGAAAAGGCGATGCAGTGCATCGACTGCCACTTCAACCAGGACAGCCACGGCAACGGGAAGCTGTACGGCGAAACACGCAACGCGGTGGAGATCGATTGCATCGACTGCCACGGCTCGATCGAACGCCGCGCGACGCTGATCACGAGTGGACCCGCGGCCCCGGCCGGAGGCACCGCGCTGGCCGCGCTCCGCACACCGTGGCGCGAACGTCGCTTCTACTGGGAAGGGAACAAGCTGTTCCAGCGCTCGATGCTCGATCCCGACAAGACGTGGGAAGTTGTGCAGACCATCGACACGATCACCCCCGGCGCGCCGCATTTCTCGGAGAAATCCCGGCTGGCGAAGACACTGCAGCGTGACGGCAACACGTGGGGAACCGCCGCGGCACCGGAAAAGCTGGCGCATGCGAATAGTTCCATGACCTGTTACACCTGCCACACGTCATGGACCCCTACGTGCTTCGGCTGTCATCTCTCGATGGTGGCAAATCGGAAGATGCCGATGCTGCACAACGAAGGGCTGAACACGCGCAACTGGACGGCCTACAACTTCCAGGTGCTGCGCGACGACTCGTTCTTCCTCGGCCGGGACGGCACCGTCACGAAGAACCGTATCGCGCCCGTGCGCTCGGCCTGCGCGATTCTCGTCAGCTCGCAGAACCAGTCGCGCGGATGGCTGTACTACATGCAGCAGACCGTCTCCGCTGAAGGCTTCAGCGGCCAGGCGTTCAGCACGTTCGTCCCGCACACGGTTCGTGCCACGGAAACGAAGACATGCACCGACTGCCACGTCGCCGCCGACGGCAGCAACAACGCGTGGATTGCCAACGTGATGCTGCAGGGCACGAACTTCATGAACTTCATGGGCCACAACATCTGGGTGGCCGATGGGAAGGAAGGCTTCGAAGGGGTCGCCGTGGCAGAGCGCGACGAACCGCCGGCCATCATCGGCAGCCACCTGCACAGGCTCGCCTATCCCGAGGAATACGAGCAGCATCAGGAGCGGAAGCTCGAACTGGAACACGCTCACCACCATCCGGGTGAAAACGTCCTCGACGTGCAGCAACGCGGCGAGTACATCTATGCGGCGCTCGGCGAAGGCGGGTTCCGCATCTACGACATTGCCAACATCGACAACAAGGACTTCAGCGAGCGCATCGTCACCGCGCCGGTGTCACCCTTCGGTCAGCGTCTCTACGTCAAGACGAAGTACGCCACCGCGGTCGCGACACCAACGACGCTCGGCGTGGATCCGCTGCGGACGCAGCATCCGCAAAACGAGGAACAGAAGATTCACCTGGTCTACGGGTTCCTCTACGTCGCCGATCGCGACGAAGGCCTGATCGTCATCGGCAACAAGGATCCAAAGAGCAAGAACATCATCGGCGTCGGCACGCTGCTCGACGGCAACCCGTCGAACAACTTCCTCGAGCGTGCGGTCACGTTCAATCCAGACGGCGTGCTCACCGGGGCCCGCCGCATCACGATCGCGGGGACGTATGCCTACATCCTTACTGACAAGGCACTCGTGGTGGTCTCGCTGGAGGATCCGTTCAATCCCAGGGTGACGGCGCAGATCGGCGAGCCCGACCTGGTCGATCCGCGTGGCGCGCAGATCCAGTTCCGCTACGGGTTCGTCGTCGATCGCGACGGGCTGAAGGTGCTCGACGTCACGGCACTGGACAAGCCGCGGGTCGTTAACGGCGCGCGCGTGCCGTTCAAGGACGCGCGCAATCTCTACGTGGCACGCACATATGCCTATGTCGCTGCCGGCCACGACGGGCTTGGCATCGTCGACATCGAGCGTCCCGAGCAGCCGGCACTCGAGCAGATGTTCAACGCCGACGGCGCGATCAGCGACACCAACGACGTCAAGATCGGCATGACGAACGCCAGTCAGTTCGCGTACCTCGCGGACGGGCACAATGGCCTGCAGGTCGTACAGCTCTTCTCGCCATCAGATAACCCGAACTACCTGGGTTTCAGCCCGCGACCCACGCCAAAGCGGATCGCGCACTACCCGATGCACGAGGCGCTCGCGATCTCGGAAGGCATCGATCGCGATCGTGCGGTCGACGAGAGCGGTAATCAACTCGCAGTGTTCGGCCGCCGGGGCGCGCGGCCTTTCAACAAGGCCGACATGGACCGGCTCTATTTGCGGGACGGCAAGGTCTACACCGTCACGAACGACCCGCCGCAACGGTCCGTTACGGAAAGCTCCGTACTGGATGCCTTCCGCAAGTGGTGGGCCGATCTCTGGTGAATGGCTGAAAGGGGGACACTCACACTTCTTCCCGCAAGTGGGACGAACGGTGAGTGTCCCCCTTTCTGATCTGCGATGAAGTCTTCATGATGAATGCCTTGCGCAACTGGAACGATCCCTCGTGATATAGCCATCGGTATAGATCCAGTCTGCACTCACGCTGACCGAAGTCTCAGTCACAGCTGACCGGTCCGCGCCGGCCAATCCCCAAACACCCCACGCAACGCGCGGACGCCAAACGCGATAGTCGCGTTCGCACGCGTGCTGGCGCAGCGGGCACACCACGTGCACTGGCCTCGCAATCCCTACCCCAGCACCGCACTATCACTTTGTCTCAGGAGGACGACAGATGGAGCTACGTCTGAGGGCCATGCTCCTGGGTACCCTTGGCGCCATCACGCTCGCAGTACCGCTGATGGCCAACCCCCCGTCGGGGGCAATCTTCACGACCGTCGCTGACGGCAGTGAGGTCAACTTCAACATCTATCCGAGCAAGGAGGCAGTTTACCTGGACGGCGGTCCCGGGCCCGGCGCACCACAGCACGCGGCGGGATTGGACGACGGCCGATATGTGTTCCAGGTGACGGATCCCAGTGGCAAGCGGCTGTTGTCGACCGACGCCGCGAAGTGCCGGCAGTTCGACGTCAACGCCGGCATCATCACGAACGTCGTGGCAACGGGCTGCCAGCACAAGACCGGGTTCGACATCGATCACGGCGCAACCACTGTGCAATTGATGCCGTACAGCGACACACCGAACCGTGGCGGCGTGTACAAGGTGTGGGCCACGCTCGCATCGAACTACCGCTGCTCGTTGAACGTGGTGGACTGCGGCTATAGCCCGGGCTCGAACGTCCACGGCTTCGCGCCGTCGGACAGCAAGACCGACAACTTCAAGGTACGATCCGGGCCTGTGCAGGAGATCGACACGCGGTTCTTCCTCGATGTCAACGGCAACAACTACGCGGACGAGGAGATCTACCTTGACGGCCTGCAGGTCACGTGGAGCGACACGCTCGGTGCGGCGAACAACAAGTCGTCGTACTACAACGCGTTGCTGAACGTGAACCACGAGGCGCACGTGGAAGCGCCGGAAGACGGGGCGCACCGGATCTCGATTCCGGCGCAGCCGGGCTGCAATGTGGGGTGGATCTATGTGAACGGCATCCGTCAGCCCGAGCCTGGTCCGCAGCAGGTGACGGTCATGTTCCCGAGGACGACGAAGCCGCTCACGATCTTCGTTGACGTGCAGTGCACGCAGTAGGCGCGAGTCGTTAGTCCCAAGTCGTGAGTCCGAGCCCTCGGCCCTGCCAACCGAGGACTCGGACTTCACACCCGGGACTCGGGATCCCGGGGACTTGCCACTGCCACTGGGGGACTCGCGACGAACACTCGGGACAAACGACCAGAGACTCTGGACTCGGGACTCGGGACTCGGGACTCGGGACTCTAGGCGGGCTCACCTTTAGGGCGCCGCCTGACAAGTTTCAACCCTTTGTTGGATGGCTGCGTGCCCACGCCTGCGAGCCCGGCCGCAGCGGTGGCGAACCCTTCTTCCTCTTCATCAATCGCCGGCACGACGAGCGCCGACGCAAAACGCGGCGCCAGCAGTTCGACCAGCCGTAGATCGTCCTCCGAGAACGCGCCCGGCGTATCCGCATAGAGCGCAAGCACGGCGACCAGCGCTTCGCTGTCCATCAGCGGCACCGCAAGGCACGAGCGCACTTGTGGCGAGAGTTCCATCGCCCGCATTCCGAGATCCAGCCCGGCGTCCGCGTTGACGGCTGGCCTGGCGTTCACGGCCACCCATCCCGCAATCCCGGTCCCCGTGGGCCTGGTCACGCTGCGCAGCACATGCGCGTGCTCGCCGGCCGCGAACCGCACGGCAACTTCGTCGTGCTGCTCGTCGACGAGGAAGACCGCCATCGATTTGCACGGCAGCACCTGCCGGACGATCATCCACATCAGCGAGCCGACATCGGTGATCGTCGCATCACCGCTCATCGCCCGCGACAGGCTGGTCACGGCGAGAATGCTGTCGTTAACTGCCGTCGCGGACGGCGCCGCGGCCTCGCGCGCCTGTTCGCGCTCGACGCGATCCTGCGCGCGCGCCTCGCCAATCGCGCGCTGTACCGGATGCGGCGCACCGGTGGCGGCCGGCATGATCTCCTTGTAATGCGCGACGAAGGTATCGACCACGAGCGGGTCGTACATCGTGCCGCGGCGATCACGCAGGATCGTGAGCGCCTGCTCGTCGGTCATCCGCCGCCGATACGGGCGATCCGACGTCAGCGCGTCGAAGCAGTCGACCACCGACAGGATCCGCGCGCCGAGCGGAATCTCCGCAGCGCGGAGGCCATCCGGATATCCCGTCCCGTCCCAGTTCTCGTGATGGTGGCGCACGATCGGCACCACGGGGTAGGGGAAGTCAATCGACGAAAGGATCTCCGCGCCAATCGGCGCGTGCCGCTTCATCTTGTCGAACTCGGCGGGCGTCAGCTTCCCCGGCTTGTTGAGGATGTGCTCGGGCACCGCAATCTTGCCGGTGTCGTGCAGCAGCGCCGCGGCCTCGATCGCCTTCAGCATCTCCTGGTCGGACACGCCCAGGAGTCGCGCAAGGGCAAGCGTCCCCTGCTGCACGCGCCGCACGTGATCGTGCGTCACCTCATCCTTCGCATCGATGGCGGTCGCCAGCGTTTCGACCGTCGACAGCAGCAACCGATTGAGCTGCGTAACGTGCACCTTCGAATCTTCCGCTCGCCCAAACGACGACTGCAGCGTCAGGTACGAAATGAACAACAGCGGCAGGATCAGCGCGAACGCCAGCAGCTGCCCCTCGCGCATCACGACGACGAGGAGGAGCGAAACGGACGCGCCCGCCACGTAGCTGGGCACGAGCGGGAGGAAATGTTCTCGCCACAGCTTGACGAACGGCTGGTTCGACTCCGCTGCCACGGCACACGCCGTCAAGCCGCTGTTCAGGACGAAGTAGCTTGCCGTCGTCGCCGCCAATGCGGGAACGAGCGCGCCGTAATGACCGCTTCCCTGGGCAAGCGGCGCTGTTCCGGACATCGTGAAGAAGATCGTCCCGCAGACGAACCCCGAGATCGCAAGGTTCCCGAAGTTGAAGACGACAAAAACAATGCGATCCCGCGTGAACTTGCCGCGGAGCGAGAGGATGATGCCAAGGCACGCGAGTGCAAAGGCGCCTGGCGCCGGACCGAACAACAGGATGGCGGCAAACGCGAAAATCTCGGACACCGCGAGCGTCGAGTTGATCGACGGGATCTTGAGTGTGAAGCTCGCGCTCGCCAGCGTCAGCCCCGCGAACATGAGCCACGCCGGCGGCGGCG
This sequence comes from Acidobacteriota bacterium, assembly GCA_046726015.1. GTDB lineage: Bacteria > Acidobacteriota > Vicinamibacteria > Vicinamibacterales > 2-12-FULL-66-21 > QHWT01. The sequence goes on from JBKOZS010000241.1 coordinate 10,837, forward strand.
GCGTGTGAACAATCGTCCACGCACACCACGCGGCAACGGCCAGGCCGCACAACGAGACCGTCGCGATGAACGCGCGACCCTGGCCGGACAAGCGCCTGCTGGTATTTGATGTGCCGTCCACGACTACCGCCCATCCTTCGGCACGGAACTGCCCCACACCACGACCTCACCGTCGGCGTATTCGCTACTGCCCCACACGACGACCTGTCCCGACGGCGATTCAATCCTGCTGCCCCAGACCACCACGTAGCTGTCCGTCCACCCCGCGACCTCGCCCCACACGAGCCTGTTCGCCGGCGTTGATGCGAGCGGGTTCGAAAGGCCGAGCAGGTTCAGAACGCCCCACTCGCCGTTTTCCGCTGTCTGGAACAGCCACCCGAGATCCAGGATGCTCAACAGGCGCAGGCCGGTGCGGTCGTAGATCCTGCCCGTCAGCGACCCATCGTCGCGGAACGCCGCGCCCGAACCCGTGCCGAGAAGCCCGCCCACCGTATTCAGGAGATTGGGAACGACGCCGTGCTGCGCGATTCTCATCGCCTGCGGGAAATTGACGGTGCCCGCACCTGCCCCGACGAGCCCGCCCGTCGTTGAGTAGCGCGCGCCCATCTGCAGCGCCATCTTCACCTGTGCCGGCGACAGCGACGAATACCCGTCGAGCAGCAACGCGACGCCGCCGCTGACGACGGGCGCGGCCATGCTCGTTCCGCTCAAGCGCAGATACGCGTTGTTGCCACTGCCCGCGATGTGCCACTGCGGGTAGGTGGTGCTGAGATACGACTTGCTGGCTTCGAGCGAAACAATCCGCGTGCCCGGCGCAACGACATCAGGCTTGACCACCAGGTCGTACTTCGTGGGACCGCGCGAACTGTATGGTGCGAGCTTGTCGTCGGACGTGTCGACGGTCCCGTTCGTATCGATGGCGCCAACGGTGATCGCCAGCGGCGAATTGCCAGGCGACGTAATGCCGCCAAGGATCGGCGCGCCGGTCTCCGTTTGGCCGTAGTTGCCGGCCGACGCGACGACGACGATCCCATATGCAATCGCGCGCGCGACCGCCTGGCAGAGCGGGTCGGTGGCGGACGGCTCGGTCACCGGATGGCCGAGCGACAGGTTGATGACGCGAATGTTGTAGGCCTGGCGGTTTTCGATGGCCCAGTCGATTCCCGCAATGACGTCGCTCGTCAGCCCGGATCCGTCGCGGCCGAGCACGCGCACGTCGACCAGGTTCACACCGGGTGCGGAACCGCCGCCGTAACTCGAGGTGACGTACTTGGCGGCGGTGGTGTTGCCGCCAATGATGCCCGCGATGTGGGTGCCGTGTCCGTAAGGATCTCCCGACACACCGGGCTCGTCAGACACGAGGTTGACGCG
>JBKOZS010000242.1:0-26613 GCA_046726015.1 Acidobacteriota bacterium
GTCCGCGCCGGTGGCCTGAAGAAGGGTGACCCTCTGGAGACTGCGCGCCTTGCTGGCATCATGGCCGCCAAGCAGACGTCCTCCTTGATTCCGCTGTGCCATCCGCTGCCGATCTCTCACGCGGACGTGCAGATCACTCCAGCGCGCGGCGGCTACGACATTGAAGCGCGCGTGAGGACGACGGCGAACACGGGCGTCGAGATGGAGGCGCTGACGGCGGTATCGGTCGCGGCGCTGACTGTCTACGACATGGTCAAGGCGGTGGACAAGGGCATGGTGATCGGCGAGATTCGGCTCATGGAAAAGACGGGCGGCAAGTCCGGCACCTGGAAGCGCAGTCGCTGATGCGGGTGCTCGTCGCCATCTATGGCGATGTTGCGGCGTGGTGCATTCCCGAAGCACAAGTCGATAGCTTGCGCTGCCAGTTTCACGGACACGAGTTCGTGCGTGCTGACTCGGACGACGAGACCGAGACGTGCATCGTCGACGCCGATGTGGCGTTCAGCTCGAAGATCACGCGCGCGCACTTCGCTGCGGCACGACGCCTCCGATGGATTCACAGCCCCGCGGCCGGCGTGGGCAGCATGTTATTCCCCGCATTGGTCGAGGGTCCCGTCGTGATGACGAACTCGCGCGGGATCAGCGCACGCGCGATCGCGGAACACGTCATTGGCGTCACGCTCGCGCTCTTCCGCAAGCTGCCGCTCGCCCTCGATCGCCAGCACCACGGCACGTGGGCGCAGAACGAGTTGTTTGTCGAGGGCCGGCCGATCCGCACGCTACGGGACGCGCGGGTGCTGCTCGTCGGTCTGGGGGCTATTGGAACGGAATCCGCGAGGTTCTTTACGTCGCTCGGCGCGCACGTGACCGCGGTGCGCCGCCGCGTGGCCGAGCCCGCACCATCCGGCGTCGCCGCCGTGTTGCCGCCCGAGCGCTTACGCGACGCGCTTGCAGATGCCGACGTCGTCGTAATCGCCGCGCCGCAAACCTCGCGGACCGTGCGAATGATCGGTGCCGCAGAACTGGCCGCGATGAAGGCCGATGCAGTACTCGTGAATGTCAGCCGGGGCAAACTCGTCGACGAAGCTGCCCTCGTCACCGCGCTCGAGGCCGGCGGGCTCCGGGGCGCCGCGCTCGATGTCTTCGAGCACGAACCCCTGTCGCCCGACAGTCCGCTGTGGGCGCGCGAGGATGTCATCGTGACTCCGCATGTCGCCGGTTTTTACGAGAGTTACTGGCCGGACGCGGCGAGCCTGTTTGCGGACAATCTGCGGCGGTTCATCGCGGGCGAGCCGCTGAGGAACGTTGTCGATAAAAAGGCGGGGTATTGATTGCCGGACCTCGGACCTCGGACCTCAGACCTCGCACCTCGGACCTCAGACCTCGCACCTCGGACCTCGGACCCCGGACCTCGGGCCTCGGGCCTCGGGCCTCGGACCCCGGACCCCGGACCCCGGACCCCGGACCTCGGGCCTCGGACCCCGGACCTCGGACCTCGGGCCTCGGACCTCGGGCCTCGGTGTTACCATTTCGCAGTGAGCCTACCCCTCGCGGAACCCGCCCTCGAGTTGGCGACCATCGCCGAACTTCCATTTCAGGTCAGCGGCCGCCATCCGAAGCCGCTGCTCATCGGCCAGGTGCGCGACGGGAAGGTCGTCGGCGACTCGACGAAAGAGTGGTTCGAGCGGCTGCGCGATCTGTCGCTCGGCCTGCGGGCGCTTGGCGTCAGCCCTGGCGATCGGGTGGCGATCATGTCCGAGAGCCGGCCGGAATGGCTGCTTGCGGACCTGGCGATGCTCGTCTACGGCGTCATCAGCGTGCCGGTTTACCCGACGTTGTCGGCCTCGCAGGCACGGTACATCCTTGCGGATTCCGGCGCGCGCCTCGTGTTCGTGTCGTCGCAGCAACAACTCGAGAAGATTCAGCGCGTGCGGCACGAGCTGCCGGCGCTCGAGGCAGCGGTCGTGTTCGACGACGTCGGTGCGACCTCGCCGTCGGTCCTCTCGTTCGCGTCGGTGCTCGAGCGCGGCCACGCGCAGCTCGTGAACCACTGGGGCGTCGGGCGCTCGTTCCGCGACGATGCGCGCCGTGTGAGGCCGTCGGACCTGGCCGCGATCATCTATACATCGGGAACGACAGGAGAGCCGAAGGGGGCCATGCTCACGCACGGCAACCTCGCGTCAAACCTTCTCGGCTCGCAAACCATCCTCCGTCTGAACGACGAGGAAGTGGCGATGTCATTCCTGCCGCTCAGCCACGCGTTCGAGCGGATGCTGGCCTACGTCGGTCTCTATAACGGCGTGACCATCGTGTTCGCCGAATCGCTCGAGACCGTCGCGCGCGACATCCTCACGGTGCGGCCGACGCTGATGACGGGAGTGCCGCGCGTCTACGAGAAGTTCGAAGCGCGCATCTTGCAGAAGGGGCATGCGCTGCCGCAGCCGCGCCGGACGCTGTTCCACTGGGGCGTGAACGTGGCCAGGGCGCGCGCAAAGGCCGAGATGTCGGGCAAACGCCTCTCCGGGATGATCAGGCTCGAAGCGGCGCTGGCCGAGCGGCTCGTCTGGTCGAAGATTCGCGAGAACGTCGGCGGGCGGCTGCACACGATGATTTCCGGCAGCGCGCCCCTGCCGCTTGCGGTCGCGGAGTTCTTCCACGGCATCGGCCTGCCGATCACCGAAGGGTACGGATTGACCGAGACGTCGCCGGTGTTGACGGGAAACCCGCCGGCAGCCGCCAGGGCCGGTTCCGTGGGCCGCGCGATCCCGGGCGTCGAACTCAAGATTGCGCCGGACGGCGAAATCCTCGCCCGCGGTCCGAACATCATGCGCGGCTACTACAACAAGCCGGTGGAGACGGAAGACGTCCTGCGCGACGGCTGGTTCCACACGGGTGACATCGGCACGCTCGACCCCGACGGTTATCTGACGATCACCGACCGGAAGAAGGATCTCCTCGTGACGTCGGGCGGAAAAAAAATCGCTCCGCAGCCGATCGAATCGACCCTCAAGCGCAGCCCGCTGATCGGGGAAGCGATCGTGCTGGGGGATCGCCGCAAGTTTGCCGCGGCGCTCATCGTTCCCGACTTCGCCGCGCTGGAGCGACGGCTCGCTGATCTCGGCCGACCTCCCGCACCACGCGACGTGCTGGTCGATCGGCCCGACGTGGTCGCGCTCTACGATGAGATCGTCGAGGCGCTCAACGACGAGCTCGCGCATTTCGAGCGCATCAAGAAGATCCGTCTCCTGCCGCGGGAGTTTTCCATCGAATCCGGCGAGCTCACGCCGACGCTGAAGACCCGCCGCAAGGTGATTGAAGACAACTGGCGGAAGGAGATCGAAGAGATCTACGGCGCGCCGTAAATGTGTCGCAGGCTGCTGAAACAAGGAGGACAGCCTGCTTGTCAATGCTGAATGACGAATGCCGAATGCCGAAGTTCCTCAGTCGTGGCATTTGGCATTGAGCATTGGGCATTGACGCGGGCGCCTCCAGCGATCAGTCGTGGGGCCTTCTCTCTTCTAGAAGCGCGCGCTCGCTACGCCGAGAACAGCAAATAAGGCAATGATTGCGGCCGCCGTGGCTCCGATCTGGAGCACCACTCGCGAGGGCGCGCGATCGGCGGTGCGATGATTCACCAGGCCGAACCAGAACGGGAGCACGAGCACCGTGGCGAGCAGCAACCCGATTATCAGCCCGGCGTGCGCGCTGCGCGTCCACATGATGTAGGCCCGGGCAGGAAGGCCCACGCCGCCAGCGATCTTAAAAGCCGCGTCTCCGACCGGATCCGCAACCAGGCGCAAGAACGCCAACGTTCCGACCGCCGCGGGCACGGACGCGAGCAGCGCCCAGAGGCCGCTCGACGAGATGGTCGACAGATAAAGACTCCCGACGGTGACGGTGATCTCGACCACCAGGAGGGCACCTTCAAACCAGCCAATGAACACAGGGCGTATCGGTCCGGGAAGCGTGAGCCAGGTGATCCACGGCACCACCACGCCCAGCACGATGGCGAGGCCAAGCGCGACGGCAGCCTACAACGCCCACTGCTGCCAGGCAGGCATCGGTAGCAGCAACTGCCACTCGTGCGTCCCCAGGTGCCGCTCCTCTGCAGAGGCGGTCGCACCGGCCAGCGCGGCGACGACCGCGGCGTAGAACACCGTCATGACGACGATGATGCTGTTGACGTCTTCGTCAGGAGTCACGAGCAGCGCCACCATGATGCGCGCGACGATGTACGAGCCCGCGATCGCGATCGTCAGCTGCTGCAGGTGCAGTTCTTTCTTCAGCAGCAGGCACGCGCGAGGTTGCAGCGTTGAGGTTTCCGCGTCGTCACGCAGCCCTGCGAGCCACGACGGCGCGTACGACGGACCGGGCCCGTCGAGCGCTTCGAGGCGCATGAACGTGCGCCACGTCAGCACGAGGGCAACCGCCGCGATTCCCATAGATCCCAGGCGCAGAAACGCGAGCCTGAACGGATCGTGTTGCAGAGCATGGGCGGCGGCGGGCCCGAACCGCGCGGACGCGACCATGTCGCCGCCGACGAGCAGCAGTCCCGGGATCGCCATCGTGAACACGGCGCCGGCAATCGCGTTCCGCGTCGCCATCGTCACCCACGGGGCGAGCGTTATCGCGAGTAGCACGGCCGCGTCGACATACGTGCGAACGACGGGACTCAATGTCGGCTGCGACATGTGCAGCGACCACGCGACAGGAAGCACGAGAGACGCCGCGGCCGTCAGCTTCAGCAGGAGAAGCCGTTCGCGCCGGCAAGGCTGGACAAGAAGGAGCGGCAGCGTGCGCGACGTGTATTCGTGTCCAAAGGACAGCGCGCCAATTGACATCGCGGCAATCACGTAAGCAGGCGCGGCCAGGTCACGGAGATACGGGACCCGAAGTGTCGAGGCGAGAAAGGCGCCGCCGACCGCGGTGACAGCCGGAAGCAGCGCACCATACTCCTTCGCGAGTTGGCGGAGCAGGATCGGCATCACTCAGGCTCCGGTTCCCACCGGTTCCACGGCGTTCACGAAAATCTCTTCAAGCGAAAGCGCTTCGACTGCCAGAGACTCCGGCGAGCGCGCACGCACCCGCTCGAGCACCTCGGCAGCGTTCCCATTCACGACAATCTCGAGCTCGCGGCCGCGGCGCCGGAGGACGTGTGCGCCGCCGAGATCCAATCCGCCGACATCCACCGCAAACCTCGCATGGATCTTCTGATACCGCTCGCGCGCGACATCCGCATCGAGCGACAGCACGCATCGCCCCTGCTCGATGACGGTGAACTCGTCGATCAGTCCTTCGAATTCGGAGATGAGGTGGGTCGAAACAAGAATCGTGCGCAGTCCCGGCGCGCTGTCCTGATACGCACCGATGACCGTCTGAATAAAGTCGCGGCGGACGATCGGGTCGAGGCCGGACGTCGGTTCGTCGAGCACGAGGAGATCGGGTTCCGCGCTGACGGCCGCAATCAGCGCCAGTTGCGTGCGCTGGCCCTTCGAGAGCGTGCCCGCCTTGTGGCGCGGATCGAGCCGGAAGCGATCGAGCAACGCGCCCTCGGTCTGCTGGTTCCAGTGGCCGCGGAACGAGGCGAAGTAGTCGAGCGTGCTTCGGACGCTCATCCACGGATAGAACGCGACGTTGTCGGGCACGTAAGCGAGCCGGGAGCGAACAGTGACCTCGTGGCGCGCGACGTCGAGGCCGAAAACACGCACGCGGCCACTCGTCGGTCTCAGCAGGTTCAGCAGGCACTTGATAGTGGTCGTCTTGCCGGCGCCATTGCGGCCGAACAGGCCGTAACAGCGGCCCGGCCGGACCCGCAGGTCGAGGCCATTCACCGCCTCCGCCCGTCCGAAGCGCCGGACGAGTTGCTCGATGTCGATCACCGGAGTGTCAGCGCGCATGCGGATTACCTCGTGGGTCGTTCGCGTTGCTGCTCGAACGCCTGAAATCGTTCGTCGCTCAGGCGGAGGAACTCTTTCCTGTCCACCTGCAGGTGATGCGCCTCGACCACCGCCTCGTCGATCGCCTGCGACAGCAGCTTGATTCGAACGTCTTTCCGAAACGGCGTTCCGTTGGCGCGGAGGAAGCACCCCTTCCCGGCGATCGTTTCAATGACGCCCTGGCTCTCGAGCTCCGCGTAAGCCTTTGCGACCGTGTTGCGGTTGATACGCAGCTCCTCGGCGAGCGGCCGAATCGACGGCAGCGGTTCTCCGTCGCGCAGCGCTCCCGATGCAGCGGCCGCCTTCACCTGGTCGACCATCTGCAAGTACACGGGCTTGCCGCTCTTGAAATTCACCTGGAAGCGCATCGCAAACTGTCATATGACAGTAGGACAGTTGGGAATGCTTGTCAAGTCCCGAGTCGCGAGTCCCGAGTCGCGAGCCCTAAGCCCTGAGCCCTAAGCCCTGAGCCCTGAGTCGTGCGTCGGCGGCGGTTCGATGTGAATGATCGCGTCCGCGATCTGCGGGTACTTCTCCAGCAGCCGATCCTTCACCACGTGAGAGACCTGGTGCGCGTGACGAAGGGGAGCGTCTGCGGGCAACCAGACGTGCAGGTCCAGGAACACGTGATCGTATGTGCCGCGCGATCGGATGTGGTGGCAGCCGAGGACTTCCGGCACGCTCATCACGACCCGGCGGATGTCCTCTTCGTCAATCATCACGCGGTCCGACAAGATGTGTGAGGTGTCGCGGCCGATCTGAAAGCCTGTGAGCGCGATGAGCACGGCGATCGCGAGGCCCCCGATTGGATCCACAACGGGATAGCCGAGCCGGACCGCAGCCAGCGAGACCAGCACACCAATCGTGGCGAACACGTCCGTGCGCGTGTGCTTGGAGTCCGCGGTCAGCAGCTCGCTGTTCAGCCGCTGGCCTTCACCCGCCTCGTAGCGGACGACCGCCACGTTGATCAGCAGCGTAGCAATCATCACGGTGAAGCTGAGCCACGTGACGTCAGGCGGCGCCGCGTCGGTGAAACGCGCAAGCGCCGTACGGCCGATCTCCAGGACGGCAAGCAACAGGAAGATGAAGATCCCTCCCGCGGCCAGCGTTTCGTACTTGCGGTGTCCGTACGGATGGTCGGCGTCAGGCGGCATCCGCGATGCGCGGAGGCCGACCAGGCCAATGATATTCGAGGCGGAGTCGGTCAGGGAGTGGAAGCCGTCGGACACAATGCTGACGGCGCCGGTCGCGTACCCGAGCACCAGTTTCGCGGCCGCAACCGCCAGGTTCAGAGCCAGGACCCGAAGCAGAACGTTCGAGACCGCCTTGTGGCGGCTGGGATTCCTGGGCAGCTCGGGACTCCGCTAACAGGCTGCGGAAGCCGCAGCCTGAATGCCAAATGTCAAATGCTGAATGCCGACTGTCAATCCGGTCTTTGGCATTTGGCATTTCGCATTCGGCATTGGCCCCGGCTGGTTCACAGCCCAACGCTTAGAAAACCCGTGCGTGCCCGAGCGGCCACCAGCGGAGCTGCACCTTGCCGATGATGTACTTCTTCGGCACCATGCCCCAGTGGCGGCTGTCGGAGCTGTTGTTCCGGTGATCGCCCATGACGAAGTAGTAGCCCTCGGGGATCACCTGCGGGCCCCAATCGTCGTGACTGCGGTACTCAGGCGGCACGAAGCTGTCGTCGAGCGGCACGTCGTTCCTGTACACACGGCCGTCGACGATACGGACCTGGTCTCCTTCTTCGGCGATGACCCGCTTCACGAACGACTTCTCCGGCTTGAGCGGGTAATACAACATCACGATATCGCCGACGTGGGGGTCGCCAAGTCGATACGCGAGCTTGTTGACGATCAGCCGATCCTGATCCTGCAGCGTCGGCGCCATGCTCATGCCCTCGACGCGCGCCACCTGGAAGCCGAACGTGACGATCAGCGTGGCGTAGACGGCGGCCGACGCGAGCGTCTTGAACCAGGCGATCAGCTCGTCGCCCAGGCGCGACAACCACGCCGAGTTGCCGTCCACCGCCAGGCGCGGATCGCCGACAGGCGCAGCCGCGATGGTGGCGCCCTGGTCGCCCGCGACAATCGATTCCGCCGGCGACATGGTCGGGGGCTCGTACGGGTCCAGCGCCGGCTCGCGGAACCGGTCCGGCTCGGGCGGGTTGTATGGCGACTGGAACGGCGTATCGTTGGGCGTACTCATAGCTTCAGGTACTCCCGGAGACGGCGCGTTTGCGACCGGCTCACCGGGATCTCGGTCCCCTTCCCGTCTTTCATCTTGAGGATGTAATTCCGGCTGAACCAGGGGACGATCTCCTTGATCTTGTTGATGTTGACCAGGTGCGACCGGTGCACCCTCCAGAATACCGCAGGATCGAGCCGCGCCTGCAGTTCATCCAGTGTCCGATAGTTGGACGTTCCAGACAAGCTGTTCGTTACAACCCGGATTTGCTCGTCCTCCACGGACGCATGAACGACCTCATCAGTATGAACCAGCAGGAACCGCTCGTCGACCTTGATGGCGAGCTGCTCCCGGCGGTCCTGCCGCTCCGAAAGCGCCTGTAAAAGTCGCTCCAATTCCTCGTCGGAGCGGGGTTTCTGGGCGGTCCGTTCAGCCCCGAGCCGCCGACGGACCCGCTCGACCGCCGTCGCGAGCCGCGTGGGTTCGACCGGCTTCAACACGTAATCGACTGCGTTGACGTTGAATGCCTCGATTGCGTATTGGTCGAACGCCGTTACGAAAACCACGTGTGAGTCCAGGCCAGCCTGCAGCAGCCGCCGCGCGACCTCGAACCCGGTAATCCCCGGCATCTGCACGTCCAGCATGACCAGATCGGGCTGATGTTCTTCGATTACGCGCAACGCTTCGATGCCGTTCCCTGCCTGGCCGACAACCTCGATTCCGCCGAGTTGCTGAAGCTGGAAGCACAGGTCTTCACGCGCCAGCTGCTCATCGTCCACCACGACTGTCCGGAGGTCGTCGACTTCGTGCGCCATGATCACGCGGTGATACGCGCCGGCGCTTCGAGCTCCGGTATGACGATGCGCGCGCAGGTGCCTTCGCCCGGTACGCTATCGAGCTGGAGCTGGTAATTCGCGCCGTAGATCACGCGCAGTCGCTCGTTGACGTTGCGGAGCCCGATGCCGCTGCCCTTGACGCGAGTGGCGTCACTCGCAGGAACGCCGATCCCGTTGTCGATGATGTCGATGATCGCGTGGCCGTCTTCGCGTGAACTGCGGATCAGGATCCGCCCGTCGCCGAGCTTCTGCGACAGCCCGTGCTTGATCGAGTTCTCGACCAGCGGCTGGAGCAGCATGCTGGGAACGATCAGATCGAGCGTGGCCGGGTCGATGTCCTTTTCGATCCGGAGCTTGGAGCCGAAGCGGACGCTTTCAATGTCCAGGTACTCGTCAATCGCTTCCAGCTCTTCGCGCAGCGGCACGAAGTATTCCTGGCTGCGCAGCAGCCGCCGCAGCAGTCCCGAAAGCTTCACGATCAACGTCCGCGCCGTTTCCGGCTGCGATCGGATGAGCGATGAAATGGATGTCAACGTGTTGAACAGGAAGTGCGGGTTGATCTGGCTGGCGAGCGCGTCGAGCTGCGCCGCCATCAGGAGCTTTTCCTGCTCCTGCAGCCGATGCTCGATGCGCGCGCTGTTCCAGATCTTGATTGGGATCGCGACCGAAAGAACCGTCGAGAGGATCGTACAGAACCAGAGGATCGGCGTGTGCGCCGGGATGACGAACAATCGCTGCGGCCAGCGATAGCCCACCGCCTGCAGGATGATCTCGAGGCCGATTGGCACCGCAAGCAGGATCACGACCCAGTCGATCTCGAACCGGCGCACCAGTTTCCAGACGTGACGGTGGAGGCCGGTGAAAAACAGCGGCGAGAAATGCCAGATCGCTTCCGGCGGACAGATCTCGCGCAAGCCGCCGCCCGCGAACCCGCAACCGACCGCGAAGGGGAGGGCTGCAATTTCTCCCGCGGCAAACGCGGGAATGCCGACCATCGCGCCCACGATTGCACCGGCGTAGGGACCGGCGAGCAGACCCGCCAGGAACGCACCGGCCAGGGTCAGGTCGGCGGCGTTGTTGTTCAGAAGGACGCGCCACAGCACGCCCGCCGTCAGCGGCAATCCCAGGCTCGCGGCAAAGATCAGCCGTTCGGGCCAGTCGCGCTTCTCCGTGAGCAGGATGCGCCTGAACCACGGAAAGCGCACGAGCATCGTCGACAGCACGGCCCCCACGGCGAGCTTCGCCATGAGCGTGGTCAGCACGACCTGCTCGCTCGACAACAGCCTGGACTGGCCTTCCACGGTAGGCTGTAAGTATATCAGTGCGCAGTCCTTAGTCCCGAGTCCCTAGTCCCGAGTCCCTAGTCCCGAGTCCCTAGTCCCCAGTCGCGGGTCAGTCATGGTGAGTCGACGACTCAGGACTCGGGACTCGGGACTCGGGACTCGGGACTGCGCTCCGTCTGATATCATCCCAAAGATATGATCCGTCCGTTCATCGTTGGCTTTGCGACGACCTTCAAGCACATCTTCAAGAAGAAAATCACCGTCAACTACCCGGACGAGAAGATTCCGGTGTTCCCGAAATGGCGCGGTAAGCAGGTGCTCATGCGGGACGAGAACGGGCTGGAGAAGTGCGTCGCGTGCGGGCTCTGCGCAGTGGCGTGCCCGGCCGATGCGATTTACCTGGAGGCGGCTGAGAACGACGGCAGCGTCCAGGCCGGTCCGCGCTACGCCAAGGTCTACCAGATTCACAAGACGCGCTGCATTTTCTGCGGGTACTGCGAGGAGGCGTGCCCGGTGTCGGCGATCTTCATGGGCAAGGACTACGAACTTGCGGTCTACAGCAACAAGGATTTCATCTGGGACAAGACCGACCTGCTCGTGCCCGCGACCGTGAATCCGCCGTCACCCGGGTCTTCGGAGCGTTAGGGGACATCCACGGCGCCTTTGACGGAGCGCGCCGTGTGATCGAGCGGCATCCGGAGGTGCCGTTCTGGCTGTGCGTCGGGGACATTGCGACCGAGTCGGGTGAGTACGAGGCGCTCGGCGCTCCCGTCTACTGGATCCACGGCAACAACGACAACTTCGATGCGATCGCCGCCGGCGATCTGCCGCCGGATCTGCTGTACATTCAGAACGGGACCGCGTTGACCATCGACTCGCTCCGCGTCGCCGGTCTTGGTGGCACCTTCGCGCCGACGTGGTACGAAACGCCGGCGTCGCAACTTCCGCATCCGAAAAAGGGAAGTGCGCGCGCGACCGAGCTTGCCGATAAGCGGCGACACTTCGTGCGCGAACAGGTCGAGGCAACAAAGGCGCTGAGCGGCATCGACATCCTGATGACCCACGAAGCGGCGAAGCCGTTCCGGCCATATCCGGGTGGACGCGGGCCGGATGCGGGAAAGAGTCAAATCAACGAGGTGCTGCAGATGCTCCGCCCGCGCTTGCACCTGTTCGGCCACCATCACCGCTTCAGCGAGCAGGAGCGCGAAGGGGTGCGGTCGATCGGGCTGGACCTCGTAACCCGTTCCTACCTGCTGATCGACAGTGAATCGCTCGAGTACGAATTCCATGACGCTGCCTGACTTTCGCACCGAACTCGATACGCGCGTTCTCGTCTGCGACGGTGCGATGGGGACGATGCTGTACGGCCGCGGCGTGTTTCTGAACCGCTCGTTCGACGAGTTGAACCTCACGCAGCCGGACCTGGTGGCGGAAGTTCACCAGGCTTACGCGCGCGCCGGCGCGGATGTGATCGAAACGAACACGTTCGGAGCGAACCGGGTGAAGCTCGCGGCGTTCGGCCTTGCGGATCGCCTGCACGCGATTAACGTGCAGGGGGCTCGGATCGCCCGTCACGCGGCGCGGGACAGCGTGTACGTCGCCGGCGCCATTGGTCCGCTTGGCATTCGCGTCGAGCCGTGGGGGAAAACCGGCGTGGATGAAGCCGAGGAGTACTTCCGGCAGCAGGCGCGCGCGCTGGTGGAGGGGGGCGTCGACCTCTTCGTCCTCGAAACGTTTCGCGACGTCAATGAAATTGGGGCCGCCATTCGCGCAGTGCGCAGCGTCTGCGACCTGCCGATCGTCGCCCAGATGACGACGGAGGAGGACGGCAACAGCCTGGACGGCGTCGCGCCCGAAACGTTCGTTCCGCAGCTGGAGCAAGCCGGGGCCGACGTGGTCGGCCTGAATTGCAGCGTGGGACCGGCCGCGATGCTCGAGACCATCGAGCGGATGTCGCACGTGGCGCACGTGAAGCTGTCAGCACAACCGAACGCCGGCCGGCCGCGCGAGATCGAGGGACGCAACCTTTATTTATGCTCGCCGGAATACATGGCGTCGTACGCGCGGCGGTTCATCAACAGCGGCGTGCGGCTGGTGGGCGGCTGTTGCGGTACCACGCCGGACCATATTCGGCACATCAAGATGGCCGTGCGCGCGCTGGCGCCGGCGGCGGTCAAGCAAAAGCCGGACGCGCGAAGCGGGGCGGCGCTCAAGCCGAAGGTGACGCCGGTACCACGCGACCAGAAATCGCGCATGGCGAACACGCTCGCGCGCGGCGGGTTCCCGATCAGCGTTGAACTGCTGCCGCCACGCGGGTACGAGGCGAATGCGCTGGTCGATCAGGCGCGCCAGTTGAAGATTCGCGGGATCGATCTCGTCAACATCCCGGACGGTCCACGGGCGAGCGCGCGGATGAGCGCGCTGGCGGCGGCGTTGATCGTGCAGCAGCAAGCGGGGGTTGAAACAATCCTTCACTACGCCTGCCGCGATCGAAACCTGCTCGCGATGCAGTCGGATCTGCTCGGTGCGCATTCGATGGGTGTCCGGAACCTGCTGATCGTCACCGGCGATCCGCCCCGCATTGGCGATTATCCTGACGCCACCGCGGTCCAGGACGTCGACTCGATCGGGCTGACGAACGTAGTCGCGCGCCTGAACCAGGGATTCGATATCGGCGGCCAGCCGATTGGCGAGCCGACCGCGTTCCACATCGGCGTCGCCGTGAACCCCGGCGCATTCAATCTCGACGAGGAACTGCGGCGGTTTGCCTACAAGGTGCAGGCCGGCGCCGAGTTCGCGATCACCCAGCCGGTGTTCGATCTCGCGGAGTTCGAGGCGTTCGTCCGGCGCATCGGGACACACAGCATCCCGATCATCGCTGCCATTCTCCCGCTCGAAACGACACGGCACGCCGAGTACATGGCGAACGAAGTGCCGGGCGTGCGCGTTCCTGATGCCGTCCTCGAGCGGATCCGGCGCGCGGAAGCGCAAGACCGCGGCGCGGAAGAAGGTCTGGCGATTGCGCACGAGATCGCGGCACAGGTTCGTCCGCTCGTCGCCGGTGTGCAGATCTCGACGTCGCCGAAAAAAATCGATTCCGTGTTCCGCATCGTCGAAGCGGTTTCTGCCTGACGTCCGTCTTCGGAGAAAGTCTTCCCATAAACGGACGCGCTGCGACGCGCCACCGCCTCTGCGGAGTACCTCCGCCATTTCTTGCCCGTGTCTGCCAACACGATATATAGTCGTGAGTCCGCCCGTACGCGTGCGGTCTGGGGTACCCGGTATGCATTCCTCCTACCCGTCGGGCCCTGCCGTGTGACGCGAGCGGGGCGGAGACGACTTGATGGCATTATTCGATCGCAAGACAGAGAGTGAGAACGTAACGGGTGACGCAGGCACACGGGCGCTGTCCGTGGCCGCCGTTGAGAATGATTTCGTTGAAGGGGTTTACGACAAGCTCGCCATAGTCTACGACGTCATTTTCGGCCCCACGCTGCATCCCGGCCGCATCCAGGCCATCCAACGGATGAATATCCAGCCCGGCGAGCGCGTGCTCGAGGTTGGCGTCGGCACCGGGATCAACCTTTCGCTGTATCCGCGCGAAGCCGCCGTCACCGGCATTGACTTCTCGTCATCCATGCTCGAGAAGGCGCGCGAGCGCGCCGCGCGGAAAGACGCCGCTCCCGTCCGGCTGTTGCAAATGGATGCGGCGGATCTCAAATTTGCGGACAATGCCTTCGACATCGTTTACGCACCTTATCTAATCAGCGTCGTACCCGACCCGGTGAAGGTCGCGCAGGAGATGCGCCGCGTGTGCCGCCCGGGCGGACGAATTATTTTCCTCAATCACTTCCTGAGCCCGAACCTGGTCCTCTCCCGCATCGAACGCCTGATCTCTCCGTTCACCATTCACATCGGCTTCAAGTCGGACCTCGACCTGCCCGCGTTCCTCGCGCAGGCGGATCTGAAGCCGGTATCGATTGAGAAGGTGAACGTGCCGAAGATCTGGTCGCTAGTGACGTGCGTAAAGTAAGCAGTTTGCAGTTAGCAGTTTGCAGTAGCAGTTAGCAGTTCGCGGTTAGCAGTCAGCGGGTGACTGCAGACCGTAAACCAGATTGTCTACGCCCCGAAGGGGCGTTCCAGCGACTCCGACTGCGGCGTAAAGAGCTCCGCGCCGTCGCTCGTGACGTGGAGGTCGTCCTCGAGCCGCACGCCAAACTCTCCACGAATGTAGATGCCCGGTTCGTCGCTGAACACCATGCCCGGCTGCAGCGTCAACGCCTTCTCCCAGCCGAACATGTTGTTCTTCACCAGATAGGGCCACTCGTGGCCGTCCATGCCCATGCCGTGCCCCAGCCGGTGCGTGAAGTACTTGTAGCCGGGCCCGTAACCCGCATCGACCACGATTTTCCGCGCGACGGCGTCGAGCTGCTCGAGCGGCACCCCGGGCCGCGCGGCGCGAAGCGCCGCGGTCTGCGCCTGCTTCACGATGTCGAACACCTTGTTCATCTTGTCGCTCGCCTTGCCGAGAACGAACGTTCGCGTGATGTCGGACTGATAGCCCTCGACGGTGCAGCCGTTGTCGAGCATGACGATCGTGCCTTCCTTGATCACCTGTGGCTGAATGGACCCGTGGGGAAGGGCGGTGTACTGGCCGACCTGTACGCTGGCGTCCCCCGGGAAGCCGACGCGACGATATGCGTGGGCGATCAGCCCCGATACGGTGTCCTGCGTCATCCCAGGCTGCAGCGCGCGAAACACGGCGTCGTAGACCTTCAGCGTCGCTTGTGACGCGAGCCGCATCAGCGCGGCCTCGTGCGCATCCTTGATCATCCGGCAGCCAGCCGTAATCGGGGTGCCGCTCACGACCGTCACCTGCGGCGCAGCCTGTGCCACGCCGTCCGCGAACACGAATCTCATCGTCTCCTCGACGCCAAGACGTCCCGTCGCAATGCCGCGATCCTTCAGTCCCTGCGCGACGCGCAGGAACGGGCTTTCATCTTCCTCCCACGTCCGGATGTCCGCCTGGTCTCCGGCGAACGGGCCCAGCGCAATCAACTCCTCCGCGCGCTCTCGTTCAAACGCGGGGCAGACGAAGAAGGGGTCGCCTTTGAGGGGGATCACCACGGCAAACAGGCGTTCGCTTCCGCCCCAGCGCATGTTGGTGAAGTAAGCCATCGACGTGCCGCCGGTGAGCATCAGCGCGTCGATCTTCGACTGCGCCAGCAGCTCCTTCGCACGCTCGATCCGTTTGAGCCGCTCTTCGTTGGTAATGGGCTGGGCCTGAGCGCGCATGGACGTGAGCGCGGCAATGGATGGAGGCAGCGGAGTGCTTTCGGCTGCATCGCGCTGCGCGCGCTGAGGGTCGCGCGCAAAGACTCGCGGAGCCCGGCTGGCGATGATCGCCGCGGTGGACGACCAGAGAAAAGATCGACGGCTGAACATGCGGCTCCTTTACTCAGTTTCGTCACTGCAGTGGCGTGTCACGACACGTACTCACGCGGAGCGCGCGGAGCTCGCAGAGAACTTGAGCAGGTTAAAGAAGCGCTCTGCGTGCTCTGCGACCTCTCCGTGAGATCGTACGTGGCAAGTGAACCATGCCGCAAGAATCACATCATCTTGGCAATCATATCCGCGATGACCGCAGCGCCGTTGGTCGGCGGACGCTCCGGCGGGGCGGGCGCACTGGACGCTCGTTCGAGGGCGGCGAGCCAGCGGCCGGCGCGGATATCCTGCTGATCGACGTACGCGCACCGAAGATACCGAGGCATGTCGCGGACCAGCGCGTCGTACTCGGCAAAGCGACCCCTCGACGTGTAGACAATCGCCGTGTCGTTCGCGATGCCCTCGGACAGGATCCCATACCCCGGTTTCGTGACCACCACGTCCACGGCATGCACGAGATCTTCGTAACTCAGCCCACGATCGTAGATGTCCGTTTCATGGATGAAGTGGATGCTCCGCGGAATGGATGCGGGGGCAGCGTGGCTCGTGACGACGACGTCCCACGTATCGAGGCAGTCGAGCGACGACAGGTCGAGATCGCTGACGCCATACCCGCCGAACGAAGAAAGTGCCAGCGGTCGATTGAAGGGCAGGCCGAGGCGCGAGCGTGTCTCCTCGCGTCCATAGCGCGCGTGACGTGCGACAAGCGGGACGTCGACGATTCGGTCGAACGTCTCGAACCCTCCATGCATCGGCAATCGCCACGCACCCTGTGCGAGGCGGTACGCGGCAGTCATCGTCGGAATAAGGTCGGGAGCGTCGGGAAGATGCTCGCTGTACTGCTCGTAGATCCAATCCCATGTGAAATTGGAAACGACAATCGAGGGAACGCCCGCGACGGCCGCCGCCGCGCAGGCGAGCGGTGGCGCATCGCTAATCACCAGCGCGACGCCGTGTGCCCGCAGCTTGGCCGCTTCACGCCCGGCGCGCTGAGGCATGGTCCGATAGAACTCGCGCGCCTGCTCAATGGTCGCGCGCGCATCCAGGCGCAGGCTGTCGATCTGGACGACGCCCACGTCGCTGGGTTCGGAGTCGACCGTGAACGGCGGGGCAATCGTGCGATCGAGGAGCCAGCGGGCCGCCGACGTGCGCAGGAAGACAGGAACGCCGGGCAGCCGCTCGGCGACGGCATTGATGATCGCGATCTGCCGCGAGGCGTGACCGAAGCCGTGCCCTGAGATGTAGAACGCCAGGCCCCGCGTCAACGACGGGACTCGGCCGCGGCTGCGGCGGCCGCCGCAGGACTGTCGCTTGCCGCGCCGCCGGCGGTCTGATCGCCGGCAACGACGTCGGGAAGCGCGACGCGCAGCACGTCTTCGAGCGTGGCCGCCGGCACGAACGTCATGTCGCGCCGGACTTCTTCCGGCAGCTCCACCAGATCCTGGCTGTTCATCTGCGGAAGCACGACGGTCCTGGTGCCATGGCGGCGCGCCGCGAGCGACTTCTCGCGGATGCCGCCCACGGGTAACACGAGGCCCGAGAGCGTGATTTCGCCCGTCATCGCGACATCGGAGCGCACCTTTACGCCGCGCGCCGCGGAAACGATCGCGGTCGCCATCGTGACGCCCGCAGACGGGCCGTCCTTCGGAATCGCGCCGGCTGGCACGTGAATGTGCAGGTCCTGCTTGGCGAGCGTCTCAGGATCAATTCCGAGCGCCTGCGCCTGTTGCCGGACATGGCTCAGCGCGGCACGCGCCGATTCCTGCATGACGTTGCCCAGTTGTCCGGTCAGCGTCAGGCGCCCGCTGCCGCCAGGCAACAACACCGCCTCGATGTAGAGGACATCGCCGCCGGTCTCGGTCCAGGCCAGTCCCGTGGCAACGCCGGGCCGTGAAAGCCGAAACGCCCCCTCGGATCGAAATCGTGCTGGTCCCAGGTAGTCCGGCACATCTTTGGCCGTGGCGCGCGCCACGTAGTTGGCGTCGATTGCGACCCGCGCCGCGACCTTCCGTGCGATGGTTCCTATCTGCCGTTCCAGCGTGCGCACCCCCGCTTCGTGCGTGTACTCGGCGATCACGCGCTTCAGGGCGTCGTCGTCAATCGTGAGCTGCGCCGGTTTCAAGCCGTGTTCCTCGAGCTGGCGCGGGACGAGGTACATCTTCGCGATGTGGATCTTCTCTTCCTCGGTGTAGCCGCTGAGCGAGATCATCTCCATGCGATCGAGCAGCGCGGGGTGGATCGTGCCGAGCTGATTTGCCGTGGCAATGAAGAGCACCTGCGACAAGTCGAGCGGGATCTCGAGGTAGTGATCGCGAAACGTGTGGTTCTGCGCCGGGTCGAGCACTTCGAGGAGGGCGGCCGCCGGGTCTCCCTGGACGCCAACCGAGATCTTGTCGATCTCGTCCAGCATCAACACCGGATTCGACGATCCGGCCGTCTTCAGCGCCTGCACGATGCGTCCGGGCATGGAGCCGATGTAGGTGCGGCGGTGACCCCGGATTTCCGCTTCGTCACGAACGCCGCCGAGCGAGATTCGCACGAACTTCCGGTTCATCGAGCGCGCAATAGACTGTCCCAGCGACGTTTTGCCAACGCCCGGGGGGCCGACGAAGCACAGGATCGGCCCCTTCATGTTTCCTTTGAGCTTCCGGACCGCCAGGTACTCGACGATGCGGTCTTTGACTTTGTCGAGGTCGTAGTGATCCTCGTCGAGCACACGCCGTGCTTCGACCGGATCGATGCGGTCTTCGGTACGCGTGCTCCACGGCACCTCGAGTATCCAGTCAAGGTAGGTTCGGATCATCTGGTACTCGGGCGACGCCGCCGTCATCCGCTCGAGGCGATCGATCTCGCGGTTGGCAATCGTGGCGACGTGTTCCGGCAGGTTCGCGTCGGCCACCCGCTTGCGCAGCTCCTGGATGTCACTGTCGCCTTCGCCAAGCTCCGTCTGGATGGCCTTGAGCTGCTGGCGCAGCACGTACTGGCGCTGCGCGTCGGTCATTTCCTTTTCAGCGCGTGATTCGATCTGTCCCTTCAGTTCGAGGATGTCGATTTCGCGCGCGAGCGCGGTCGCGACCGCCTCGAGCTTTACCGCAACACTGTTCTCTTCGAGCAGTCGCTGCTTGTCCTCCGCCTTCATGTCGAGCAGGCTGGCAAGGAGGTACGCCATGCGAAGCGGATCGTCCAGGCTGGTGACGAGGTTGCGCAGGTCGGGTGAGAGGCCGGTGGCCAGCGACAACGCGCGATCGACGAGCTCCTGCAGCCGGCGTACGCGCGCGTCGACTTCGAGCGAACGCTCGCTCGTCTCCGGCATCGGCTTGATCAGCGCCGAAATGTATCCGCGTTCGGTCTGGAGGAACTCGGCGCGTGCGCGCGCGACCCCTTCGACGAGGACGCGCATGCCGGCCGGCGCCTTGGCCATCTGCCGGATGATCGCGACCGTGCCGACGCGATGCAGGTCGTCGGGTGTCGGCTCCTCCGCGTCGTCCTTCTGCAGCAGCAGGAGGACCATGCGATCTCCCGCAAGCGCCCGGTTCACCGCTTCGACCGAGACGCCACGGCTGACGCCGAGCGGCGCGACCGTCATGGGGAGCACCACCGCATTCCGCAGCGGTACCACGGGCAGTTCGGATGGAACAGGAGGCTGCTGCTGTGTCTCGGGCACGACTCGTTCCCTATCTGCGCCGGATGTGCGGGGCAGGGCCCTCGGCAACGATCCACGCGGCTCGCGCGGCCAGCTTGGCAACGCGCTCCAACTTGGGGAAATCGATGCGATCGGTGTCGTCCTGCGGCGTGTGGTAATCCGGGTGCAGTCCGGTCGTCAGGAACACCGCGGGAATCCCGCGCTCGAGGAACGGCCACTGATCGGATCGTCTCAGCAGATTCTGTGCACCGCGGTCGTAGTCCTCGCGAATCGTGAGGCCGACGGCCACGTTCGCGTCCATCACGGCGGCAGCGAGATCGGACGTGTACGAATACCCAAGCAGGTGCAGCGTGTTTTTGCTCGATGCGGCGTCGGTCTTGGGAAGGCCGTTGAACCGCCAATCCGATGGATCCGGGATCTCTTCGTTGCGTCCAACCATGTCGAGATTCAGGTTGGCAACCACGCGCCGGTTGGGTTCAGGCGCCGCGACGAACCGTTCGGCGCCAAGCGAGCCCTTCTCTTCGCCGTTCCAGAGCGCAAAGAGGACGGCGCGCGCAGGGCGATCGCCCGCGGCGGCCGCTCGTGCCAGTGCAGCAGCGGCAGCCATCACCACCGCCGTGCCCGACGCATTGTCGTCCGCGCCGTTATAGATCTGCCCGTCGGCATCGATGCCGTCATGGTCCATGTGCGCGCCCAGCACGATCATCTCGCTGCGGCGTGCTGGTTCGCGCCCCTCGATGAAACCGAGCACGTTGTGCACCGTCAGCCGCTCGGGCGCAAGCCCTGGCGTGAACGTCGCGGTCAATGGTTGACGCGCTCCCAGCGCCTTCATGATTGGCTCAGCCGCCTGCTCGCTGATGGCACCTACCGGGCCGGGGTGCAAGCGCAGATCCGACACCAGGCGATACGACGAGGCGCGAACCGATGGGTGCTCGGGCCAGGTGGTATGCAGGTCTGCCATATAACCACGCACGACTAACAGCCCCATCGCACCGTGCGCTTCGGCATCTTTGATCTTTCGCTCGAGGCTGGTCAGCTCGAGGCGCTGCTCCTCTGGGATCTTCCTCGATACCTGCAGCCGGTCGGGTGCACCGTCACGTACCACGACAATCGCGCCGCGTGCTTTGACGCGAGCGTAGTCATCGTGGTGCAGATCTGGCGCAGCGATCCCATAACCCGCGATCACGAGCGTTGCCCGCGCCACCTGGTCGCCTGTTTCGGGCAATGGATAGAAATTCGCACTGGCAGGGAAGTCCACGAGGCGATTGCCCCGTGCATCTTCGACGGTCAATCGCGCGTCGCCGGAGAGCGTCGGCTCGTACAGCTCGACCGACTGGAAGTAGGTGCCGTCAGCAGCGCCCGGCGGCACGCCACTTTCCTGGAGCGTGCGGGCGATGAACTGCTCCGCGCTGCGATTGCCCTCGTGCCCGACGCCGCGTCCTGCGAACGCATCGCTCGCGAGTCTCTCGACGAAGTCGTGCAGGGCGTGAGCCGACATGCTGTCGACCGCTCGCTCCGCGGCATCCGGCAGCCGGACCGCAGCCGGTCCCGGCGCGGCCGTAGCCAGCCAGAAGAGGACGAGCGCGACAAGTCGTCTCACGGGCACGTTACGAGTCTAACGCAGGCGGCGGACGCAAACAGCAGACGGCCAGCAGCAGGCCGGCGGGTGTTATCATCGCCGTATGGCGCTGCACGAGCGGGAGTTTTTTCACGAGAAGCCGGAATCGAAACCGGCCACGCTGACCTGCCCAAAGTGTCGGCATCGCGACGAGTACCAGGTGCGCTGGATTCGCCGTACGAAAAAAGACCGGCTGCCGCCCGGCGCCGACGAGCGCGACCGCGCGCTCTTCGGCAAACTGCGCGACTATCTCATCCGCGTCGATGATGCGGTCGTGTGCCGGCGCTGCCAACGCAAGTTCGAGATCCCCTCGCACCAGTCGCTCGTATTTCTCTAGCGACCGTGTTTCGTTTTTATCTTCGTGGCCTTCGTGCCTTCGCGACCTTCGTGAGATTAGCCGTGGTTCGTCTCACCAAACCCCCGGAATCATCCGCCACCGCGTGACCCGCTGGTAATGGCGGTAGGCGTCGCCAAATACGTCGACCAGCGAGCGCTCTTCGAACGGGATCGCAAGGGCAAGGTAGAGCGTGCTGACGATGGCGAAGACCGCGCGTGTTGCGGTCATCTCCGGCGCACCGAAGACGAGCAGGGTCCAGCCGAAGTACAGCGGGTGCCTGACAAGGCCGTAAGGCCCATCCGTCTTCAGCGCGGCGTGTCGAGGCGCCTGCCCGAGCCGCGCGTTGATCACCTGGCGAACGCCCGCCAGATCCAGCATGTCGATGGCGGAGGAACTCGCTACCGTCATCACGATTCCCGTCATTTGCGCCGCGTAACCAAGCGCACGCCACGGTCCCGTAACCGAGTACAGCAGTCCGTCCACGGGGCGCCACAGCAGGCAGACCAGCGTGAACAACACGCTGGCGGTCCAGACATAGATCGATCGCTCCAGCCAGGAAGGCACGATTTCCGTGACGCGGCGTTTGAGCCCCGCGCGCGCCAAGAGCGAATGATGGAGGGCGAAAGTACTGAACAGGAGGATATTAGCGACGATCGCGGACGAGGTAGCAGCGCTGCTTACGATGTCGCCATACAGGATGCCATATAAATAAAGGAAGACGAGGAGCGACGCCAGGAACGCGACGGCGCCGGTCCACGCAAAGATGAGCGCGCCGATGCCGGGTCGCCGCGTCGTCATTGGGGGATTATAGAGACATGGCCCTGAAGGGCTCGTTCCGCGTCGTCATCAGCGGCATCGGCGTGGTCTCTCCATACGGCGTCGGCCGTGAGCGTTTCTGGAATCACATCAGCCGGGGGTGCAGCGCAACGCGACCGATCACCGAGTTCGACGCGTCCGCGTTTTCGTGCACGGTCGCGGCGCCTGTCCCGCGACTCACGATCGAAGATGCCCCGACTATTGCGGAGCGAGCACGAGGGAATGGCAACGGCAGCGGACACGCCGACCCTCGACGGTATTCCCGAGCCTCGCTGATCGGCGTCATCGCCGCGCTCGAGGCATGGAAAGACGCGGGCCTGCGTCTCAACGAGCCCGACGCGGGCGTGCTGGTCGGCAGCGGTGCCGGAGGCATCGACGTCGCCGAACGCAGTTACGGCGAGTTCTTCACCGACGCGTGGAAGCGCGTGACGCCGTATGCGATTCCGGTCTCGATCGTCGGCATGATCTCGAGCGAGATTTCAATCGCGCTGGAGCTGCACGGCGTCAGTCACGTGATCTCGACGGGCTGCACGAGCTCGACGGACGCGATTGGCTACGCCGCGGCGATGATTCGGAGCGGCGACGCCGAAGTCGTGCTGTCCGGAGGGGCGGATGCCTGTGTGACGCCCGGCATGATCTTCGGCTTTACGAAGATGCGCGCCGTGGCAACGAAGTACAACGACCTTCCCGGCGAGGCGTCGCGCCCCTTCGATCGTGGGCGCGACGGGTTCGTGCTCGGCGAAGGGGCCTGGATGGTCGTGCTCGAACGCGAAGACCGCGCGCGGGCGCGCGGCGCGACGATCTATGCCTCCGTTGACGGCTACGGATCGACCTGCGATGCCTACCACCGCGTGCAGATGGATCCGAACGGCGAGCAGATCGTCCGCGCGATGCGTCTCGCGATCGTGCGTGCCGGCCGTCCCATCGAAGACATCGGCTACGTCAACTTCCACGGGACCTCGACGCTCCTCAACGATGCGGTTGAATCGCGCTGCGTGCGTGAGGTGTTCGGATCGCGGGCGGAACATGTTCCGGGCTCGTCGACCAAGTCGATGATCGGGCATCCGCAGGGCGCGAGCGGCGCGGCCGGTATTGTCACGTCCGCGCTGGCGCTCTCACGCGAGTTTCTCCCGCCAACGATCAACCAGCACGAATCCGATCCCGACTGCGACCTGGATTTCATTCCAAACGCCGGCCGGCAGGCGTCGCCAGCGGCCGCGCTCTGTAACTGCCTGGGGTTCGGATCGAAAAACAGCGCCATCGTGCTGGGCCGTGTTTGACGTCATTGTGTGCGGCGGAGGACCAGCGGGAAGCGTGGCCGCCACGCTCCTCGCCCGGGCAGGCGTCCGCGTGGTTGTCGTCGATCGCGCGCGGTTCCCGCGCGACAAGTTGTGCGGCGACACGATCAACCCAGGAACGGTCGCGGCGCTCCGGCGGCTTGGGTTGACGTCCCGTTTCGAATCGCGCGCGCTCGAAGTGCACGGCATGATCGTCACGGGCGAAGGGGGTGTGCAGGTGCGCGGGGCCTACGGGCAGGCGCGCGGCTTCGCCCTGCCACGACGGGATCTGGACCTGGCGCTGCTCGAGGAGGCCGCGGCATCTGGCGCGCGCGTCGAAGAGGGAGTGCTGGTGCGCACGCCACTGCTCGACACCACGCGCCGGCCAAGGGTTCGCGGCGTTGTCATTGCCGGTCGCGACGGACGCGACGTTCGCATTCCCGCGCCGCTTGTGATCGCGGCGGACGGCCGGCGATCGCGGCTCGCGCTGGCATTACAGCTCACGCGTCATCCGCTGCGCCCGCGGCGGTGGGCGGTCGGCGCGTATTTCGAAGGGATCACCGGTCTGTCGGAGTTCGGCGAGATGCACGTCAGGCGCGGATGTTACATCGGAGTGGCGCCAATGCCTTCGGGCCTGGCGAACGTCTGTCTCGTGACGCCGGATCAATCGCGCCTGGGCGATCCTGTCCGGGCGCTGCGTGATGCGCTCGCACGCGACTGGTTCCTTGCGGACCGCGTGGCATCGGCCCGCATGATCGCTCCCCCGATCGTGCTTGGGCCGCTTGCCGTCGATGCCGCTGCGGCGGGAGTTCCCGGGCTCCTCCTTGCTGGCGACGCGGCCGGCTTCATCGATCCCATGACCGGCGACGGGCTGCGCTTCGCCGTGATCGGCGCCGAGATGGCGGCGACCGTCGCGCTCGCCACGCTGGCGCGCCGTGTGAGCACACCGCACCGGACGCTCGGCCGCCTGCGCCGTCGCGCCTTCGCGGGCAAGTGGCGATTCAATCGCGTCCTGCGGCAACTGGTCGGCTCGGCCCCCGCGCTCGACGTCGCGCGCTTGGCCGCCTCGTCGGCTCCCGCGCTGCTGCGGCGCACGATTGCGTATGCGGGCGATGTCGCGAAGCACTGAGGCCAGAAACGGGGACACTCACACTTTTGCGGCGACCAGTGTCCGTGAACGGGAAGAACTGTGAGTGTCCCCGTTCTGTTCCTCCTCCTCGTCGCGCTCCCGATGGTTATCGAGGCGCGACTGTCGACAGTGCACGAGCGACACCTGCGTACGACAGGCGCCGTGGAACCGCCTGGCGACGTGTACCGCGCAATGCAACTCGCGTATCCGGCAACCTTCCTCGCGATGATTGCCGAAGGCGCCTGGCGCGGCCTGACCGTTGACGCGGCGGTGCTTGCCGGCAGCGCGATCTTCACGGCCGCAAAAATCCTGAAGTACTGGGCGATCGCGTCGCTCGGCGAGCGCTGGACGTTCCGTGTGCTCGTGCCGCCGGGGTCCTCGCGCACGCTGCGCGGACCCTATCGATGGTTGCGCCATCCCAACTACCTGGCGGTCGCTGGCGAACTTGCCGGCACCGCCATCGCCATGCACGCCGTCGTCACCGGGGTTCCGGCGGTGGTTGGCTTCTCGGCGCTCATGCTGCGGCGGATCACGATAGAAGAACGCGCGCTCCGGCAGGCGCAGTAAAATGCGCACCATGTTCACGACGCGACGCTCGTTCATTCGCGCGCTGGGATTATCCGGAGCAGGCGCCAAGCAGGATCTGCTCATCGGCCGTGCGTTCCCGCCGCTGACGCGAATGGCGCGGCTCTCGATTGGAACCGCGGAGGAGATGAAGCGAGCGCTGGACGTGCTCGCCGGCGTGTTGCGATCCGGCACCGGACATTGATGATCGGGTCGACACGAGTTCCAGCCTGGGTCCGGATTCTCGACGGGCTCACGATCTTCGCCTTCGTCCTCACCGTCCTGGTCGTTCTCTTCGGCGGCTTCACCACGCATATCTGGTTGCTGAAGGTCTCGGCCCGTTCACCGCTGCGGCTGGTGTTCATCACGCTTGCGTTGCTCGCGATGCGGCACGCTGCGTTCCCGTCGCCGCCACTCCATCGGCGTGTCGTGGAATGGGCGTATGCGCTTCGGGACGACCCCGCCGCTGCGGTCGTCACGACAGCGTGGTTGTCACGCGTGGCTGCGCTGGTCGCGGGCTACTTCGCGGTGCTGACGATTGGGTTCGGAACAGGCGTTGGCTTTCAACTGTCCGGCGACCCGCTGATGAATCTGCCCGCGCGCTACGATGCCGGCTGGTACGGCGGCATTGCGCTCGACGGCTATCTGTTTCTCGGGCGTTTCGATCGGCAGCAGAACGTCGCGTTCTTTCCGGCCTATCCCTTCGCGATGCGCGCGGTGGGGTATGTCGTCGGCGGATTCGAGGGAGGCGTTCCGCGCGAGCGGCGCATGGCGCGCGCGCTCTGGGGCGGCACGATCCTGTCGATCGCCGCCTTTCTCTGGGCCGCCTCGTATCTCGCACGTCTCGCACGCGACACGATTGGCGACGAGCATGCCGCGAATGCCGTGGCCCTGACTGCCGCGTACCCGTTTGCGGTCTTTTTCAGCGTGCCATACACCGAGTCGCTGTTCCTGCTGGGATCCGTCGCCGCCTTCTTCCACTTTCGCCGCCGCGAATGGGTGCGTGCCGCGGCGTGGGGCGCGCTCGTCGGCCTGACGCGACCGAACGGCTGTCTGCTGAGCGTCGCGCTTGCGTGCCTGGTCGTCGAGGATCTGTGGCGTAGCCGCTCGACCGGTCTACCACCACCCGGCCACCAGCTCGCCAAGGCAATCCTGTCGGCGTCCGCTCCCGGTCTTGGAATGCTCGCCTACAGCGCGTACGTGCACAATCTCACGGGATCGTGGTTTGGCTGGGCGCGCCTGCACGAAGCGTGGGGCCGCTCGTATGAAGGCCTGGCGCCGCTGGCGCGTGGGCTGACGCGCGTCGAGGACGAAGGATTGATGCGCGCGCTGGCCCTCGTGCCGTTCGACATGATGAATGCGTTAGCGGTCCTCTTTGCCGTGGTGATGCTCTGGCCCGTCTTCCGGCGCATCGGGCTCGCCGCCAGCGTCTTCATCATCATCAACATCGTCCCGCCGCTGCTCGCTGGCGGATTTCTGTCGATGGGCCGCATCACCTCCACGCTGTTTCCGATGTTCCTCGCGCTTGCGGTGCTCCTG
>JBKOZS010000243.1:0-11349 GCA_046726015.1 Acidobacteriota bacterium
CGTTCATGCTCTCCGTTCGCATTCGCCGTCTTACTTCCACTGTTCTGCTTCCCGAGTACCAGACCCCAGGCGCCGCCGGGTTCGATCTCGCGGCCAGCGAGGACGTTTCAGTGCCGTCCGGCGCTGTTGCTCTCGTGCCCACGGGACTCGTCGTAGAAACCCCCAAGGGATATTTTCTCGGCATCTTCGCGCGCAGCAGCACTCCCCTGAAACGCGGACTGATGGTGGCGAATGGTGTCGGCGTGGTGGACTCGGATTATTGCGGTCCGCGCGACGAAGTGAAGATTGCGGTCGTGAACTTCACGAAAGAGCCGGTCCAGGTCAGGGCCGGCGATCGCATCGCGCAAGGACTGTTCATTCCGATCGTGCGCGCGGAGTGGGTTGAGACCTCCAACGACCTGCGCGACGGATCGCGCGGGGGCTTCGGGGCTACCGGCGAACGATGATCCCGGCGAGACACGGACGACCTGCTGAATCGCTGCCTGGAGGCTATTTCGCTGATTCCTGCGGCTCCAGCGCGCGGACGGCAGCCGGCTGTGCCGCCTTCCTGCGGCGTCCAAGCCAGTCCTGGATCATGTCCATGTAGATATAGAACACCGGCGTCACGTAGAGCGTCAGCGTCTGCGACACGAGCAGGCCGCCGACTACCGCGAGGCCCAGCGGACGCCGTGCTTCCGCGCCCGCGCCCCAGCCGAGCGCGATCGGCAGCGTGCCCATCAACGCCGCCATCGTGGTCATCATGATCGGGCGGAAGCGCACGAGACACGCCTCGTAGATCGCGTCCGCCGCCCCGACCTGGCGCTCGCGGCGCGCCTCGATCGCGAAGTCGATCATCATGATGCCGTTCTTCTTCACGATCCCGACCAGCATGATGATGCCGACAAACGCGTAGATGTTCAGCTCCTGGTGGAACAGCAGGAGCGTCAGCAGCGCGCCGAAGCCGGCTGACGGCAGGCCCGAGAGAATCGTCAACGGGTGGATGAAGCTCTCGTAGAGGATGCCCAGCACCACGTAGATGACGAAGATCGCGAGCGCCAGAATCCAGCCGAGTCCGCGCATGGAATCCTGGAACGCCTGCGCCGTGCCCTGGAAGCTGCCGGTCACGACGCCCGGCAGCGATTCGAGCGCCAGGCGCTCGACTCGGGCCACCGCGTCGCCCAGCGCAACGCCCGGCTTCAGGTTGAACGACAGCGTGACGGAGGGGAGCTGGCCGACGTGATTGATCGACTGCGGCCCGGCGGACACTTTCGTCGTCACCAGCGCTGAGAGCGGGACCAGCTTGCCGCCCGGCGCCTGCACGTACAACATCGACAGTGCGTTCGGGTCGCGCTGATACTGCGGCGCGACCTGCATGATCACTTGGTACTGATCTTCCGGAGCGAAAATCTGCGAGACCTGCCGGGTGCCGTAGGCGGAGTTGAGCGCCGACTGCACCTGGTCGACGTTCAGGCCGAGGGTCGAGACTTGCTCGCGATCGATGTCGACGGTGAGCTGCGGCGTGCGGATCTGCAGGTCGGAGCTGATGTCCTCCAGCCCTTCCACCTGCCGCAGCTTGGCCTCGAATTCCGGCGCCGCGCGATACAACTCGTCGGTGTCGGAACTCTGCAGCGTGAACTGGTACTGGCTGCGCGACTGCATGCCGCCAATGCGTATCGCAGGAGGATTCGTCAGGAACGCGCGCACGCCCGGCACTCGTGCCAGCTTCGGGCGCAGCTCGTCGATGATTTCGTCCGCCGTCAGGTCCCGTTCGGCGCGCGGTTTCAGCTCCACGTCGAGCCGCCCGCCGCCGAAGCCGCCGATGTTTGCGGTGTAGGCGGCGACGTTCGGGTCCTTGTCGAGGATGTCCATGATCTCGAGGTGGTGCTTCACCGACTGATCGAATCCGATGCCCTGGATCGTTTCGACCTGGCCGTTCAGCGACCCGGTGTCGACCGACGGAATGAATCCGGTCGGCACGATCGTCGCGAGATAGATCGTGGCCGCCAGGGTCGCCGCCGAGATGATCATCGTCGTGCCCTTGAACCGGATCGTCTGCCGCAGGCTCCAGGCGTAAGCGTTCAGCCACGCATCGAACATGCGTTCGGTCGCGTTGTAGAACCGGCCGTGCTTTTGCGAATGCGGCGCCTTGAGGAAGCGGCTGCACAGCATCGGCGTGAGCGTCAACGACACCAGGCCCGACACGAGAATCGCGGAGGCAATCGTGACCGCGAATTCGTGCATCAGCCGTCCGACGATGCCGCCCATGAACAGGATCGGGATGAACACCGCCGCCAGCGAGACCGTCATCGAGACGATCGTGAACGAGATCTCCTTCGACCCGTCCAGCGCCGCCTGCATGCGCGGCTTGCCCATTTCCATGTGCCGGACGATGTTCTCCAGCATGACGATCGCGTCGTCCACGACAAACCCGACCGAGAGCGTGAGCGCCATCAGCGAGAGGTTGTCGAGGCTGTAGTCGAGCGACCACATCACGGCGAATGTGCCGATGATGGAGAACGGCAGCGCAAGGCTCGGGATGATCGTCGCCGAGAGATTCCGCAGGAACAGGAAGATGACGAGGACGACGAGGAAGACGGTGAGCACCAGCGTGAACTTGACGTCTTCCACCGACTCGCGGATGGATTGCGCGCGATCGCTGCGAATAGCAAGCGTGACCGACGCGGGGAGCTGCGCCTGGAGTTCCGGCAGCACCTCTTTGATCGCGTCCACGACCTGCACCGTGTTGGTCCCCGGCTGCCGCTGGATCGCCAGGTAGATCGTGCGCAGGCCGTTGTACCAGCTGATGTTGCGCTCGTTCTCCACGCCGTCGTAGACGTTGGCGACCTCGCCGAGGTGCACGGCGCTGCCGTTGCGGTAGGCAATGATCACGTTCCTGAAGGCCTCGGCGTTATCGAGCTGCCCAGAGGCCTGGACGACGAAGTTGCGGTTCGGCCCGTACAGCGTGCCGGTCGGGCGGTTCGAATTGGCGCTCGCGATCGCGGACGCCACCTGGTCGACTCCGATTTGCCGCGAGGCGAGCTGCATCGGATCCAGGTCCACGCGTACCGCGAACTTCTGCGCGCCGAACACGTTCACCTGCGCGACGCCGCTGACCATCGACAGTCGCTGGGCCAGCGTGTCTTCCGCGTAGCGGTTCACCTGGGACAGCGGCAGCGTGTTGGAGCTGAGCACCAGGAACAGCACCGGGGCGTCGGCCGGGTTCTGCTTCCGGAAGGACGGCGGCGAAGGCATGCTGGGCGGCAGGCCGCGCTGCGCGCGCGAGATCGTCGACTGCACGTCCTGCGCGGCGGAGTCGATGTCACGGCTCAGATCGAACTGGAGCGTGATGTTGGTGTTGCCCTGACCGCTGTTCGAACTGATCGAGGAGATGCCCGGGATGGTCGTGAACGCCTTTTCGAGCGGCGTCGCAACCGTGTTCGCCATCGTCTCGGGATTGGCGCCGGGCAGATTGGCGCTGACCTGGAGCGTCGGAAAATCGACGGTGGGCAGGTCTGCGACGGGCAGCAGCCGATAGCCCATGATGCCGAAGATGAGGATCGTCAGCACGAACAGCGTCGTGGCTACCGGCCGACGGATGAACGGTTCAGCGATGTTCATGGGTCCTCGTCTGGTCTTTTCCGATCCGCAAGCCGCTGAAGAGACGACGGCGACGCCTCTAAAGAGGCGCCCTACAGCGATTCAGTATCCGCCTCGCCGGCCTTCACCGCTGCGCCCGCCGCTGGCGCCACCGCCATCGGCGCCCGCACCGCGGCGGCCGCTGCCGCCCGACTCACCAGGCACGCTGACGCGAGCACCTGGCGTCAGACGCAGGTGTCCGTCGGTCACGACCTCTTCGCCAGCCGAGAGGCCCTGCGCAATGACCGTTTCCTCGCCCTGCTGGCGATCGATCTGCACGTTGCGCAGTTCGGCGGTGCGATCCGATTTGATGACGTAGACGTACTGTCCCTGCTGGGAAGTCTGCACGGCGACGGCTGGAACGACAATCGCGTCCGGATCGGTTGTGAGTTGCAGCGCGACCTGCACGAAGAGTCCCGGCCAGATCGTGCGATTCGCGTTGGGAAACGTAGCTTTCAGTTTGATCGTGCCCGTCGTCGGATCGACAGCGTTGTCGATGAAGGTCACCTTACCGGCGTCTACCGGAATCGGCGCGCCTGGCACCGGCCTCTCGGTCGACGACGCCCCTCCGCTGGTCGGCGTCGTGTTTGGCGCGTTGCTCCCGGCGGGAGGCACGGTTCCAGGCTGCACGCGCGCTTCAACCGAGAGCGGCTTCTGCGCCTGGTAACGGCGGATGTCGCCGAGATATCGGCCAGGCACCGAGAACGTCACGTAGATCGGGGACATCTGGTTGATGACGAGAAGCGGCGTCGTGTCGTTGGCGCGGACCAAGTCTCCTTCGTGCAGGTTCACCGATCCCGTGCGGCCGGAGATGGGGGCCGCGATTCGCGTGTACTGCAGATTGAGCTTGGCGTTGTCGACAGCCGCGCGATCGGCCTGGAGCGTGGCTTGGAGGGCTTCGGCGCCGGCCGTCGCCGTCTCGTATTGATCCCGCGGAATCAGGCCGCGCTGGTAGAGGTCTTCGTACCGCGCGCGCTGCGACTGCGCGTTGTTGGCGGTCGCGGTATCCCGCGCGAGCACCGCCTGCGCCTGCGCAAGCGCGGTCTCGAACGGCCGCGGATCGATCGTGAAGAGGAGCTGTCCCTTCTTCACCTCCTGGCCTTCCGCGAAATGAATCTGGCTCAGCTGCCCGGTGACCTGCGCACGGATCTGGACGGTCGAGAGCGCCTCGCCGGCGCCGACCGCCGGCAGCGTTAGGGGAACGCTCTTCGCCTGGGCTTTCGCCGTGACCACGGGAACCGTGCCTCCGCCGCCGCGGCCGCCTCGCCCGCCACCCCCCGCGCCGCGGCCTTCAGCCGACGCAGTCCCCCCCGGGCTCGCCCCCTTTTCCGAGGAGCATGCCCCGAGGCACAGGGTCAACAGCGTCACGACGAGAACTTTGTTCAACTGGCTTGGCATTCGGCGTAAGGAAAGGCCTGTCTCTGCAAGGACGACAGGCCCTGCCGCGGCGTTTACCTGAAACCGCTATTTTATTGCTGAATAATCAGTTGGCTGCATAAAGACGGATTCAACCTTGATTCCGGTCAGTCCCTGGGCCGCCGTTTCCGTCTTCACCTTCTGCCAGTAGGAGTCGGCCCCGAACGACGCCCAGTTCTTCTTCGCCTCTTCGACGCTCGGGTGCGCAAGGATATAGATCAACGTGTTGGGGCGGTCGACGGGGACCCAGTACCCGATGCTGGTCATGTTGTACTTGTCGAAGACCTTGCGGGTGTGATCCCGGAACCGGGCATTCAGCATGTCGAGCTTGCCTTCCGGTGTCGTGTAGGTGCGCAGCTCGAACACGCGGTTCGACGACTGCTGCGCGGACACGTCACTCGTCGTCATGCGCCCGACGACGTAGCCAGCCAGCAACAATCCCACCGCAGCGACAACCCGAGAAGCCGTCCTGAACATTGCCTCTTCTCCTCTCCGTTTGAATTCCTCACCGAGATTACGCGTAAGACGATGCCCCGGCGGGGCGCGTGGAGGCACGCTCGGCGGTAATACGTTCCAGATACCCGCTCTCGCGGAATGCCTGCATTGGATCCGCCGGGAGGCCGCGGCCCACCCGCCAGTCGCGCACCGCCGGACGGACATCGGTTGCAAACGCGTCCTGAAGCGCCGCTTCCGCGCGCACGATGTCGGACTGTCGCTGGGCGGACAACAGTGCGCTGTGATCGACGATCGCCGCCTTTGCAAAGAGGTCCTGCGCCATCGTGACCGTCTGAATCATGGCCTCGACCTTGCCCTTGAGGTTATGACTCTGATCGACCATGTACGCGATGTCGGCGCGGCTTCCGGTTTCGTGCTCGAACAGCCGGATCTCGTGAAAGATGCGGAACACCTGGTAGGGATCGATCGACCCGAGCGTCAGGTCGTCGTCCGCATACCGCCGATCGTTGAAGTGGAATCCACCGAGCATGTTTTCGGCGAGGAGCCATGCGACGATCTGCTCGATGTTCTGCGACAGGTAGTGATGCCCGGTGTCGACCAGCACGCGTGCCTGCGGTCCCGCGGCGCGCGCGAGCAACAGCGCCATCCCCCAGTCGCCAATGTCGGTATGGTAGAAGGCGGGCTCGAACGGCTTGTATTCGACGAGCAGCCGCTGCCCGGACGTCAGCGCGGCATGGCTTGCCTGCAGTGATTCAATGAACCACGCGCGGCGCTGCCGGATGTTGGCGGAGCCCGGATAGTTCGACCCATCAGCAAACCACAATGAGATGTCACGGCTGTCGAGCGCGCGCGCGATCTCGATACTGTCCTTCACGTGACGCCGCGCGGCGTCGCGCACCATCGGATCCGGATTGCCAAACGATCCGAACTTGTAGTGCTGGTCCTGGAACAGGTTGGGATTAATCGAGCCGGGCCGCACCCCATACTTCGCGGACAGCCGCTTCACGTCAGCGCTGCTCGCGGCGCCGTCCGGCAGATCCCACAACACGTGAAGCGCCAGCGTCGGACACACGCCCGTTACCGCGTGCACGTGGCCCGCATCGCTGAACTTTTCCTCGAGGGTCGACGCGGCCGCCGGCTGGAGGAACTTGCCGAATCTGGTGCCGGTATTCGCAAACCCCCATGACGGCAGCTCGATGCGGAAGGAATCCAGGACCGCGTG
Source organism: Acidobacteriota bacterium (assembly GCA_046726015.1). Classification (GTDB taxonomy): domain Bacteria; phylum Acidobacteriota; class Vicinamibacteria; order Vicinamibacterales; family 2-12-FULL-66-21; genus QHWT01. Next base: position 6,710 of record JBKOZS010000243.1, read on the forward strand.
AATGAGATCTGCCTGGCGCGTCTGCATGACAGCTCCTTAAAAGTCGTACCGATCGATGTTCGCCTTATTCATCAGCAGTGGCGCGCCGAGGATAATCTCGGAGCCCCGCACTTCGATAGTGCCGAGCCGGCCGGCCTCGATCGAGCTGGCCCCGGGCGCAAACGTGTTCTGCACGAGCTTCGCCGCGGACAGCACGGTCAGGTATCCAAGATCTTTCGTGTTCCAGAGGATCACCGCCTGCACGACACCCCCGTGCACGTACGGTTTGTTGATGTTCGGCAGCGACAGGCCGATCACGTTCACGTCGCCGCCGCGATTCGCCTGCCGAACCGCTTCCGCCGATCCTGGCACCGCCGGCGCCGAGATGGCCATGACCAACTTCACCGCGGGGTAGACGCGAAGAATCGTCTGCGTCTCCGCGAACGCCTTGTCGCGATCGTCGTCACTGGGACGGATCGTCGCGAGCTTCAGGTCCGGGTACTTCTCGGCAAGGCGCTTCCGGATGTTCGCGATCCACTCGTTCTGGTTGGCGGCGCTCAACGCGCCGGTGATGATGGCGAACTCTCCCTTGCCGCCGAGCAACCGTGCGGCTTCATCCGTCAGCGCATTCGCGATCCCCTCCGGTGTGGCCTGGTTCACGAAAAAGTCGCGCGTATCCGCCTCGGCATCCGCATCCCACGTCAGGACCTTGATGCCGCGCTCGCGTGCCTTCCGCAGCACGGATGAAATGCCGCCGCGGTTCTCGACGGCAACCGCAATCGCGTCGACCTTGCGTGTAATCCAGTTCTCGATGAGCTCGTTCTGGCGCGCCGCGTCGAGGCTGGTCGGGCCGTCCCAGATCAATTCGACGCCCAGCTCCCGCGCCGCTTCCTCGGCGCCGGCCCGGCAACTGATGAAATAGGGGTCCCCCTTCGCCTTCGGCATCATCGCAATCACCGGCCGGCGGGCCGCGGGGCTCGGCGCGGGCTGAGCGGATGGCTGCGCCACTCCGGCTGCACTTCGGCCTTCGACCGGGGCAATGGACCGCACCAGCCACACGTTGGTGCCGGCGACGATCAGCGCGCCAGCGAGCATGGTTGCGCAGAGCACCGCCACCTGGCTGTTTCTCACGTCGAGTTCCTCCGTTACCGGCGCCGCCGCCGCCCGCGCGCCCATCCTGACACGATCGATGGCGATCGTCACGAGCAGCAGCGTGCCCGTCAGTACGCCCGCCAGCTCCGACGGCAGCGCCGCGAGCTGCAGGCCATTGCGCAGCACGCTGAGCGCGAGGAGCCCGAACAGCGTGCCCCACAGCGTGCCGCGTCCGCCGAACACCGAGGTTCCGCCGAGCACGACCGCGGTGATCGCGTCGAGTTCGTAACCGGTACCGGCGTCCGACCGCGCCTGCCCCATGTGCGCGACATAGACGATGGCCGCCACGCTCGCCATGAGGCCGGACAGGAGATACACGAGTCCGACGCGCCGCTGCACCGGGATGCCGGCGTACCGCGCTCCCGCCGGCGAAAACCCGATGGCGTAGAGCGCCCGGCCAAGCACCGAGCGGTGGAGCAGGATCGTATACGCAGCGAACGCGGCGATGAAGATCGGCAGCTGCGCCGGCAGCACACCCCAGAGATATCCCTGTCCGAGCGCAAGAAATGACCGCGGGAAATCCGTATAGTTCACCGCGGCGTGCGTGAGCCCCTCGGCGATCCCGCGAAAGAGCGACAGGGATCCGAGCGTCACGATCAGCGGCGGAAGATCGAGCCGCGAGACGAGGAGGGCATTGAGGGCACCGCCACCGGCGCCGACCAGCAGCGCGAGCATGGCGGCCACGCCAATCCCCAGGTGCCAGTCGCGCGCTGCCGCACCGAACACCACTGCCGACAGCCCCATCATTGCGCCAACCGACAGATCGATACCCCCGCTGACGATCACAGGGGTCAGCGCGATCGCCAGCAGCCCGAGTTCCACGCTGACGCGAAGCACTTCGAAGACGTTGGCGAGCGTCAAGAAGTTCGGCGCGATGGCCGAGAACACCACGATCTGGACCAGCAGCGCGACGAGCAGGATCCACTCGCTGTTGGTGAGCCATTGCCCGTGTCTGCGCATCAGGAGGCCTGCACCGCGAGCGAGACGGAGGGTCGCCGGCGCCGCGCGCGCCACGCGTCGAGCGCGACCGCGGCGAGAATGATGGCGCCCAGAAACGCGCGCTCCCAGTAAGCGCTGATGCCGAGATACACGAGCGCGGGGCCGATGAGCGCGAGCAGGACCAGACCGAGCAGCGTGCCGGTGAGCGTCCCGCGCCCGCCGCGAATCGCCACGCCTCCGACCACCACCGCGGCGATCACTTTCATTTCCAGGCCGATGCCCGCGTTGCTGGGAATCTGGTTGAACCGCACGGCATTGAGGAGTGCGGCAAGGCCGGTCAGCGCGCCGCCAATCGTGAACACCGCGAACCTGACGAACGAGGGATTGAAGCCGGCCAGGCGCGCGGCATCCGGATCCGACCCGGTGGCATACACGGCGCGACCGGCGGCAATGTGCCGCAACACATACGAGAGCGACACGTGCAGCGCGATCGCAATTGCGCAGGCGACGAACGGGTACGCGGACTGCGACAGCCCGAACCACTGGAAGCTGGCCGGCAGGTTCTGCACCCATGCACCTTGCGTGGCCCAGCGCAGCCCGTCACGCAACGCAACCATGGTTGCCAGCGTCACGACGATCGACGGGAGCGCGGCATACGCGACGAGCACGCCGTTGAGCGCGCCCAGCGCCGCTCCCACTGCGCACGTCAGCACGATCGTCGCGAGCATCGGTGAACCTGCCAGCGCGAGCAGCCCGGCAACGACGCCGCAGATCGCGAACACCGAGCCGACCGAGATGTCGATCTCGCCGGACAGGATGACGAGCGTGGCGCCCATCGCGACGATCAGCACCGGCAGGTTGCCCAGCAGCAGGTCGCCGAGGTTCTCGCGGCTGAAGAATCCCGGCGCGTACGCGGCGAGCACGGCGCAGAGCGCCGCGATCGTCAACGCGACGGACACGACGCGGCGGTCAGACAATGGCGAGCTCCAGTACTTTGTCCTGCGTGGCCTCGGCACGCGTGAGCGTGCCGCGAATCGTCCCGGCGCGCATCACGGCGATGCGGTCGCTCATGCCGAGGATCTCGGGCATCTCCGATGAAATCATGATGATCGCCAGGCCGCGCCCGGCGAGCGTGCCCATCAGCTCGTGAATCTCGGCCTTCGATCCGACATCGACCCCCTGTGTCGGCTCGTCAAGGATCAAAACCGAGGGGCTGGTCGCCAGCCATCGCGCCAGCGCGACTTTTTGTTGATTGCCTCCGGACAACGATCCCACGTCCGCGTCGACCGATGGCGCCTTGATGCGAAGCTGATCGACGTAGCGCGTGGCGGTCGCGCGCTCCGCCCCGCGATCGATGAGACCGGCTCGGGCCACACCCTTCAGGCTGGCAAGCGTCGTGTTGGACGCGATCGACATGTCCAGCACGACGCCGTGCTGACGGCGATCTTCGGGAACGTATCCGAGGCCGAGCGCAATCGCCTGCGGTGGTGACGTGATGCGCACGGTTGCGCCATTGATCCAGATGTCCCCTTCGTCGGCCGGGCGCAGGCCGAACAGGATTTCTGCCACCTCGGTGCGCCCGGAGCCGACGAGGCCTGCAAGACCCAGGATTTCGCCGCGCCGCACGCTGAACGAGATGTCGAACACGCCGCTGGCTCGATGCCTGAGCCCGCGTACCGCAAGCGCATGCTCACCGGGCGTGACGTTTCGCTTCGGAAACACCGCCGACAATTCGCGTCCCACCATCAGCCGGATCAGGCTGGCACGGTCGGTCTCGCTCGCAGGCCACGTACCGACGCTCTCGCCGTCGCGCAGGACGGTGATGCGATCCGCGATCGTGAAGACTTCCTCGAGGCGATGAGAGATATAGATGATGCCGGCGCCGTGCTCCCGCAGCCGCGCGATCACGCCGAACAGGTGCTCGACCTCGCGCTCGGCCAGCGACGCAGTGGGCTCGTCCATGATCACGACCCGCGCGTCACCGCCGATGGCCCTGGCAATCTCGACGATCTGCTGCTCGGGCATGCTCAGCGTCTCGACCGCGCGATCGGGATCGATCCTCGCGCCGACGCGGTCCAGCAGCTCCTTGGCCCGACGGCGGCGCGCGTCCCAGTCGACGCGCCGCCAGACGCTCGCCGACTCGAAGGTCAGCGCGATGTTCTCCGCCACGGTCAGGTGCGGAAAGAGCGCGGGCTGCTGATAGATGACGGCAATCCCGTGGTTACGCGCCACGTGCGGGTCGAGGTGGGCGACACGGTGTCCGGCAATCTCGATCGAGCCGGAGTCGCGGGCGACCGCTCCCGCCATGATCTTGATCAAGGTCGACTTGCCGGCCCCGTTCTCTCCCACCAGCGCGTGCACTTCGCCGGCGCGCAGGTCGAACGAGACGCCCTTGAGCGCCCGCACGCCGCCGAACGACTTCGTAATCCCGGTCAACCGCAGGAGGGTCTCCACGCGTCTTCCCCCGTCCCGCCGCCGATCCGCCCGCGATTGTCCCCGGCGCCGGCCGCCGCCGCAACCGTTTTCGCGCGTACCCACTTGCCCTCGGCGTCCGGAAAGCTTATCGTCAC
>JBKOZS010000244.1:0-9151 GCA_046726015.1 Acidobacteriota bacterium
TTTTCAAAATTCCAAACGCCGCCTCGCTCGGTTTGGCATCCTGGTAGGGACGACGTGTCGTCACGGCATCATACAAGTCGACAATGCCCAAAATTTGCGCCAGCAGCGGAATCGCATCACCGCGCAACGCATCTGGGTAGCCCGAACCGTCACACTTCTCATGGTGATGTCGGACAATCGGCCGAACCGACGCCAACGATCGCAAGTTCGCACACAGTCGATCACCACTCACGGTATGCGATGTGACCAGCTTGTATTCGTCGGCTGAGAGCGGGCCCTCTTTCTTCAGCAGATGGTCTGGAATCGCGAGCATCCCGATGTCGTGCAGGAAACCGCCCCGGTGGAGTGATTGGAGATCATCGGTTCCGAGCCCAAGCCTTCGACCAAACGCCGTTGCATAGTTCGCGATTCGATGACAGTGACCGTGCGCATACCCATCTCGGCCTTCGATCATGACTGCCAGCATCATGATGATGGAGGCTGCTGAATCGAGATCGTCCGTGTATCGCTTCACGCGAACCAGCGATCGCAGGCGGGCCAGCAGCTCTCGCGTGCCTACCGGCTTGCCGAGGAGTCGTCCGCGCCGGCCTCGAGTCCCTCGATCCGATGGGCGTCCTGGTCGAGGCCGGTCATCAGGACGACCGGTAACAGCCGCGTGGCCGCCTCTCGCTTCAGATGGCGGCACACCTCAACCCCGTTCAATCTCGGGAGTCCGACGTCCAGTAGCACCACGTCAGGCGCGTACTCTTTCACGGCCCCCAGTGCCCGCGGGCCGTCGTCGGCGACTCGGACCGCATAGCCATGCGCGGTCAGCACTCGGGTAAATAGTGCGGCGACTGTCTTATCGTCGTCGACCACCAGGACGGTTGCGCCCGAGTTGACGTCCTTTAGTCCGATCGCACCAGGGACACTGTCGACCGATTCCGTGGTGACTGTTAACAGTGAGTCGATACTCAACATCTGAGCCATGGGCCGCCTAAGAGGAAGACACAAGCTGCAGCTGACGATCCAATTTCCGCAGCGAACGATCACTAGTACAGTGCCAGTCGCATAAGCGCTTGTGTCGGGACACTTGAGACTGGGCGACAGATACGTGCCAACGGCATGCCAAGCTGCGCGTCGCTCTACGCACGCGTGGGCGGACTGCATCAATGCGGCATCTGTGCGCATGTGTGCCACATCAGCACGTCTGCGTCAGATACGCACGGATGCTGTTCGTTACTGGATGCGACCAGGATCGTCATCGCCGCTTGATGCTCGCAGCAAAAACGTCAGCGGCAAGCAGACGGTGAGTTCGACGGTCGGAGAATATCTCGGAATGTGGGAGGGCTTCTATTCGATTCGCGATGTTACGTATGCGCTCATCGTCTTACGCGGATCGTTCGTCGCCGAGTGTCGCGCGGACGGCGTTGAGCAGAACGTCTCGCGTGAAGGGCTTCGCGAGGAATGGAACATCCCGCGGTGGGGCGTTCAACGCGAATCCCGAGATCGAGAGAATCTTCAGCGTGGGCCGTTGCGCCCGCAACTGCTGAATCAGCTCCGCGCCACCAACGTGGGGCAATCGCATGTCGGTGAGCAGGAGGTCAACCGTGTCATCGAAGACTTCAAGTGCCTCACGGCCCGTGCGTGCTTGCAGAACGCGGTAGCCGGAACGCTCCAGCGCGGTCGCGAGTAGCTGACGGATCGTGGGTTCATCCTCCACCAACAGGATCGTTTTTGTGTTCGGCACGACTAGACTCCGGTCACTCCCAGGAGCAGGGCTACGACGTCGATCCTGCAGCGCTCGATTCGAATGATCCGGCGCTCTCACTTTCGTCGGCGCCGGCCTTAGCGACGCCATGCGCTGAGCAGGAGGGCTCATGCGCCGCCGTCCGCGCCGACGCCGACGAAATTCAAGGGCCATCTCGGTGTACGTCGGTGAGACCGAACGTGACACGTGCCGCCGATCGCTCTTGTGCAACGGCGCTGCGGCTCTGCCTAGAGAGCGTCAGGATGCTCAAGCCAGGTCAGCGCTGCGGATTCTCCCTGGAAGAGGTCCACGTTCACACCGCGGGCGGACGCCTGCAGAGCAAGTGTCTGCGCCATCGCTGACGCCACAACCCCTGAATCGGTCACAAGCGCGAGCCGGCGTCGGCCGAGAGAGCGGACCAGCTCCGTCGCGAGGTTACGCGAGTCCGCACAGGATGGCAGGTAATCGAGCCGCCGGACGTCGAGTAGCACGCCATCGACGGGTCGATACGCGATGTGTTTTCGGATTGCACCGACGGCCGCCCAAAGATCGTGAATATCTGAGGCGCTCGAGAACCGCACACGCACGATTCCTGTTTCGTCGTCCAGCTCAACGATGCAGCATATGGGTGTGTCAACCCGCCGCGATTCCATCGAGGACGAGTCCCGGTCCGGCTTCGGATCCCGAGACGGTCTGGCATCAACAGATGGGTTTCGTGTCGTTGGCCAGGAACAGCTTGCAATCAGCACATCAGGAGTGTATCGGCCTGCGCAGGCCGCGAGTATCAGGGCGGATGCTGTCGTTCTGTCATTGCTTGCCCTACAGCGCGGGGTAACGATGGGCTCAGTCCACCAGTTGGTGGACGACCGCGTAATGGGTCAGTTCGGCGTTGGTTTTCATGCCGAGCTTTTCAAGCAGTCGCGCGCGGTAGGTGCTGATCGTCCGGTCGCTGAGCGAAAGCAGCGCCGCGATCTCACCCACGGTGCGTCCGGACGCAATCAGCCGCATCACTTCGAATTCACGATCGGAGAGAGCGTCGTGCGGCGGCCAGTGATGATCGCGCGCCAGGTCGGTCGCGAGACGAGCAGCCAATTCATCGCTGACGTACGGCTCTCCGCCCATCACCCTCTTCATCGCTGCGGCCAACTCAACCCGGGACTTGTCCTTCGTGATGTATCCGGTGGCTCCGGCCCGGAACGCGCGCCGGCCATACTGTTCCTCACCGTGCATGCTCAACACGAGGACAGGCAACCGCGGCCGGAGCTGCTTGATGTCCCGCACGACCTCGAGGCCGTTTCTGCCGCCGAGGGAAATGTCGATCACCGCGAGATCCCACTCCTGGTCTCGCGCGAGCATCATCGCATCCGCGGCCGTACTGGCCTCGCCAAACACAACGGGCGTCATCTGCTCGTGCAGAATGCTCTTTACGCCGTCCCGAACCACTTGATGGTCATCGACCAGAAGCACTCGTCTCACCGTTTCTCCATTGCGTGGTCACATCTTTCGTCGGTCCCTGGCGTCCGAGCGGCAGTCGCACCGTCACTTCCGTGCCTTCGCCCAGCGATCCAATGATATCAACCGTCGCGCCAATCAGCGCCGCGCGCTCGCGCATGCCGAGCAGGCCCATGGCGTCATCCGCTGACTTCTCGTCGTCGGTGATGCCGCGTCCGTTGTCTCGGACACACAGGATAAACACATTGGCTTTGACGGAGACGCTGACGTGAACCTCTGTCGCACCTGAGTGCCGCAGGACGTTCGTGAGCGCTTCCTGAAAGATCCGGAAGATCGCCGTTGATGTTTCCTTCGACAGCTCGACACCCTCGACCGAGCAGTTGCAATGACACGCGATGCCAGTGCGCGCCTCGAATTGCTGCGCCTGCCATTCGATCGCCTCGACGACGCCAAGATCATCGAGAATGCGCGGGCGCAGCTCCGATGCGATGCGGCGCACGGCGCCGATGATCGAATCGATCACTTTGAGCGTCGCCCCGAGCTGGTCGCGGAGGCGAGCGGCGGTGTGCTCGTCTATTGGCTGCGCGAGCGCGTTGGCGATCGACTCGACGTCCCACTTGAGTCCGGTCAGTGCCGAACCAAGCTCGTCGTGCAGCTCACGGCCGATGCGGGCAGCCTCCTGCTCGCGAGTCAGACTGGCATTCTTCGCGAGCGCTCGGAGCTGCTCCGTCGTCGCGCGCAACGCTTCACGATGCTGCTTGATGCGATTGACAGCGCAGATGCTGACCGCGATTGAGAGCACGGTTAGGGCCGTCGCGGCGATAGCGACGACGCCGAGAAACGAGATCCGCACCGCGTGCGAGAGGTCGGGAACGTTCGACGACGCGGTGAATCTCGCGGCCGACATCGCGGTGTAATGCATCACGCACAGCGCCGCACCCATCGCCAGCGCACCACCGGCACGCTGCAGCGCGGCGACGCCGAGGCGAAACGTGAACGTCAAGCGCAGCCACAACCATGAGAAGGCGATCGCAAACACAACCGACAGGGCGACGAGCGGCGTCGAATAGTGGCACTCTCCAGCCAGCCGCATCGAGGCCATCGCGGTGTAGTGAAGGCCGGCGATTGCAGTCCCCATCAAGAGAGCGGCAATCGCCGTACGAACCGCTGGCATCCGCGGACGGCTCACGACCATGAACGCGAGGAAGGCCTGGGCAAAGGCAATCGTGAACGCGGCGAGCGCCGTCGGCCAGTCGTACCACACAGGCACCGGCAGCTTGAAGGTGAGCACCCCGGTGTAGTGCATCGACCAGATGCCGACTCCCTGAGCGAAGGCAGCGCCCAGGAGCCACACAGGGCGATCACGTCCGGGATTGGCGCTGACGCGGCCGGCGAGATCCAGCGCCGCAAACGACGCAGCAATGGCGATGATGATGGAGAGGACGACCACCCTGTCGTCGTAGGCGCCGACGAGACCCGCTGCGGTCGTGCTCACGGCTGTAGCATCGCAGCCGGGCAGGTGCAAGCGACGATCTGCCGTGGCTGGCGCGCGCGCCCACGTTGCTGCCTGACCGAACCCTCGCGACCCGAAAGGCGAGCACCGGACGAGGTGTGGTGACGCGTAGCCTTCGATTATAGATTTTCACTTCCCTTAGGCCGCAGGAATATCAGGGCGCGCACCGCGTCGCTATCGGACAATCCATGAATTACGTGTAGGGGAGACCGCAGACAACGCGTCGCGATCGTACTGACACGATCCGCGCTTGTCAGTCCGAGACGCTCGCCGATATTCTGATGCGCGACCCCTTATGGAGCGACCGCAGATTCGCGATATCGCCGGCCTGGTCCGATACCCGATACGAAGGCCTCAACAGGTGCGACCGCTCGGCCGCGCTTCTTCCGTGCGGCTTCCGCACGTTTACCGATTTCCATCGACGTCGCCACCCGGTGTCATTGCCGTCTGTGCCTCTGCGCAATTCTTGCCACCGCGCCACGCGGCGCATGCAACGCAGCGCAGTGCGTGCGCAGCAACGTGAACGGGATATCGACGTGCCCTTGAGGGGCGCGCGGGCGATGTCGAGACCGTTCCGTTGCTCCGACGCGATGACGACGCTCGCGTCGTGCTCGTGAGCGGGTCGTTCTATCGCTTCTTCCGGGTTCGCCCCGGCGAGACAATTGGCGGTCGATCGACGAGTAACGAAGCGAACGGTGGCCGATTGCCGCGATGACTCTATCGGCGTCTCTGATAGAAGCCATTAATAACACGGTGATTGAAGTGGGCGGCACGCGCTACGCACTTCACGTGCGAGATGACAACGCCTGGCCGACAGTGATGCGCAGAGGCGTTCAGTACGTGACGATCGAGGCGCTGGAAGTGGACGGCACGCGGACAGTGGCATCGCATTTTCCGGTAGCCGCCGGACCCGATGATCGACGCACCCTGACTGCGGTGATCGACCATTTGCGGCTCATGCTGTCCAGTCGGTCTGGATCGTAACCGACCTACAGTTTGCACCGGCCGGATTGGTCGCGTGATCCGTTCGCCTCTGCGTCAGGCTATCGTCCGAGCGCATATGGTGATCGGCAACGATGCGCATCGTCTGCGGTTGTCTCTGCCGAAGTGACCTCGGCGGCGGACGTCACTCGTTCGCGCGAGCTGTATTTTCCACGCGCAAAGAGTCTCACCTCGTCCAGTGCCTCGTCGATCGATGCGGGACTTCCCACCGACGGCGCGCCGGAACGCGAGCGGTGCGATCACCTTCGACCTGGCAGTCAGCCGCTTTTGGGACGACTGTCAATGCCTCGCGAGCGTCCGGTCGCGCATCCGTCACGCGTTGCGGAGAAGACAAGCCTCGCTCCCGCCTTCACCGCGCTCGCGACGCCCAGGGTCTCGGCAATCTCCTCCGGCGCCCGCGACGGCGCTCCAAGGCGTCCCGCTTGTGCGGCTAACGCACGGAAGGGCCAACCCGTCTGCAGGATCTTCAGCGATGCGATAGGTCAGCTGACCTTCGGACATTGCGTCGGCGAGAAAATTCCGAGTTGCCGTCGCGTTCGTCGGTTCATGGTTCATAATGTGCTTTCCGATCCGCCGCTCCAATGGCCTATGGGCGGCACGGCAGTAGTCGAGACTTGGGATCGCGCATGCGTTCGTCGTCTCGCGTAGTCCATCCTCCTCTTGCACTAAGCCGCGAAGTTTGTCCCCCATTCACGAGGATCTGCTCGGATCGAACGCCACGCCAGTCGCCTCCGCTGCGCATGCGGCGATGCTGTTCGGACGGCCAGAGATGGCGTGACGATCGTCCGAATCGAGGAAAGGAGCACGTATGGCTGAGAAATCTTCCGATCTCGCTCCGCGGAAAGAGCAGCAACTGACGCGCCGGTCGTCCGGCGTCGCTAGTCCATTTCGGATGCTCGAGCGTTTTGCGGACGAAATGGAACGCATGTTCGACGATTTCGGGCTCGGGCACGGGTGGACGCGACCGTCCGCGATGGGCGATGCCATCGCATGGACACCCCAGGTCGAGGTCTCGCAACGCAGTAACGAACTGATCGTTCATGCGGACCTGCCAGGCCTCAGCAAGGACGATGTCAAGGTGGACGTGACCGACGATGCGATCATCATCCACGGTGAACGTCGCCACGAGCACGAGGAGGAACGTGGAGGCGTGTACCGCAGCGAGCGCAGCTACGGAAGCTTCTACCGCACCATCCCACTGCCGGAAGGCGCCATGACCGATCAGGCCAAGGCGACATTCAAGGATGGCGTACTCGAGATCAGGATGCCGGCGCCGCCCGAACAGGTGACTCGAGGGCGGCGCTTGGAAATCAGCGAAGGGACGAGCGGCAAGAAGTAAACCTCTCCCGGGCGTCGCGTGGGAGCCGGACCTTCCAGGCGACGCCCGCGCCTATCTTCCGGAATTCATCGCTCGCGTCTTAGAGCAATAGCACCGGTCCATATCCGTAAACGCAGGACCACTCCGACCGTCCACTTGATAGAAGCGCAGGGCTTCGAACGCGTTCGCGGCGGTCGATGCTCCATTTAAGACCGGTGTCGCCGTGCCGAAAACGTCCGTGCCGTCATCGATCCGGCCATTGCCGTTGTGATTGACGCGAGGAAGGCGTCTTCGGCGCCGCGCGCCGTCCATGAGACCTGCTCCGCATGCCGTCGCCGTCAATGTCGAACAGGACCCCATCGGCCACGCTCGTCAGACGGCAGCCCTTGCCGCCGACGTCGATCAGGATGGGACTGCCGGGCGAGTAGACACACTCGAGCCGTTCCAGTAGTAGTCGACTCCCTGATCGGAACACGCCTTGATCTGGTCGGGCGGCGGCACCAGATCGAGGACGAGCGCCGTACTTTGCGACTGGATGGGCTCGACCGGAAAGAGGCTGAAGCTCGTTTTTCAAACAGCGGCGCTTCCTCGATCGCGCCGATCTCGAGCGACAGCTGCCGGAGTGGCTGCCGCTCGTCGCAATGACGGCTGGAACGCGCTGGAGCGCGTCCGGTTGTTGGATTTGGCAAGGCAAACCTGAACCGCGGCGTGCTAGTCACGAGATACCCATCCCCGATGCCGTGGCGGATCCGGCCCTGGCTGCCTCGGGCGCCTGGCGTCTCGTTCGCTCCTCTCGTGTCGTCTCCTCTGTCGTTGCTTGATCGTTGATCGGCAAAGTGAATTGCACGGTGATGCCCGGCCCGGCGTTCGGGGTGGCCCATATGCGTCCCCCGTGAGCTTCGACAATCGAACGGCAGATCGATAGCCCCATGCCCATGCCGCCGGGCTTGGTGGTGTAGAACGACTTGAACAGGCGTTCAAAACTCCCCGGGTTCAGTCCCGGGCCAGAATCCTGCACAGCGACGAGCACTCTGTCCGATGCATCTTTCCCAGTGCGGATCAACAACCCGCGCGGCCCGTCGCTGACACCGCTCATCGCTTGGACGGCGTTGATGATCAAGTTAAGGATCACTTGCTGCAGTTGGACTCGATCTCCTTGAATGAGCGGCAAGCCCTCCGCGAGTTGCGTCTGCACCGAGACATTGTTTTTCATCACTTCGCCACGGGTCAGGGCAATGAGCTCAACGATCGCTTCGTTGAGCTCCACGGCATCCTTCCGCAAGGGCTCCTTCTTGATGAGGATACGGATGCGGTCGATGATCTCGGCCGCACGCCTTTCGTCCTTGACGGCACAACCAACCGCCTGCCGGACCTCGTCCAGATGTGGCGGCTGGGCACCCAGCCAGCGCAAGGCCGCCTCGGAATGGGTGATTCCCGCTGCGAGCGGCTGCATGACTTCATGTGTAATCGAGGCCGCCAGCTCTCCCATGGTGGTGACCCGTTGGATATGGGCAAGATCCGCCTGCGTCTGACGCAGGGCCTCGTCGGCGCGCTTGCGCTTGGACACGGAGGCGAACAGGGCCGCCAGATCGGCGAGCGTGAAACCGGCGATCGCCAGCGTCAGGGCGTTCCGATCGAGAGTCCCATCCTCGTGCGCATCCTGCATCGTGGTGTGGGCGGTGAAGAAGGTGGCCCGCATCCCGGTGTAGTGCATGCCGGAAATGGCGACGCCCATGACGATGGCGGCGGCGAGCTTCTGGCCCGCCTCCGTGGTTCGGTACGCCAGCCACAGCGCCGCCGTCGCCGCGCCGATCGCGATGATCACGGAGAGCGCGACCCACAGGCGGTCGTAGCTCAATTCGACGGGCCCGCGCATGGCCGCCATGCCGGTGTAGTGCATGCCGGAAATGGCGATGCCCATGAAGACGCCGCTGAGGATGAAACGGGGGCGCGATACGCCCGGGCGACTGATGACGTAGAAGCCGCCGCTCGCGGCCAAGATCGCCAGAATGAGGGAAATGACGGTCAAGCCGACGTCGTAGGACATCGGCATCGGCATCACGAAGGCGAGCATGGCGACGAAGTGCATCGACCATATGCCGCCTCCCATGATGAGCGCGGCCGCCGCCAGCCAGAT